>UQAW01000020.1 GCA_900539175.1 uncultured Lachnospiraceae bacterium
AAAAACTTTGGAAGAAAGAAGCTGTGAGGAAAGCTATTTATTCCCTCGACTAACATGAGATAATATGCCGAAAAAACTTAATTATGCCGTATAACTTGTAAATGTTTTCGTTTTTTTGGGCATATTCTTTTCTTCGGCATAGTCATAGTTATACCGAATTCGGTATAGCTGTGATCAGGGAGCGTAATACATTTCCAGGGCATTCACAGAATTTTGCGAATCCGTAAACGTGACGCAGAGCATGAGTAAAGCCGGATAGCCATATGACAATGCGCCGATAGAACGTTATTTTAACATGTTGAAAAATGAGGGCATCAACCTGTATGAATATCATACAGAAGAGCAGCTTTATCAGGCAGTTGAGAAATTTGCATACGTTTATTACAAACATGTGTGTCCACACTGATATAACGGATACCGAACACCATATCAGGCACGGATTGCGTGATGGCTACTGTAGCATCAAACTGCAGTATTTGATTGCTTAAGCGCCATAAATCGGAGATGACGGATTCGATTAGGGGCATAGCCGCTTTAGCGGTGCCGGACACCCTTGATGGAATCCGGCTGATCCGATAGAATTCCGGCAACAATCCAAGATTTTTTAGCTATAAGTGTTACAAAAAAGCTTGACCACAACAGTAAACAGGGATCCATTATTTACCAGTAGATTGCACGCAGACATCCTTGCAGTTCCTTTCGGGTAGCCAGTATAACAAATTTTTCAGACCTTTCGTGTAGGTTGAAAAACGGTGGCACTCATAAGTGGTCACATCTTTTGGATTAGTAGAGGTAATGCAAGCCACTACAAAAGTCTTATGGACATCAAAACTACAACAGATTTTATACACGATTTTAAGACATAGGGACTCTTTTTAGAAGCGCAAAGGTTCACTTAAAATTATAGGGAGAGTCGGAATTGACTGAACGCCTAAGCCATAAACGAGATTGTTTATACAAAGATAAGATTACATGCTTGGTGTTACACTCATTTGTGCTTGAAAAGGTGAATTACACATATAAATATTCGATCTCCGGTAAGCTGGATAGCCCACTCACCTCCCCGTGATTTGTAGTTTACCGAGTTCCCTACAAGAAGCATTATATAGAAAAAATAAGCTTAGGCAAGCCATTTTCATAACGTTTTGTGCCTGGGCGAAACGAAAGGAATGAATATAAATATGAAAAAATTATCTTATGGTATCGCCTGGATTTGTGTTGTACTGTTGATCTGTATGGCATATTACGGGAGTTATGAATTAGGCGAAAGAAGTCAACAGAAGCGGGCGCAGGAAGAAACCAGAGTGGTAACTGGCGATGGTGAAAATGAATACGTGTTAAAAGAAAAAAACGGTGTGGTACAAGTTTATCAGTCGGACGGAGAAACCTTGTTTGAATCTACGGGGATTCCCATGTCTACCCTTCCCCTTGAGATGCAGCAGGAGATTTTAAGCGGAAAGAATATTGAAAGCAGTGCGGCTTTGTACAGCTTTCTCGAAAATTATTCCAGTTAGAACTTGCATAGATGGATACTCCGGTGATAGAATAGACGGTAATTAAGAGAAAGCAGGTAACAAAAGTGAATATTCGTGACAGACTGAAAGAGAAAAAGCGTATTGTAATTAAGATCGGGTCTTCTTCCCTGACACAGCCGGAGACGGGACGTCTTGATTTGATAAAGTTGGAAATCCTGGTTCGGGAAATCAGTAATCTTCGGAATCAGGGAAAAGAAGTGGTTCTCGTTTCTTCGGGAGCCATTATGGTAGGCAGAAATGCCCTTGGATTTAAAGAACGTCCCCAGAGACTGGCAGAAAAACAGGCATGTGCATCGGTGGGACAGGCACGGCTTATGATGATCTACCAGAAGTTATTTATGGAGTACAATCAGATTGCAAGTCAGGTACTGATGACGAAGAATACGATGGTGGATGATCTGAACAGAATGAATGCCAAGAATACGTTCAATGAACTGTTAGCCATGGGGGTCATTCCCATTGTCAATGAAAATGATACCATTGCCACGTATGAAATTGAATTTGGAGATAATGATACGCTTTCAGCGGTGGTTGCAGCGCTGATCAAGGCTGACTTATTGATTCTTTTGTCTGATATTGACGGACTTTTTACGGATGATCCGCATAACAATCCGGATGCCTCATTCATTGATGTTGTAGAGTCTTTGGATGACCACCTTCTGGCGATGGGGAAAGGTTCTACCGGAAGCAATGTGGGTACCGGAGGGATGGCGACAAAATTGTCAGCGGCAAAAGTGGCAACCGCTGCAGGTGCAGATATGGTAATTGCCAACGGCGCTGATTTCCATATCATACATAAAATTATGCAGGGGAGAAATCATGGTACCCTTTTTCTGTCAAATCAGAAGGATGAGTTCTATCTGATTGATTATCTGGATAAGTTGAAATATCAATAGAAGATCAGAAAAAGGCAGGCGATTGCGATTCCCGGAGAGTTTTGCAACCGCTTCAGTAAATGCATAAAGGAGAGGAGAGAAGAGAGATGAATATTGATCGTATCAATGAACTGGCAAGAAAAGCGAAGATGGAAGGACTGACTTTGGAGGAAAAAGAAGAACAGCAGAAGCTTCGGAAGGAGTATATTGAGGCAGTCAAGATGAATCTTCGTTCACAACTGGACAACATTGATGTTCAGGAAAAGGATGGCTCCATAACCAACCTGGGAGAAAAGTATGGAAAGCAAACAAGACATTAGGAAAAAAATATTTGCACTGCGGAAAGAAGTATCCGAAGATGAGCTTTTGGAAGCAAGCAGAAAGATCTTGAAGCAGGTTACAACTTTGAAAGTCTGGAAAGAAGTCTCCTGGATTTATGCTTATATGGATTTTAAGAAAGAAGTTATGACACGGGAGCTTATAGAACTGGCATGGAAGCAGGGAAAGCAGGTAGCGGTTCCGAGGGTGCAGGGGAAGGATATGACTTATTATGTCATAACGGATTTCGCACAATGTGAACCCGGGTATTTCGGAATACCGGAGCCGATGACAGGTCTGCCGGAGGCGAAAGCCGAAGATGCCTTTCTGATTGTTCCCGGAGTAGCATTTGACCGGGAACGTCACAGAGTCGGATATGGTCAGGGATTTTATGACAGGTATTTGAGTATACATAGAGAACACATAACAGCAGCAGTTGCATGTGAGTGGCAGCTTGTGGAACAGGCGCCTTATGAAGAGACAGATATTTTGCCCGAATATCTGATCACAGACTGCAGAATTTATCACTAGAGAGGATGGTATAACAGTGAATCTGGAAAAGATTGGACAGAATGCGAAGACTGCCGAACCGATTTTACGGAATCTGGCAACTTCGAAGAAGAATGAAGTTTTAGCAGCTTGTGCGGATGCGCTGATTCAGGACGCAGATGCCATATTGGAAGCGAATGAACTGGATATGCAGCGTGGAAGAGAAAACAATATGCCTCTGCCGCTGCAGGATCGTCTGAAATTGACGAAAGGCAGAATTGAAGCTATGGCAGAAGGACTGCGTCAATTGGTGGAACTGGAAGATCCGGTGGGAGAAGTTTTGGGCATGAAGAAACGTCCCAATGGTCTTCTGATCGGTCAAAAGAGGGTGCCCCTTGGCGTAATCGGCATTATTTATGAAGCGAGGCCAAATGTCACGGCAGATGCCTTTGGCCTTTGTTTTAAGACCGGCAATGTGGTGATCTTAAAGGGCGGAAGCGATGCCCTTCATTCGAATCAGGCGATTGTTCACACGCTGCGCAGTACATTGAACGTTCATCAGATTCCGGAAGATGCGATTCAGTTGATTGCGGATACATCCCGGGAGACGACAACGGAGTTTATGAAGATGAATCAATATGTGGACGTTCTGATTCCGAGAGGGGGTGCGGGTCTGATTCGTTCTGTGGTTATGAACAGTACGATTCCTGTTATTGAGACGGGGACCGGAAACTGTCACATCTATGTGGATGAGACTGCAGACCTGAATATGGCATGTGACATTATCGTCAATGCAAAGACACAGAGAGTCGGGGTATGTAATGCCTGTGAATCCCTGGTGGTGCACGAAGAGGTGAAAGAAGAACTGCTCCCGGTATTGTCCCGGAAACTGAAAGAACATCAGGTGGAGATGCGTGCGGACAGAGAGGCGCTTCCTTTTGTAGAAGGCGGTACTTTAGCAGGTGAGGAAGACTGGGGACAGGAATATCTGGACTACATCATTTCCATAAAAACCGTGAAAAATATCGGAGAAGCAATCGCTCATATCAATCGTTATAATACGAAGCATTCCGAGGCAATCATCACCCGGGATTATGATCATGCACAGAAATTTCTGGATGAAGTGGATGCCGCGGCGGTCTATGTAAATGCTTCCACCCGGTTTACCGATGGCTTTGAGTTTGGTTACGGTGCGGAGATCGGAATCAGTACCCAGAAACTTCATGCGAGAGGTCCGATGGGGCTTTTGGCACTCACAACCACTAAATACATTATTTACGGAAATGGACAGGTTCGTCCATAAATTTAAGTTTTTTTGTCATAAAGCGCTGATTTGCAACATAGGATAGTACAAAATGCATTAGGAGGTATTTGGAACAACTATGATTGCTTTAAATCAGCGCTATTCTTATCAGGATATCTTTGCTTCCATGCAGATTCTGTCAGAAAAATTCCCCGAATTTACAATTTGCAGAATCATCGGTCAGTCTCACGATGACCGGCAGATTCCCATGATGCGGGTTGGGCTTGGTATGGAGACCTTGATCTGTACGGCAGGTGTTCACGGCAGGGAAAGCATCAATCCGGTACTTTTGCTGCGGATGATGGAAGAGTATTGTACGGCTTACAAGGAGTATGACAGGATTGATGGGATTGAGGTATTTCCGCTTTTGAACCGGTATTCCATCTGCTTTGTGCCTCTTGTGAATCCGGATGGCTATGAAATTGCTCTGCATGGTTACGGGATTATCCAGAACCCGTTGCTCCGTCGGATGTGCCGCAGACGGAATATCAATTATCAGGATTGGAAGTACAATGCCAGAGGTGTGGATATCAACCGGAATTTTCCCTGCAAGTCTTATATTCAGCAGCAGCTTCAGGAGTATCCGGCAAGTGAGCAGGAGACACAGACCTTGATGCGTCTGTTTCAGGATTATGAGACACTGGCCTATCTGGATTTTCATTCCAGAGGAAATGTCATCTATTATTACCGTCAGGCTATGCCCTATACATACAATATACGCTGCCGTCATCTGGCAAAAAATCTTCAGAAGGCGTCCGGTTATGCACTGGGAAAAAAGGAAGAAGAATTCATGTCCAGTTTAAACGGCGGTAATTCGGTGCATTTTTATTCCGAAACCATCGGAAAACCGGCGATTACGATCGAGACGGTGGAGGATGATGCCTCGTTTCCGCTGTCCACTGCATACCAGAATGATGCGTATCAGCGTGTGCACACCTTACCGTTGATTCTGCTTCAGGAATTATAATACGCTTTTTGAAGCCGGTTCTCTGTGATTTTGTCCTTGCAATCCCTTGTTTGGGTTGGTATAATCACTTGTGGTGATGAAATGAAGGAAAAGATATTAGAGAGAATCAATCAGGCACCTGAGACGGAGCCTGAAAGACAATATTATTTTATGGAACTGGCGAAAGAGCTAGTGGAAGAGAAAAAAGAGGCGGCAGGGCGGAAGCTTACATTTGCCGTTGTGACATTCGGTTGTCAGATGAATGCCAGAGATTCCGAGAAACTGGAAGGAATTCTGGAACGTGTGGGGTATGAAAAGTCTGAAGAAGAACAGGCGGACTTTGTGATCTATAATACCTGTACGGTCCGGGAAAATGCAAACTTGCGGGTCTATGGAAGGCTCGGCAATCTGAACCGGATCAAAAAGAAAAATCCACATATGATGATCGGGCTTTGCGGATGTATGATGCAGGAACCCCATGTGGTGGAGAAGCTGAAAAAAAGCTATCGGTTTGTGAATCTGGTTTTTGGTACCCATAATATCTATAAGTTTGCGGAATTGCTGGTACAGGCGATTGTACAGGACTCTATGGTTATCGATATCTGGAAGGATACGGATAAGATTGTGGAGAACCTGCCGGTAGATCGGAAGTACTCCTTTAAGTCTGGCGTCAATATTATGTTTGGATGCAACAATTTCTGCAGTTACTGTATCGTTCCTTATGTCAGAGGACGCGAACGAAGCAGAAATCCAAGGGATATCATCCGGGAAATTGAGCTGTTGGTTGCTGATGGTGTGGTAGAGGTTATGCTTTTGGGGCAGAATGTAAATTCTTATGGAAAGAATCTGGAAGAACCAGTCACATTTGCACAGCTTCTGGAGGAGATTGTAAAGATTGAAGGATTGGAAAGGGTTCGTTTTATGACCTCCCATCCAAAGGATCTGTCTGAGGAACTGATTGCAGTGATGGGAAAATACCCGAAGATCTGTAATCATCTTCATCTGCCCCTTCAATCGGGAAGTACAAAGATTTTAAAGGATATGAACCGCAGATATACAAAGGAGCAGTATCTGGATCTGGTAGAGCGCATCCGCAGGGCTGTTCCGGATATTTCTCTTACAACGGATATTATTGTGGGATTTCCGGGTGAGACGGAGGAAGATTTTGAGGAGACGCTGGATGTCGTGCGCAAAGTCCGATATGACAGTGCATTTACTTTTATTTACTCCAAACGTTCCGGCACACCGGCAGCGGTTATGGAAAATCAGGTTTCGGAAGAAGTGGTAAAGAACCGTTTTGACCGTCTGCTTCGGGAGGTACAGGAAATTTCTGCCGAGGAGGCTGGAAGACTGACCGGCACGGTGCAGGAAGTGCTGGTGGAGGGCATGAATGATCATGATCCATCGCTGGTTACGGGACGGATGAAGAACAATTTACTGGTACATTTTCCAGGAGATCAAACCATGATAGGCACTTTGCAAAATGTCTTTCTGGACACCTGTAAAGGTTTTTATTATATGGGAACGGAGAGTAAATAACGTGGCATTATCACCAATGATGCAGCACTATGTTGCTACGAAAGAAGAATATAAGGATTGTATCCTGTTTTACCGTCTGGGTGACTTCTATGAAATGTTTTTTGAGGATGCTAAGACTGTATCAGAAGAACTGGAATTGACACTGACGGGTAAAGACTGCGGCCTGGAGGAACGTGCGCCGATGTGCGGGATTCCCTATCATGCCGCAGAAGTTTACATCGGCCGTCTGATCGAGAAAGGATATAAGGTTGCCATCTGTGAACAGATGGAAGATCCGAAACAGGCAAAAGGAATCGTAAAACGTGAAGTCGTCCGGGTAGTGACGCCCGGAACGACGATGAATACCCAGGGTTTGGATGAGGCAAAAAACAATTACATCATGTCCGTGGTCTGCCTGGACGGGAAATTCGGAATTTCGGTTGCGGATATCTCTACCGGAGAGTGTCTGGTGACGGAACTGGAAAAAGAATCGAAATTGCTGGATGAGATCAACAAATTTGTCCCTGCGGAGATCATCTGCAACCAGTCTTTTATGGTCTGCGGCATTGATATCGAAGATCTGCATTCCAGGCTTCATATCTGTGTCAATGCGTTGGAAGACTGGTATTTTGATGATGCAAAATGTGAGCAGGTATTGGAAGAACACTTCCATACGTATTCCATGGATGGACTGGGACTGGGCGATTACAATTGCGGACGGATTGCTTCCGGAGCATTATTCCAATATCTTTATATGACGCAGAAGTCTGATATGCCTCAGATGACATCCATCACCCCCTATGTGACAGACCGCTATATGGTGATTGACAGTTCCAGCCGGAGAAATCTGGAACTGGTGGAGACGATGCGGGAAAAGCAGAAGCGAGGTTCTCTGCTCTGGGTGCTTGATAAGACCAGAACAGCAATGGGTGCCCGTCTGCTGCGCACGTTTACCGAACGTCCTTTGATTGACAGTGATGAGATCAATGCCCGTCTGACGGCGGTGGAGGAATTGAACAAGCAGGCGATGATCCGGGATGAGATCCGGGAGTATCTGCGGCCCGTGTATGATCTGGAACGTTTGATCAGCAGAATCAGCTACCAGTCAGCGAATCCAAGAGATTTAATCGCATTTAAGACATCCCTTGAGATGCTGCCTTTTATCAAACAGCTTTTGAACTCCTTCGAGGGCGGTCTTCTGGGAGAGATTCAGGAGGAGCTGGATGCACTGGAAGATTTGTATGGTCTGATTGATGCCGCAATCAATGAGGATCCTCCCCTTGCCATGAAAGAGGGCGGGATTATACGGGATGGATATGATGAAACCATCGACCAGTACCGCCAGGCTAAGCATGAGGGAAAACAGTGGATCAGTGAACTGGAAGCTTCCGAGCGGGAAAAGACGGGTATCCGCAATCTGAAAATCAAGTATAATAAGGTATTCGGCTACTATCTGGAGGTGACCAATTCTTTTAAGAATCTGGTGCCGGATCATTATACCAGAAAGCAGACGTTAGCCAATGCAGAGCGGTATATTACTCCGCGTCTGAAAGAACTGGAAGATATGATTCTGGGGGCGGAGGACAAGCTGTACGCGCTGGAGTATGATAAATTCTGTACGATCCGGGATACGATTGCCGGGGAAGTGCTGCGTATCCAGAACACTGCGAAGGCGATTGCCAGGCTGGATGTGTTCGCATCTCTTTCTGTAGTAGCACAGCATCATAATTTTGTCAGACCCAAACTGAATAACCGGGGAGTCATCAGTATCCGGGGAGGGCGCCATCCGGTTGTGGAACAGATGATTCCAAATGATATGTTTATCTCAAATGACACGGATCTTGACAATCAGGAGCATCGGCTGGCGGTCATTACTGGTCCGAATATGGCAGGTAAGTCCACGTATATGCGTCAGACAGCGTTGATTGTCCTGATGGCGCAGATTGGTTCTTTTGTGCCGGCGGATAAAGCGAATATCGGGATTGTGGACCGGATTTTTACCCGTGTCGGTGCATCGGATGACCTGGCAAGCGGTCAGAGTACCTTTATGGTAGAGATGACAGAGGTTGCCAATATCCTGAGAAATGCCACAGCCAACAGTCTGCTGATTCTGGATGAGATCGGAAGGGGAACCAGTACCTTTGACGGCTTATCTATCGCGTGGGCTGTGATTGAACATATTGCGGATAAGAAATTACTGGGTGCAAAGACATTGTTTGCCACCCATTACCATGAGCTGACAGAGCTGGAAGGAAAGCTTCCGGGTGTACATAATTATTGTATCGCCGTAAAAGAAAAAGGCGATGATATCGTATTTTTGCGGAAAATTGTGGCAGGAGGGGCAGATAAGAGTTACGGTATTCAGGTTGCCCGTCTGGCGGGTGTGCCGGAGAGCGTGCTGGCAAGAGCGAAGGAACTGGTGGAACAGTTGATCACATCAGACATCACAGCCACAGTGCGGGATATCACAGAGAGCAAGAAAAGCAGACAGAAGCAGCCCCACTATGATGAGGTGGATCTGGCACAGATGTCTTTGTTTGATACGGTACAGGATGATGATATCATTCAGGAAATACGAGATTTGGATTTGTCCAATCTGACACCGATGGAGGCATTGAATACATTATACCGTCTGCAAAATAAGATCACAAACCGCTGGTAGTTTGTGACAGGAGCATAGAGGGTACAAGACGGAGGATTGGATGGGAAAAATAGCTGTACTGGACAAAAATACAATCGATAAAATAGCCGCAGGTGAGGTGGTGGAGCGTCCCGCATCTATTGTAAAGGAACTGGTGGAGAACGCCATTGATGCAGGAGCAACCGCCGTAACCGTTGAGATTAAGGAAGGGGGAATTTCCTTCATCCGTATCACGGATAACGGAAGCGGAATCGCAAAAGACCAGGTACGCCTGGCTTTTCTGCGTCATGCCACCAGTAAAATCCGGTCTGTGGAGGATCTGGTTCATATTGGTTCTCTTGGTTTCCGCGGAGAGGCGCTTTCCAGTATCGCGGCTGTGTCCCAGGTGGAACTGATTACGAAGACGTCTGAGGATCTGACCGGTGTGCGTTATGTTATTGAGGGTGGAGAAGAAAAATCCTATGAGGAAATCGGTGCGCCGAATGGCACCACATTCCTGATTCGGAATCTGTTTTATAATACCCCTGCCAGGGCAAAGTTTTTAAAGACGGCAATGACAGAAGGAAATGCCATCTCAACCTGCGTGGAGCAGATGGCATTGTCAAATCCTGAGATTTCATTCAAATATATGCAGAATGGACAGACAAAGTTGCATACCAACGGCAGTCAGAACCTGAAGGAGCTGGTGTATCATATCTATGGACGTGATATTTCCAGAGAATTGATTGAGATCGACAGTTCTTCGGAACTTCTGGAGATTCATGGTTTTCTTGCAAAACCTACGGTCTCCCGGGGGAACCGGAACTTTGAAAACTACTATGTCAATGGAAGATATGTGAAGAGTAAGCTGCTCGCCAAGGCGATCGAAGACGGATACCATGGATTTATGATGCAGCACAAATATCCATTTACCTTGTTGTATCTTACGATGGACGGGGAACGGGTGGATGTCAATGTGCATCCGGCGAAGATGGAACTTCGTTTTTCCAATCAGGAGGAGATCTACAGTCAATTGGTGTGTGCGATCAAAGATGCACTGATGAAGAGGGAACGGATACCGGAGGTGACGATTGGAAAGGAGAAACCGGAGAAGAAAACGCAGACTTCTATTCCGGGGAATACGGTTCCGGAGCCTTTTGAAACCAGACGGAGAAGTCAGTCAACAGCAGGTTCTATGCCGATCTATCCGGGAGATTACCGGAAAGTTTCTGCCGTACCTGTGGCGCCGGGATGTGAAGATCACACAAAGAATGGAAAGGCAAAGATTGAAAATGAACTCCGAAAAGCAGATCTGGTTCGGGAAGACATTTCTTATAAAAGTACTCCGGCAGAATTGCTTTCTGATAGAACCAGTCAGACAGTACAGCCGTCAGTTGTTGACTCAGCAAAAGAGCAGAGAGTTTCACAGAATCTGATTTTGGAAGAACAAGGAAAGATAGAAATGTCGGAAGCTTCAGCAGAAGCAGAAATTGTATCTCAGACGGAATCACGGGGACTTTCCGCGGATTTAGAAAGAACGATTCAGACGGAAAAACCAGAGCAGCTGGAATTGTTTGACAATCGCTTGCTTTCCAAAGAAGCAAAGGTTTCCCACCGGATTCTGGGGCAGATCTTTGATACGTATTGGCTGGTGCAGTATGATGACAGCCTGTACATTATCGACCAACATGCAGCTCACGAGAAAGTTCTCTACGAGCGGATGATGAAGGAATTCAGGGAAAAGAAAATTATTTCCCAGTACTTAAGTCCTCCACTGATTGTAACTTTGCAAAATCAGGAGGCGGAGCTTTTGCAGAAACAGATGGAATTGTTCCGCTCCTTTGGTTTCGAGGTGGAACCGTTCGGAGGTAAGGAATATCAGATCAGTGCAGTACCGGATAATCTTTACGGGATCGCATCTTCGGAGCTGTTTCTGGAGATACTGGATCATCTGGAGGATGCGGGGGCAAAGACTTCGGATCTGATTTCCGAGAAACTGGCCTCCATGTCCTGCAAAGCTGCTGTAAAAGGAAATCACAAACTTTCCACGGCAGAGGTGGAAGCATTGATTGATGAACTTCTGACACTGGAGAATCCATATAATTGTCCCCACGGCAGGCCGACGATTATTTCCATGTCACGTTATGAACTGGAGAAGAAATTCAAACGAATTGTGTAGGTGATTGGAGTGAAGAAACCATTATTGATATTGACAGGTCCCACGGCAGTGGGAAAGACCCATCTGTCCATCGAACTGGCAAAACGGCTGAATGGTTCTATTATATCGGCTGATTCCATGCAGGTTTACCGTTATATGGATATTGGATCAGCGAAGATTATGCCGGAGGAGATGGCGGGTGTCAGGCACTATCTGATCGATGTGCTGAAGCCTGAAGAAGAATTTCATGTTGCCAGATTTCAGGAGATGGCTAAGGCTGCCCTGGATGAGATTTACCGGGAAGGGAAACTGCCGATCGTGGTTGGAGGAACCGGCTTCTATATTCAGGCACTTTTGAAGGATGTGGATTTTTCCGGTGACCAGGGAGCGTCTTCGTACCGCAGAGAACTGGAAGAAAAGGCGCGTGCAAAAGGACCGGAGCTGCTGCATCAGATGCTTAAGGAAGCAGACCCGGCTTCTGCGGAAGCGATCCACCCTAATAATGTAAAACGGGTGATCCGAGCATTGGAGTATTTTCATGAGACTGGCTTAAAAATTTCAGATCATAATGCCAGTCAGATGGAAAAAGAGTCTCCCTATACCTTTGCTTATTTTGTATTGAACGATGAGCGCAGCCGTCTTTACCAGCGGATTGAGCAGCGGGTGGATCAGATGATGGAGCAGGGGCTTCTGGAAGAGGTACGTGCTTTACAGGCAATGGGATATCACCGCGGGATGGTTTCTATGCAGGGACTGGGGTATAAGGAACTACTGGCATATCTGGACGGTGAGTGTTCCCTGAAAGAAGCCATTGCTGTGATCAAGAGGGATACCCGGCATTTCGCAAAGCGTCAGATTACGTGGTTTAAAAGAGAAAAGGATGTGATCTGGCTGAATAAGCAGGAGTTTGGATATCAGGAAGATGCCATACTGGAAGAAATTCTGAACCGTTGGGCAGAAAAAACAAGGAGTTGATGAGAAAGTCATGACAATCGATAAAACAGGAATGTATAAGAAACTGGGAATCAGTAAAGAGGTTCTCGGATTTGGAACTGAAATTGAACTGACGCTGAAAGAGCGTTTTGCCAAAATAGATGAAGTTGCGGAATATAATCAGCTGAAGGTTATTCATGCGATGCAGGAACACAAGGTCAGCGAAGCCTGTCTTTATGCTTCCAGCGGATACGGTTACAACGATATCGGAAGGGATACACTGGAAGAAGTATATGCCACTGCATTTGGTGCGGAGGCGGCGTTGGTCCGTCCACAGATTGCCTGCGGGACTCATGCATTGGCTGTGGCTCTGTCTGGTAATTTGAGACCGGGAGATGAACTGTTATCTCCGGTTGGAAAGCCATATGATACGCTGGAAGAAGTGATCGGAATCCGTCCCTCCAACGGCTCTCTGGCGGAATATGGTGTTACCTATCGGCAGGTTGATCTTTTGAAGGATGGGACTTTTGACTATGAGAATATTAAAAGAGCATTGAATGAGCGGACAAAATTGGTCACGATTCAGCGCTCCAAAGGATATCAGACCCGTCCGACGTTTTCGGTCACTCAGATCGGTGAATTGATCCGCTTTATCAAAAGCTTGAAACCGGATGTGATCTGCATGGTAGATAACTGCTACGGAGAATTTGTGGAAACCATAGAGCCAAGTGAGGTGGGAGCTGATCTGATGGTCGGGTCACTGATCAAGAATCCGGGCGGCGGACTTGCCCCCATCGGCGGCTATATTGTAGGGAAAAAGCAGTATGTGGAAAATGCTGCATACCGTCTGACCTCCCCTGGGCTCGGTAAAGAAGTAGGGGCGACACTGGGCGTTAACCAGTCTTTCTATCAGGGATTTTTCCTGGCGCCTACCGTAACGGCAAGTGCATTAAAAGGAGCCATTTTTGCTGCAAATATCTATGAGAAACTGGGATATCCGGTGATTCCGGATGGACGTGAGGAACGTCATGATATTATTCAGGCAGTTACACTGGGAAGTGCCGAAGCCGTGATTGCTTTCTGTCAGGGAATTCAGGCTGCTGCGCCGGTGGACAGCTATGTGGCACCGGAACCGTGGGCGATGCCCGGATATGACAGTGATGTTATTATGGCGGCAGGTGCATTTGTACAGGGATCTTCCATCGAACTTTCCGCAGACGGGCCGATCAAACCGCCTTATGCTGTCTATTTCCAGGGAGGACTTACCTGGCAGCACGCGAAATTGGGTATTCTTATGAGTCTGCAGAAGATGGTGGAGGCAGGAATCGTAACGATATGAGATCAATCATTGTAATCGGTGGAGGTGCCGCCGGACTTATGGCAGCAATAAAGGCTGCAGAACAGGGAGCGTCGGTGACGCTTCTGGAAGCGAACGAAAAACCGGGAAAGAAGCTTTTGGCGACCGGCAACGGAAGATGTAATTTTACCAATGTGGTACAGGAGAAGCAGTATTACCGGGGAAGTGATCCGGAATATGCGTGGCAGATTCTGCAGCAGTTTCCGATGCAAGATACCCTGCAATTTTTCTCAAGGCTTGGAATCTACGCAAGAAACAGAAACGGCTGGCTGTATCCGAACAGCGATCAGGCAGCGGCTGTCTTAGAGGTACTGCTGATGGAAGCTTCTCACCGGAAAGTGAAGATTAAGACCAGGGAATCGGTTTGTGAAATTCTTCCGGGATCGGAAGGATGGAGTGTAAAGACAAAAACCTGGGAATATGGCGCAGATGCGGTGATTGTGGCCTGCGGAAGTCCGGCATCCAACGTGGAAGGTGC
Source organism: uncultured Lachnospiraceae bacterium (assembly GCA_900539175.1). GTDB lineage: Bacteria > Bacillota > Clostridia > Lachnospirales > Lachnospiraceae > Novisyntrophococcus. The sequence continues at coordinate 14,531 of UQAW01000020.1, forward strand.
CACAGACTGGGGGATTTCCCTGGCAAAAACTTTAGAACTTTCGGTGCTCCCCATGCTTCCGGCATTGGTGGGACTTCGGGGAAAGGGGAATCGCTTTTCCCGATGGACAGGAGTGAGAATTCAGGCGAAAGCCACCTTATATCTGCAGGGAGTTTTGATGAAATCCGCATCCGGAGAGATACAGCTTACCGAATACGGTATTTCCGGAATTCCGGTCTTTCAGCTCAGCCGTTATGCACTGAGAGCTTTGGAAGAAGGCAGTACAGCTTTGGTAGAATTGGATTTTCTCCCGGATTTTACCGAGGAACAGCTTGCAGTCAATCTGGAAAACAGAGAAGAAAACTGTCCATATAAGACTTTGCAGGAACAGTTGATCGGTCTTTTGCCTTCCAGATTGATTTCTCTGATTGCTTCGGGTGATTCGGATGAACGTGAAGTGATACGCAACTGTAAACATTATCCGGTCATTATCACAGGGGCATCTTCTATGAAGCAGGCTCAGGTCTGTTCCGGAGGTATTCTGACGAAAAACCTGGATGAACATTTACAGGCAAAGAAATATCCCGGACTTTATTTTGCCGGGGAAATTGTGGACGTGGACGGTGCCTGCGGCGGTTATAATCTGCAGTGGGCATGGTCCAGCGGGGCTGTCGCCGGGCTTGCAGCGGCAAAGGAGAGGCTATGATACGAATTTCACAATTAAAGCTTCCGGTTACCCATACGGAGGAACAATTAAAAGAAAAGCTTGCCAGAGAACTGCGGATACCGGTCGGTCAGATCCGGCATTATGAGATCAGAAAGCGGTCGGTGGATGCCAGAAAAGAAGAAATCAAATATGTCTATCAGATTGATGTTGAGACTGCACAGGAAAAGAAAATTCTCGGAAGAAACAGGCATTCGAATATTACTGCGGTGCAGAAGAACGAATACCATTTCCCACAGCCGGGAACGCTTGCCTTAAAAGAACGTCCGGTGGTTATCGGAAGCGGTCCTGCAGGTTTGTTCTGCGGTTTTATGCTTGCAAAACATGGCTATCGTCCGCTGATTCTGGAACGCGGAGACGAAGCAGATATAAGGAAGCAAAAGGTGGATCATTTCTGGAAAACCGGAGAACTGGACACAAAATCCAATGTCCAGTTCGGGGAAGGCGGAGCCGGAACATTTTCCGATGGAAAACTGAATACGCTGGTGAAAGATCCGGCGGGAAGAAATCGGGAAGTGCTGCGGATTTTTGTTGAGGCGGGAGCACCGTCCTCGATTCTCTATGACCAGAAACCCCATCTTGGTACCGATCTTCTCATTCGGATTCTCCGGAATATGCGCAGCCAGATTATGGATATGGGAGGAGAATTCCGGTTCCGCAGCCAGATGACGGATTTTCATGTGGAAAATGGACGTGTTGTATCCCTTGAAATCAATGGTAAGGAGACGATTCCTGCTGAAGTGGTAATTCTGGCGATCGGTCACAGTGCCCGGGATACTTTTGCATTACTGCAGGAGAGATCGCTGTTGCTGCAGCCGAAAGCGTTTGCGGTAGGAGTACGGATTGAGCATCCGCAGGAGATGATTACCAGATCCCAGTATGGAACCCATCCGCCGAAGGTACTTGGAGCGGCGAATTATAAAGTTACACATAAATTGGATAACGGCAGAGGTGTTTATTCCTTCTGTATGTGTCCCGGCGGCTATGTGGTCAATGCGTCCTCCGAGGACGGACGGCTGGCAGTGAATGGGATGAGTTATCAGGCAAGAGACAGCCGTAATGCCAACAGCGCCATGATTGTTACGGTCACACCGGAAGATTATGCCGGATTTCATCAGGAGGGGGAATCTCCTGTGTTGGATGGAATTGCATTCCAACGTCATCTGGAAGGTCTCGCATACGAATCCTGCCGGGGAAAAGTGCCGGTTCAGTTGTTTGAAGATTTTTTAAAGAATAAAGCAAGCACTGTACTGGGAGAGGTGGAGCCTTGTATCAAAGGGGCATATGAACTGGCGAATGTAAGAGAGATCCTTCCGGCTGTGATCGGAGATTCACTTTGCCGGGGAATTCAGGCATTTGGCAGGAAAATCCCCGGGTTTGATAGGCCGGACGCTGTCTTATCCGGTGTTGAAAGCCGTACTTCTTCTCCGGTACGGATTCTCAGGGATGAGCTGCAGGAAGCATCGGTAAAAGGAATTTACCCCTGCGGTGAGGGCGCCGGATATGCGGGTGGAATTACATCGGCAGCGATGGATGGACTTCTGGCTGCGGAGGCAGTCTGTAAAAAATATATGAATTTCGGATAATCCATATACATTATTTTTTAGATGTGTTAGAATAAAACCTGTGAATCTTCTGCTGAATACCTGGAATGAGAGCAGAGGAGGACGGATGAATAGAAATTTACGAATCAAAGAATTACCAGAAGAGGAACGGCCTTATGAGAAATGTATGAAATACGGTCCCGGCAAGTTATCGGATGCGGAACTTCTGGCAGTTATCCTGCGAAGCGGAGCACATGGCAGCTCCTGTGTAGATCTTGCGAAGGAAGTGATGACAATTTCTAAGGCAGAAGAAGGACTTCTCGGCATACATCATGTGAGTATGCAGGAATTACAGGGTATCAGGGGTGTCGGGAAAGTAAAGGCAGCTCAGATCAAGTGTATCGGAGAACTTTCTAAGCGGATTGCAAGCAGGAGTTCCCGGACAAAACTGGATTTTCGAAATCCGGAGACGATTGCAGATTATTATATGGAACTGCTGCGTCACGAAGAGCGGGAGAAGATGATCTGTATGATGTTGGATACGAAGAACCGGCTGCTTGGTGAGGTGGTATTGTCTGTGGGAACAGTCAACAGTTCACTGGTGTCACCCCGGGAGTTGTTTTTACAGGCATTGCAGTTTCATGCGGTTCATATTATTCTGGTCCATAATCATCCAAGCGGTGATGTAACGCAGAGCAGGGAGGACCTTCTGGTCACCCACAGGATTTATCGGGCAGGGGAGTTGATTGGAATTCATCTGCTGGATCATATTATCATAGGAGACCATTGTTTCCAAAGTCTGTTTGAACGGGGAGTTCCGAAGGAATGACAGATACCAAAGAGGGGATACGGTGAATATCATTTATGCTGTTTCAGAATAATTTCGGTGTGGATTTTGGGGGAAGTACCTTAAAAATCTACGATGAACGAAAAGATACTATAACAAAAGAGAAAAACATGATTGCAATGCGGAACCAGTCAGAGGTGCTTGCGATCGGGAATGATGTGTATGAGATGTTCGAAAAAACACCTCAGAATGTCAAAATCTATACGCCGGTAATCAATGGAAGGATCAGCGATGTGTTTCAGGCGGAGGCAGTGCTGCATACACTTCTGAACCGCAACGGGTCCTGGGTGGGTTATCGTCCCAGAATGTATTTTGCAGTGCCGACTGGTTTGACGCAAATTGAAAAGAGAGCATATTATGCGGTTGCCCATCGGGGAAAACTGCGGAAATGTAAGATCTTTCTGGTAGACCGGCCGATCGTGGATGCCATAGCGCTTGGAATTCCTCTGAACCGGACGAAAGGATCCATGATTGTCAACATGGGAGCTCAGATGACAGAAATCTCTGTAGTGGCAGATGCCCGTGTGATTGTGAGCAAGCAGATTCCGGTGGGCGGGAAGCAGTTTAACGAAGCAATCCGAAGCAATATAAGAAAGAAGAACAATCTTCAGGTGGGAATACGAACTGCAAGGCGGTTAAAATTGGCATTGGCAGATCTGGAGCCGTCCAGAAAAGAAGGACGTAAGGTTATGGGGATGGATTGTATCAATGGAATACCGAGGGATGGAATTGTATCCAGTACCACGGTCAATGATGCGATACGGGAACGGATGACCCAGCTTACGGAAGAAATACGGACGGTAATCTGGCGGACACCGCCGCAAATTCGTGCCAACATTGGACGGGAGGGTATCTACCTTACAGGAGGAAGTACCCGTATTCCGAATATTGACAAATTTTTAAGTCACAAGCTGGAGCATTCTGTACAGCTTTCCCTGTATTATGATCTATGTACGGTTTGCGGTTTAAAGGAACTGGTAACACATCCGGTGCTGCACCGCTTCGCATATCCTGCAGCAAAATAATAAATAAGTTACCGGACATGAAGGGTTATAAAGATGAAGAATAAAAAGAAGTTTCAGATAAAAAGTAAACATTTGCTGATTGTTATGACATTTGTCTGCATCAGTGCGGCGGCGCTCACTTTTATGAATGTAGTGTCTGTCGAACCGGTGCGCAGCGCGGTAGGATATGTCATTGTTCCTTTTCAGAACGGGATCAATGAGATTGGAAAATGGCTGACGCAGAAAGGGCAGCGGTTTCAGGATGCGGAGGAACTTGCAATAGAAAATACCAGATTGCAGGAACGTGTGGATGCGTTGATGGAGCAGAATAACTTGTTGTCACAGAATCAGAAAGAACTTACGGAACTTCAGCAGTTATATGAACTTGATAAGGAGTATTCTGAGTATGAGAAAGTGGCAGCTGAGGTGATTGCCAGAGATCCGGGGAACTGGTTCAGTACATTTACGATCAACCGTGGATCAAATCATGGTATTGAGAAAGATATGAATGTCATTTCTTCAGGCGGACTGGTTGGATTGGTTACGGAAGTCGGTCCTGATTGGGCTACGGTGCGTTCTATCATTGATGACGCAAGCAGTGTCAGTGCCATGACAGTATCTACCAGTGATACCTGTGTTGTATCGGGTGATCTTCGGCTGATGGATGAGGGGAAATTGTCTTTTGGACAGATGAGTGCAGAAAATTCCGTGACAGTCGGTGAGAAAATTGTTACATCTGATATTAGTGACAAGTATCTTAAGGGAATTCTGATTGGATATGTAAGTGAGATTACAGAAGATCCCAATCATCTGACTACGACAGGTTACCTGATTCCTGTTGTGGATTTTGAGCATATCCGCACGGTTCTGGTAATTAAGCAGTTAAAGCAGACAGGAGGGAATTAGATGCGCAGGAAAGTGATTATTGCCGTCTTGATTATCGTGACTTTTATTTTACAGACGACGATTTTCCAAACGCTGGCGGTGGCATCTGTAGCACCGAATCTGCTGCTGATTCTCACAGTTACCTTTGGATTCATGAGGGGGAAGAAAGAGGGTCTGTGGATTGGATTTTTCTGCGGACTTTGCATTGATCTGCTCTACAGTGATATGGTGGGATTGAACGCGTTGGTCTATATGTATATCGGCTATCTGAATGGTTTCTTGTATAAAGTGTTTTATGATGAGGATATCAAAGTTCCGGTAATTTTAATCGGTATCAGTGATCTGGCTTACAGTATGATTGTGTATATTCTGCAATTTTTGATAAGAGTGCGTCTGGATTTCGCAGACTATCTTCAGCATATTATCATTCCGGAGATGGTTTATACAATTGTAATCGCTATCATTATTTACCGGCCTTTATATAAACTGAACCGAAAGTTTGTGGAAAACGAAATGGAAGGGCAGGAATTACCTTGGTTAAAAAGATAAGAAAATGGTTTCAAACACTCATGGAGAAACGCACAGGCATCCTTCTGGCACTGTTTCTTCTGGCAACCTGTATATTATTATATCGGTTATTTTCGCTGCAGATCATTCACGGCGAGGAGTATGCCAATGATTTCAATTTAAAAATCACAAAGACGCGTACACTGAAAAGCACCAGAGGCAATATCTATGACAGGAATGGAAATGTTCTGGCTTATAACCAGCTGTCTAATTCCGTCACTTTGGAAGACAACGGGACTTACAGCAGTACCCGACAGAAGAATCTGCAGCTGAACGGCGAGATTTACCGTCTGATCAAGATGATTGAAAATAATGGAGACAGCCTGACATCCGATTTTCATGTTGAGGTGGATGAAAATAATAATTTTATATTTAATCTTCAGGAGGGAACTTCACTGAATCGATTCCGTGCGGATGTTTATGGAAGGACATCCATTGATAAGCTTTCGGAGGAAGAGAAGAATGCAACCGCAGATGATATTATGAACTTTCTGATGGATGGACGCAATCGGGATTGCTTCGGAATAATTCATCTGGAGACACCTTACAGCGAAGAAGAGTTGGCAGAGGTCGGGCTTCCTGCGGAACTGACAAAACAGGAACAATTGCAGATTGTGATCGTGCGGTATCAGCTCAGACTTACCAGCTTTATGAAATATGTTCCTGTTACAGTAGCCACGAATGTCAGTGATCGGACTGTGGCGGCGATCAAAGAAAACAAAGATGTTCTGCAGGGGGTAGATATACAGGAAGATTCTGTTCGGGTTTATACTGATGCGGAGTATTTTGCATCGATTCTCGGATATACGGGAAAGCCTTCTGCGGAGGAACTGGAAGAGCTGCAGGAAGAAAACAGAAACTACAGCAGTAATTCCATCATTGGAAAGTCGGGCATCGAAAAATATATGGAAACAACGCTGCAGGGAAGTGACGGCTTGGAGAAGGTTACCGTAGACAGTCTTGGCAAGGTATTGCAGATTGATGAGGCATCCAGGATAAATCCGATCCAGGGAAATGATGTTTATCTGTCTATTGATAAGGAATTGCAGGAAGCATGTTACCGGATTCTGGAACAGCGTATTGCTGGTATTCTGGTGAATATGTTGTCGAATATAAAATCGATTGATAAGGATGCGATTACAGATAACAGTGATATTCCCATTCCGATCTATGATGTCTATACAGCTTTGATAGAAAACAGTGTCATCAATATCGATCATTTTAAAGCAGATGATGCAACGGATCTGGAACGCAGTGTACAGCAGAAGTTTGAAGCGAAGCAGCAGGAAATTTTCAGTGCTATTCAGGCTGAACTGACAGGTGCAGAACCGAAAAGTTATAATGATCTGAATGCCGAGATGCAGGAGTATATGACTTATATTGTGAGTGATATGTTGATGACAGATACGGGAATTCTTTCTTCTGATAAAATCGAAAAAAATGATACTGTTTACCAGCAGTGGAGAGACGGAAGCATCAGCCTGCAGGAATATCTGACCTATGCAGCAAGTCAGAACTGGATTGATATTACGCAGATTTCGGATGAAAAAACATATTTGAATTCTACAGAAGTATATCATGCGCTTGCAACTTATATTTCGGATAAACTGTCTGAAGATACTATATTCAGCAAACGCTTATATCATTATATGTTAATGGATGATAGCATCTCTGGTTATGATATCTGTAACATCCTGTATGACCAGAGTATTCTGACAAAGGAAGATGATTTATATCAACAGTTTATGGCGGGCAGTCTGACTCCGTTTGATCTTCTGAAACAAAAGATTAACAAACTGGAGATTACACCTGCACAGCTTGCTCTGGATCCATGTTCCGGTTCTGTTGTTATAACGGATCCGAATACCGGTAAATTGCTTGCCTGTGTTTCCTACCCGGGATATGACAATAACCGTCTTGCAAATCAGATGGATACTGCTTATTTCAGAAAACTGAACAGTGATTTGTCTTCTCCATTCTATAATAAGGCGACACAGCAGCGGACGGCGCCAGGTTCTACGTTCAAGCTGGTAACAACTGCCGCAGGTCTGACAGAGGGGGTCATTGATGCTTCCACAGAGATTGACTGTACGGGTATCTTCGGTGAAGGATTGGTAGATCCGACGGATTATCTGAAATGTGTGCTGACAACAGGACATGGTTCGTTGGACGTTGTAAATGGGATTAAAAACTCCTGTAATGTCTATTTCTGTACCGTGTTATATCGGCTGGGTCTGGAAGGAACGGGGGAAAATACAAGATTCTCCCAGAATCTTGCGCTAAGCAAGATCCAACAGTATGCAGATATGTTTGAACTGGGTGAAAAAACAGGGATTGAGATCAGTGAAAGTAAATCTCAGATTTCACAAAGTCTTCCGATTCCATCTGCAATCGGTCAGGGTACCCACAGCTATACAACGGTATCTCTGGCGCGTTATGTATCAACATTGGAAAACAAGGGAACAAATTATAAATTATCGCTTTTGAACAAGGTGACAGATTCTTCTGGAAATGTGATTGAAGAGATTGCTCCTCAAGTAACAGGGAATGTGCAATTGGCGGACAGTACCTGGAATATCATACATCAGGGTATGGGCGAGGTGGTAAAAAATATTCCCGAACTGGACAATCTTCCAATTGAAATTCATGGTAAGACCGGTACGGCTCAGGAATCAGACAAACGTCCGAACCACGGTCTGTTTATCGGATTTTCTCACGGAGAGGGTCAGGAGGATATTGCCATGGCAATCCGTATTCCTTATGGTTATTCTTCTACCAATGCAGCAATGGTAGCTAAGGATATATTAAGTTATTATTACAATTTGAAAGATGAGACGGAAGTACTGACCGGTACGGCTGATCAGGAAGGCATTACGAACGAAAGTCACGATTAAGAAGATGCGTTCCAGCAAGACACAAAAGATGAGAAATAGACGTGAGATTACCGGGAGGTATAATATGAGTGAAGTAATCGTTGTAACATCAGGAAAGGGCGGTGTGGGAAAAACCACGACTGCCGCCAATATTGGAATCGGACTTGCCCAATTGGGGAAAAAAGTCGTTATGGTAGACACGGATATCGGATTGCGGAATCTGGATGTTGTGCTGGGACTGGAAAACCGGATTGTCTACAATCTTGTAGATGTTATTGAGGGTAACTGCCGGATGAAGCAGGCGCTGATCAAAGATAAGAGATATCCGGATCTTTTTCTGCTTCCTTCCGCACAGACCAGAGATAAGACCAGTGTTTCTCCGGAGCAGATGATAAAATTGTGTGAACAGCTCCGGGAAGAGTTTGATTTTATTCTTCTGGATTGCCCGGCAGGGATTGAACAGGGTTTCCAGAATGCCATCGCAGGTGCGGAGAAGGCAATTGTTGTAACGACACCGGAGGTTTCCGCGATCCGTGATGCGGACCGCATCATTGGTCTTCTGGAAGCACATGAATTGCGGGATATCGGACTTGTGATCAACCGATTGCGGCCAGATATGGTGCGCAGAGGAGAGATGATGTCCGTAGAGGATGTTGTAGATATTCTGGCAGTATCCCTTCTGGGTGTGATACCGGATGATGAGCAGGTAGTGGTAGCCACCAACCAGGGAGAGGCCGTGACAGGGGCAAGTTCAAAAGCCGGTCAGGCTTTTAGCAACATCAGTCACCGACTTCTGGGAGAAGAGATATCATTTCTTGATTTTAACGAGAAAAAAGGGCTGCTCGGACGCCTGTTTCGACGGTAAAGGAGAAAAGTCATGCGCTTGTTTCAGTGGAAAAGGCAGAACTCTAAGACGATTGCTAAAGAACGTCTTTCCAATTTGCTTCTTGCAGAACGGATGGATTGTTCTCCGCGCATGATGCTAATGATGAAAAATGATATGACACAGGCGATAAATCGGTATATGCCGGTGAACGAGGATGATATTATCTGTCAGATCCAGCATTCACCGGCGGTTATTATTTTAAAAATTCCAATCAAAAGAACAGAGGATAAGCATGTTAAAACGCTATAAATTGAGAGACTATAATTTCATACTGGTTCTGATGCTGATTACGCTGTCCGGTATCGGGGTCTTATTGGTAGGTTCTGCAGATCCCTCACTGCAAAGAAAGCAGTTTATCGGTATGATAGCCGGGGTGATCCTGATGTTGATTGTGTCCCTGATGGATTACAGTTGGCTTTTGAATTTTTACTGGCTGATTTATGCAGCCGATCTGATTTTACTGATTGCAGTTATCTTGCGCGGAGAATCCAGCAAGGGCGCTTCCAGATGGATCAGAATCGGTTCCTTTCAGTTCCAGCCTACGGAAATCTGTAAAATTTTGCTGATTATGTTTTTTGCTATGTATCTGATGAAACATGAGGAGGATCTGAATACCTTTCGAACGATCGCAAAAGCAGTTGTGTTGATTGCGGTGCCCCTTGTGTTGGTATTTAAACAACCGGATTTAAAGAATACAATTACGATTGCTGTTATTTTTTGTATTTTGATCTATATTGCCGGATTAAGCTATAAGATTATTGGCGGAACAATTCTGATTGTTGTTCCGTTGATTGCGGTTCTTTTGCTGCTGATTACGCAGACGGATCTACCGATCATCAATGAATATCAGAAGGACCGTATTATGGCGAAAATGTTTTCGGAAGATGATGCATATAGTGAAGATTTGATCCAACAGGACAATTCCATCACAGCGATTGGGTCCGGTCAGCTTACTGGAAAGGGGCTGAACAACAACAAAGTGTCTTCTGCAAATAAGGGGAACTTTGTGGCAGAGAGTCAGAATGATTTTATTTTTGCTGTGGCAGGTGAAGAGTTGGGATTTATTGGATCGAGTGCAATTGTACTGTTGTTGTTTGGCATTATTGCAGAGTGCATCCGGATAGGAAAACGGGCAAAAGATATAGCAGGAACATTGATCTGCTGCGGAGTCGCAGCTACTGTTGCAATCCAGAGTTTTATTAATATTGCTGTTGCGACAGGATTGATTCCAAATACGGGGACCCCGCTTCCATTTGTAAGTTATGGTCTCACATCTTTATGGAGTTTGTATATTGGAATGGGGCTTGCGTTGAATGTAGGGCTTCAGAACAAAAAATACTTTGGAGGAAATCTGGAAAATGAACATCGGATTTATCGCACATGATACGAAAAAAATGTTGATTCAGAATCTTTGTGTGGCATATCGTTCGATTCTGAACGGGCATGAATTATACGCAACCGGTACAACAGGACGTTTGATTCAGGAGGCAGCGAATCTTCCGGTTCACAAATTTCTGCCGGGGCATGTGGGAGGTGAACAGCAGCTTGCTTCCATGATTGAGCAGGGAGCAATTGATTTGCTGATCTGCCTTCATGATCCGCTGAAGCCACAAAAGCATGAACCGGATGCACATGAGCTGATTAGTCTCTGTGATCTGCACTGCATACCGCTTGCCACAAATCTGGCTTCTGCGGAGATGCTTATAAAGTCTTTAGAAAGAGGAGAGTTAGACTGGCGTGAAATCTACCGATAAGCAGAGAAAGAATGGAAGAAAGAGAAAAAGCGATCATTATCTGAACCTAATGCTTGCCGTAACACTTGTATTGGTTGCAGTGCTTGGCAGCGTTCTACTGTATGTGAAGTTTAAAGAGAGCCGTAAACTAGATCTGTCGTTACAGTATAGTGTGAAAAATAATCTGGAAAGTGATGTAATCGATTCCGATCTGCTGCAGACTGCTTCAGGTTTTGCGGCTGATTTGTGTGTTTCTGCCGGTACACAAGAGCTGGAAGGAGTGTCGTTAACTGCAGCGTCAGAAAAAGCACTGCTGTTTAATCTGGATACGAATACATCTTTGTATGCTCAGGGAATTTATGATAAGGCATATCCCGCAAGTATTACAAAGATCATGACAGCTCTAATGGCTCTGAAGTATGGTGATATGAGTGATGAAGTTACAATCACTGCTGAAGATGTGAATCTGGAGGAAGGTTCCCAGGTCAGCGGCATGATTCCAGGGGATACTGTAACTATGGATTCTCTGTTTCACGCACTGATGGTTCACTCTGACAATGATGCTGCGATGGCAATTGCAGAACATATTGGAGGGACAGTGGATAATTTTGTTGCTATGATGAATGAAGAGGCCAGAAATCTGGGGATGACAGGCACACATTTTATGAACCCCCACGGTCTTCATGATGAGAATCATTATACGACTGCCTATGATATTTACCTGATGCTGAACACTGCCTATAAGTATCAAGAATTTTATGATGTGATGCAGATGAAGGCTTATAACCTTACGGTAAACAGAGCAGACGGAACGCAGACAACCCTTCGTCTGGACTCTACAGATAAATATCTGACTGGAGAAAAGGAAGCTCCTGCAAATGTCACTGTAATCGGAGGAAAAACAGGAACCACAAGCAGTGCCGGAGCATGTCTCGCTATTATCTCGCAAAATGCATATGGGCAGCCTTTTATATCTGTTGTATTAAATGCCCAGAATAAAGGAATTCTGTACAAAGATATGAACTTGCTTTTAGAACAAATAAATAAGTGATTTTTGAGATTATGGGTTGTAATTTTTGTCTATATACACTATAATTATAACATGAACTAAGAAGTTTTTAGTAAAAATACATATTCTAGTCTAAGGAGGAAACTGCTATGGTTCAATTAATTATGGGTAAAAAGGGAAAAGGAAAGACAAAGCACCTTTTAGATAAGGTTAACAGTGAAATTAAAACTGTGAACGGCAGCATCGTCTATCTTGATAAGAGTTCCAAGCATATGTATGAATTAAATAATAAAGTACGTCTGATTGACTGTACAAATTTCCCGCTGAAAAATAGTGACGAGTTTGTAGGATTTATCTGCGGAATTGTTTCACAAGATCATGATTTGGAACAGATGTATCTCGACAGTTTCCTGCGTATAGCAAAATTGGAAGAGGACGGCGCGGATATTGAAGGATGTATTGAGCAGCTGGAAACGATCGGCAGGATGTTTGATATCACTTTTGTCCTCAGCATATCCAAAGACAAAGAAGAACTACCAGAATCCTTACACGATAAAGTTATTATTGCCTTATAATAGATATAAAATCCAAAAAGAATCCCCTGGAAAGTACGGAAATACTTTTCAGGGGGTTTAAGTTTAGATATTTTTTCCGTCGGTAACTCTGCCATATACACTGATCAGATACAATCCGCAAATACCCACAATCGTATAGACAATTCGCGAAATCCAACTCAGATTACCAAACAAAAAAGCTACCAGATCAAATTTTAAAATACCAATCAACGCCCAATTGACTGCCCCGATAATTACAAGCGTTAAAGCCGTATAATCAAGTGCTCTGGAATTCATGATAATACCTCCTGTTTTTCAATGAATCTAGCTATGTTTATTGAAACACAACTATCTTATCTCTAATTTTCCCATAATTTCTAATAATATACATGATACCAGGGTCAAAAGGTTATGCGTTTCATGCTTACATGAAATTAAATTTTCAAAAAACATAACATGTATCAGAGTGTGTCCGAAAACCAAAGTCTGCCCCTTTCTGCATCCGTTCTATTCTTCCTTTCATAATTTTTTCAAATTCCCCATTGAGTAATGAGCCGTAAAATGTTAGAATAGTAAACGGATATGTCTGCCGACGCAGACATCACCATATATGAATGGGATACAATGTTGATAACAAGTCTGACTGAGGGAGTTATGGATTTGAACAAGAAGGAAAAAACGCAGAAGGATGGTGAGGGGCGTCTGCAGCTGCGAAAATATTTTAATTGGAATATTGGGACAGTGATATTTATGGCACTGTTTCTTTATATGTTTGTCAGTCTGATTCTTTATCTGACAGCAAATCATATTTCATCTTATCAGGTGACTTCAGGTCCTCTGTCCAAGAATGAAAACTGTACAGTTCTTGTTATGCGTGACGAGACTGTGGTGAAAGCCACTGCAAGTGGTTACGTCAATTTCTTTACCAGAGATTATTCGAAGGTACGTAAGAACGGCATTGTGTATGGAATCGGAAATTCAGAACAGAAACTTCCAACGAAAGTATTGGATGAAAGTGACTTGAACAGTCTGCGCAGTGATTTTTCGAAATTTTCCCGGTATTATACACAAAATAACTTTTCATCCGTATATGATTTTAAATATGCGATGGAAGAAGATCTGCTCAGTTATTCGGGAGCTTCTTCAGGGAATCCAGATGCAGGTAATATGCTGCTTGAAACCAGTGATAAAGATGGAATTGTCGTATATTCCACGGATGGAATTGAAAATTTATCCGAAGAAGAGTTGTCGTTGGAAACTTTTGAGAAAAAAAATTATGTCCGGAGAAGTCTGAAATCTGGGGATCAGGTGGCGGCAGGTGATGCGGTTTATAAGTTGGTTACCAGTGAAGAATGGTCTGTCATTTTTCCTGTAACAGACAGGCAGGTTGTCCGGTTGGCCTCCAGAGATAAAATCAAAGTCAAGTTCTTAAAAGATGGGGAATGTGAGACGGGAAAGTTGACAATTCTCACAATCGGGGAACAGCGATATATTAAGATTACATTTTCTTCGGGAATGATCCGGTATGCAAATGAACGTTATCTTGATGTGGAACTTGTGACAAATACGGAGAGCGGTCTGAAGATTCCGGTGTCTTCCATCGTAAAGAAAGAGTTTTATACCATACCTGCCTCTTTAAGAGTTGTAAATGATAACAATACTGCTGGATTCCGCCGTGAGCGAAAAGATAAGGATGGAAAAATTACCACAGAATTTATTGACGCCACAGTATATGCAAGGCTGGGGGAAGAAGGAAATGAACTTTGTTATCTGGATAAAGATACATTCAGCGATGGAGACATTCTGGTAAATCCGGAGACAAATGTGCGATATACGGTTGGAGAAAAAGCATCTCTGGAAGGTGTATACTGTATCAATAAAGGGTATGCAGTATTCAGGACAATCTCGATTATCGACCAGAACGAAGAGTATTGTATTGTAGAAGCGGGTACCAGATATGGAATCTCGCAATTTGATTATATTGTATTAGATGGAAGTACCGTCAATGAAAAAGAGATTCTTTATTAGAAGCAGGAGGGATGATTGATGTTGAAGGAGAATCTTGAAGAAGTAGAGCGCAGGATACAGGCTGCGTGCTGTCGGGCCGGTCGTGACCGCAGCGAAGTTACGCTGATTGCAGTCAGCAAAACAAAGCCGGTGGAGATGTTACAGGAGATTTATGATTGCGGAGTGCGGGATTTTGGTGAGAACAAGGTTCAGGAACTGGTGGACAAGTATGAGGTTCTGCCATCCGACATCCGATGGCATTTGATCGGACACCTGCAGAGAAATAAGGTTAAGTATGTAGTTGATAAAGCCTGTCTGATTCATTCGGTGGATTCGGTACGTCTTGCGAAAGCAATCAGTGATGAGGCAGTGAAAAAGCAATGTCAGGTAAAGATACTGGTTGAAGTTAATGTGGCGGGTGAAGAAAGTAAGTTTGGTGTTTCCGTGGAGGATACACTGCTGTTGATTGAAGAGATTGCCGGATATCCGAATATCAGGATTGAAGGTTTGATGACAATTGCGCCTTTTGTGGAGAATCCGGAGGATAACCGCCAGATTTTTCGCAAATTGAAGCAATTAAGTGTTGACATAGATGCCAAAAACATTAATAATGTTAATGTGCATATTTTAAGTATGGGTATGACCAATGATTATGAGGTCGCAATTGAAGAAGGTGCTACCGTAGTACGTGTAGGTACAGGAATATTTGGTGCGCGTAATTATGGTATTACCCAATAAATAATAGGAGAATAAAAATGAGTGTATTAGACAAGTTTTTAGATGCAATCCGGTTAAATGACGATTATGATGATGAAGACGAATTCTTTGATGATGATATAGAAGATGAATATGAAGATGAGAAACCAAAGAGACGTTTTTTTAAGAAACTGAATGATGGTGATCTGGATGAGAATGAGGAAGAATATATAAAGTCGGTAAAGAAGAAAACTGCGTCTGTTCAGTCGCAGCCAAAGAATGTTCAGCCAGTAAAACAGACTCAGGTAAAGCAGCAGCCCAAGCAGTCTCAACCGAAACAGACGGCAAAAGTTACACCTATGAGAAAGAAGCAGGGAGGTTCTGGAATGGAAGTATGTGTTATCAAGCCAAATTCAATGGAGGATACCACAGAGATTATTGATACTTTACTGGCAAATTGCACGGTAGTATTGAATCTGGAGGGGATTGATGTGGAGGTGGCACAGAGAATTATTGATTTTTCTTCCGGTGCCTGCTATTCCGTTAACGGCAGTCTTCAGAAAGTTTCCGGTTATATCTTTATTCTGACTCCGTCAAATGTTGAGATATCCGGTGATATTCAGGAGATTTTAAATGGTACGTACGACTTACCGTCTATCCGTACAGATTTTTAAGCGCTATGGAAAAAGAACAGTTACTCAGGAGCCGGCTGGAAGAACTGGCAGATCTGGCGTATCAGCGGGATATTGTAACATTCAGTGATTTTCTGGATTTGCAGGAACAGCATATTGTACATAGCATAAACTGGAGAGCCCATGGAGTAACCTGCAGGCTCTCCGGCGGCTATGATTTAGCAGAGCGTCAGATGGCAGCATTTCTTCCTGATGCTCTTATTTTTGAATGGACATATCCTTTTGCCTGTGTTGAGATTTGTCCGCAGTCTCTGAAATTTTCAGAGTCATTGACACATCGGGATTTTTTAGGTTCTATTTTAAATCTGGGAATTGACAGAAGCCGTGTGGGTGATCTGATTGTGACAGACAATAAGGCGTACCTGTTCAGCGAAGAGAAAATAGCAAGGTTTCTGTGTGAGGAACTTTGCAGGGTACGGCATACTTCGGTTCAGACGAAGATTTGTTCCGATCTCTCAGAGTTTCCAAAGCCGGATCGAAGAGAGATTACAGGGAGCGTGGCGTCAATCCGGCTGGACAGTGTAATTGCGTTGGCGTTTGGAGAATCCCGCAGTTCAATGGTTTCATTGATTGAGGGAGGAAAGGTTTTTGTCAATGGAAAACTGGTGGTTTCCAACGGATATGCATTGCGGGAAGGAGATATTATCTCTGTGCGCGGAAAGGGAAAGTTTCAGTACGGGCGTGTCGTACACCAAACGAAAAAGGGAAGAAATATGGTAGTCGTCTACCGGTATCAATAGGAGGGGCATAAGATGAAGTCATTGATGGTAAAGGGAAGTGATTTGGAACTTTCTTTCTCATATGAGATTGTATGGGAGAATGGTTTTTTTGCTTTAGCAGAACAGATAAAAAAGTTACAGCTTCCGGCGGGAAAAGTCTGTATCGTGACAGACAGTACAGTGGCCGAATTATATCTGACAGAAGTAAAAGAGATGATTGAAAAGCTGAATGTTCAGGTGACCAGTTTTGTATTTCCAGCCGGTGAAGCATCAAAAACATTGCATACAGTACAAAAGCTTTATACACATCTGATCGAAGAGCATTTTGACAGGAAGGATGTATTGGTTGCACTTGGAGGCGGCGTTGTCGGGGATCTTACGGGCTATGCGGCAGCAACTTATTTGAGAGGAATTGACTTTATTCAGGTTCCGACCACATTACTGGCCCAGGTGGACAGCAGTATCGGCGGAAAAACAGGAGTTGATTTTGACTGCTATAAAAACATGGTGGGAGCTTTCCATCATCCTAAACTTGTCTATATGAATCTGCATACCCTGGAGACTCTGACGGATGAGCAGTTTGCCTGCGGCATGGGAGAGGTTTTAAAAAGCGGATTGATCCGCGATGCGAAGTTCTATGAATGGACCATCAATCACATGGCTGAGATACAAGAGCGGATTTATCCGGTTCTGGTTAAGATGATTCAAAAGTGCTGCGATATTAAGCGGCAGGTTGTAGAAGAAGATCCAAATGAAAAAGGAATCCGTGCAATTCTGAATCTGGGACACACCGTTGGGCATGCTGTTGAAAAACTGAAAAATTTTGAACTTCTGCATGGTCAGTGTGTTGCCCTTGGAACCGTTGCCGCTGCTTATCTTTCTTTTAAGAGAGGGTATCTGACAAACGAAGAGTTTTATGAGATCCGGGATATGAATGTGGGATTTGATCTTCCGATTTTCGTAGATGGTCTGGAGTCTGAGTCCGTACTGGAAGCAACGAAGTCAGATAAGAAGATGGAGCATGGCAAAATTAAATTTGTCCTGCTTCGGTCCATCGGTCATGCGTTTGTCGATCATACGGTTACGGATGAAGAATTACTGGAAGCAATCGAGTTTATAAATGGAGATAGGATTGATGGAGAATAAGAAAAAGAACTGGTGTTATATGGGAATTGCCGCATTGGTGATCGCCTTACTTCTGGCTCTGGATCAGTGGACCAAACATCTGGCGGTTGTCTGCCTGAAAGGACAGCCGAGTTATGTGTTGATTGATGGTGTATTAGAGCTGGATTATCTGGAGAACCGCGGGGCAGCATTTGGCGTGCTTCAAAACCAACAGTGGCTGTTTGCTGTTCTGACGGTAGCTTTTCTCATCTTTGCCTGGGTCGTGTTTTGGAAAATACCGAAAACGCCGCATTTTCTGCCGATTTTCTGGTTGCTTGTGGTGTTAACGGCTGGCGCAATCGGAAATTTTATCGATCGGATCACACAGAAATATGTGGTGGATTTCATATCATTTGTATTGATTCATTTCCCGGTATTTAATGTGGCTGATATCTATGTTACAGTGGCTGTGATCGCTGCCTTTCTTCTCATTCTTTTCTTCTACAAGGAAGAAGATTTTGACATGCTTTTAAAAAAGGGATCAAAAAAATGATGGCAGAATGTGATTTTCTGGTTCTTACCGTACAGCCAGAAGATGAGAGTGTACGGATTGACAAATATCTTTCCGCTCAGATGGAAACCCTGTCCCGAAGTTACCTTCAGAAACTTCTGAAGGAGGGACAGGTTTTTGTAAATGGAGCCGCTGTGAAGCCGAATTATAAGGTGGCACGGAAAGATGAAATCAGGGTTTCCCTTCCAAAGGAGCAGGAGCCTGAGATCGAAGCTGAGAATATCCCGTTGGATATTCTTTATGAAGATACGGATCTGTTGGTTGTGAATAAGCCCAAAAATATGGTAGTACATCCGGCTGCCGGGCATTACGAGCATACATTAGTCAATGCATTGATGTATCATTGCAGAAACCAGTTATCCGGGATCAATGGAGTTCTGCGTCCGGGAATTGTTCACAGAATTGATAAAGACACTACCGGAGCGCTGGTAGTATGCAAGAATGATATGGCACATCAGGGACTGGCAGAGCAGCTTGCGGTGCATTCTATTACCCGCCGATACCGTGCTGTTGTTCATGGAAATTTGAAGGAGAATACCGGCACTATTGAAGGGACGATCGGCAGACATCCTACAGATCGAAAGAAGATGGCGATGAATGTAAAAAACGGAAAACCGGCTGTGACCCATTATCAGGTGTTGGAACGTCTGAATGGATACACTTATGTAGAGTGCCGGTTAGAGACGGGACGTACGCATCAGATTCGTGTTCACATGGCTGCGATCGGTCATCCTCTTCTGGGCGATGAATTATACGGTCCGAAAAAGTGTCCGGTTAAAAATCTTCAGGGACAGACCCTACATGCGATGGTATTGGGATTTCAGCATCCGGGGACCAAAACTTATATGGAGTTTACTGCGCCGCTCCCGGAATATTTTCAAAATCTTCTAAAAAAGCTGAAAAGCTGAATATACTTTTCGAACAATTTATGCTATAATAAGTATAAGTTAGGAAAGGAGAGACAGGCTTATGAAGACAATTATTACAATCGGCAGACAATATGGAAGTGCCGGGCATCAGATTGGAAAAGCACTTGCTGACGAGTTGGGAATTCCGTATTATGATAAGGAGCTTTTGGAGCGCGCGGCGAAGGACAGCGGTATGTGTGAGGAATTGTTTGAAAATCATGACGAAAAACCGACGAACAGTTTCTTGTACTCGTTGGTTATGGATACCTATTCTTTCGGATATGCGGCAAGTTCACTGGCTGATATGCCGTTAAATCAGAAGGTGTTTCTGGCACAGTTTGATGCGATTAAAAAGATTGCAAAAGAAGGTCCCTGCGTTATGATCGGAAGGTGTGCCGACTACGCGCTGGCCGAAGACCCCAACTGTCTCAGCGTTTTTATTCATGCGGATCTGCAGTTTCGTATCCGGCGAATTGCAGCAAAATATGATTTGACAGATGCGAAGGCAAAAGATAGGATTGTTAAGACGGATAAGCGCCGTGCCAGTTATTACAACTATTATACAAGCAAAAAGTGGGGAGATATTGACAGTTATCACCTGAGTTTTGACAGTGGATTGCTGGGTGTTGACGGAACGGTTGAGATGATCAAAAAAGCAGTTGAGTGGAAAGAAAAATCTCAGAAAGAAAAGAAGATGATCTATGAAGTGACCTCTTATTAAGCAGAAGAGCGTATGGGCGGACGCATTCGAAAAGTGATCTGTTCTGGTACAGAGAACTTTTCGTAAGTGACCGCCCATTGATTTTGTCAACGTCTGCGGGGAATACGTTCTGGCCATCCGCTGATTGCTCCGTTCTGGACTGCTGCGAACATCCGCTCTTTGACGCCGGGATTTTCCAGATTCAGCTGCCGGAGCAGATCCTTTACGTATTGTCGTTTGGTATAGCCGTCTGCCGGACAGGGGCTTTTGGCAACCGGAAGATTGTATTTGTGCTGAAATCCAATCACATCCGCCTCATCCACATACATCATGGGACGGATAACGGTCAGATCCATACGGTCCAGATAAGTGCGCGGAGAAAAAGAGTGGAACCTGCCCTCATAAATCAGGGACATCAGCATGGTTTCCACAATATCATCTTTATGGTGGGCGTAGGCAACTTTGTTGCAGCCCGCTTTTTTTATCGCTTCGTTCAAGGCACCTTTTCGCATCTTTGCGCAAAGGGAACAGGGATTGCTTTCCTTTCTCTCATCAAATACAATCTGTGCAATCTGAGTGTCAACAATGGTGTATGGTACATCCAGTTCTTCACATAAAGCACGGATCGGTTCCAGATTCAGATTCTGAAAGCCGAGATCGACAGTTACAGCATGGATGGTAAATGGTTTCGGATAAAAACGCATCAGTCCATGCAGGGCATAAAGAAGCGTCAGACTGTCTTTGCCCCCGGATATGCCGATGGCTATTTTATCCCCTTCTTCAATCATCTGATATTCATCAACGGCTTTTCTTGTATAACTGAGCAATTGCTGTAATTTCATGGTTTATCCTCCTGTTTTTAGACAATACTCATTATAAGGGATATTTTCCTGTTTGTAAATGGACATGTCTGCTGGCACAGACATCACGATTCATGAATTTTTACAGGAGTGTTGTCAGATGGGACGAGAAGAATGGAAACATTACATTCGGTTGGGAATTACCGCATTTTGTGTGATTGCAGCCGGTATCATATTTTACTTTATTCTATTTCACGTGGATCTGTTAAAACGCGGGTGGTGTGGAATGGAAAAAATTTTACGGCCGTTGATTTATGGAGGAGTATTGGCGTATCTGTTTCGGCCGGCAGCCAGTTTTTTAGAACGGGTGTGCCTGTACTTGCTGAAGAAAGGCCGGGTAACTATAACAACAAAGAAGAAAAAATGTCTGCGCCTTATATGTGTACTGCTCAATTTATGTCTGGTGCTGCTGCTTACTTATGGCTTGCTGGCGATGCTGATACCGCAGCTTCTTACCAGTATTCAGAGTCTTGTAAAAGATTTTCCGGCTTATTTCGAGAATATCCGTGTGTGGAGTTCCAGGTTTTTAAAAAACAACCCCGAGATGGAAGCATCTGTCAATCTGTTTCTGGATCAATATTCCGATAAAATGTACCAGTGGCTTTCGGGGGATTTCATGCCGGGTCTGGATGAAATTTTACGGGAATTGTCTGTGGGAATTATAGGAATTATGGCATTTTTTAAGAATCTGATTCTGGGAACCATTATATCGATCTATATTCTGTACAGCAGGGAGAGCCTGGCCGCAAATGCGAAAAAAGCACTGTACGCATGTGTGGAAATCAGTCAGGCCTCTCAGATCATAAAGAATGTACAGTATATAGACCGTATGTTCAGCGGCTATCTGGCGGGAATGCTTCTGGATTCCGTAAATATCGGAATCATGTGTTATATCGGTACAAATCTGCTGAATATGCCCTATGCGTTGCTGGTCAGCGCAGTGGTTGCCGTAACCAACATGATTCCGTTTTTTGGTCCCTATCTTGGCGGTATTCCGAGTACGATTTTGATTTTTTTGGTTAATCCCTGGCAGGCACTCTACTTTGTACTTTTTCTTTTTGTTCTGCAGCAGATTGACGGGAACTTTATAGCTCCCAAAATCCTGGGCGAAACGACAGGGCTTACCGGCTTTATGGTGGTTGTGGCAATTATTCTGGGAGGCGGTTTTTTCGGAATCACCGGTATGGTGTTAGGAGTTCCTGTTTGTGCGGTATTATGCACGATTATCAAAAATCATGTGGAGGGAAGACTGGCAGAAAAGAGTCTGCCGATTCAACAGAAGTTTTACATGGATATGGATCATATTGATACAAGAACTCATAAAACAGTTCCGAGAGAGGGGAGGGAAATTGAACCGAAGGAAGTGTTCCGCTACCATAAATCTTTGTGAAATTTCCGGTATCTGTTTGTATCTGATCTAATTTTGTGATATGATTATTTTATCTATCGAATTGGAGCGTATAACATGAAATTTCATCGTAATAATAAGTATCTATATTGGGGGGTTACTGCATTTTCTGTTGGTGCCGCCTGTATGCTGTTTTATTTTGCAATTTTTCATATGGACAGTCTGAAAGGCGGGATCAGCAGGTTCCTGTCTATTTTGATGCCGTTGATCTATGGAGCGGTGATGGCATATCTGTTCAGCCCGGTTGTTAATTTTCTGGAAAATCAGGTTGTGCTTCGGGTGATGAAGCGCTTTAAGAGGACGGTTTCAGAGCGTTTTCGAAAAGTTGTACGTATGATCTGTGTTCTTCTTACAATCTGTCTGGTGCTTCTTTGCATCTATGCATTGCTTGCGATGCTGATACCGGAAATTCTGAACAGTATTATCAATATTATTGATAACTTTCCGAGGTACATTGATAACATTCAAAGTTGGACGACAAAGATATTGAAAGATAATTCTGCACTTGCGGAATCGATCAATGAACTTTTTAACAAATATTTTGTAAAGGCAGAACATTGGCTGACCAATGATATGCTTCCGCAGTTAAACAGTCTGATCAAGAATTTTTCTCTGGGATTGATCGGAGTTGTGGCATTTCTCAAGAATCTGGTTCTTGGGTTTATCATTTCTGTCTACATTTTGTACAGTAAGGAAACATTAATCGGAAATGCAAAAAAGGGGCTGTATGCGCTTTTTCGTGCGGAGACTGCGAATCAGATTATCAAGGATGTTCAGTATATAGATAATGCATTCGGCGGTTTTCTTGTCGGAAGGATTGTAGATTCTGCAATTATCGGAGTGTTGTGCTATATCGGAACTTCTTTTCTGGATATGCCGTACGCATTGCTGATCAGTGTGATTGTCGGTGTAACAAATGTAATTCCGTATTTCGGACCATTCATGGGCGCAATTCCCAGTGCTGTCCTGATTTTTATGGTCAGCCCGATGCAGGCAGTGTATTTTGTGATATTTATTCTGGTTTTGCAGCAGTTTGACGGCAATATTCTGGGGCCGATGATCTTGAGGGGGGTTACAGGACTGACCAGTTTTCTGGTGGTGGTATCTATTATCCTGGGGGGCGGACTATTTGGGGTTGTAGGTATGATTGTAAGCGTTCCGGTTTGTATGGTTGTCTGTACGATTGTACGGAATTATCTGGATGAAAGACTGGAAGAGAAAAAAATGTGCTCAGATAAGGAATATTATACCAATATTGACCATATTGATGCGAAGACTTACAGGCAGGTAAAAACAGATAAGCGGGAGATTGACGCAAGCGAGGTATTTCAGTTTAAGAAACGGAGAAACCAGGCGGGGCCAGAAGCGGCGGAAGCAGAAAAACCTGAAATTTTGGAAGATGTGCAGGAGACACAGACGTATTTTCAAAAGAAGGAGTGAGACGAAACGATGGGACAGGAACGTTTACGGAAAGTCCGGAAGATATTGTTGGAAAAGGGGCTGGAGTATACATATACCGAAGAGGACGGATGTGCCAGTATAGATTTTTTGCATCGCGGTTTATCCTATCATATTTGGGAGTACGCAGATGAGAAAGAGCCCTGCGGTGTGGAGACCAATCTTTTTCATGCAGGCCGTTCAGAAGAAATTGAAGGAGATTATGACACCATTTTGTCAGATGAGATTCGACAGTGGTGAAGGAGATGATTCGATGTCAGTAAAAACAAAGGTACTTCAAGTGCTGGAATCCAACAGGAACCGGCCGGTATCAGGACAGGAACTGGCGGATACGCTTGGAGTTACCCGCACGGCTGTCTGGAAAGCAGTAAAATCTCTTCAGGAGGAAGGTTATACCATCTCCGCAGTAACGAAAGTCGGTTATTGTCTGGAGGCGGAGAATGATATCCTCTCGGCAGAAGCAATCCGTCTCCACTTGCCCGGAAAACTTCGGACCTTGCCGATCGAGGTACTGAAGACTGTGGATTCTACAAATTCTTATGCTAAAAAAAGGATGATAGACGGGGCGTCACATGGTACCATAATTCTTTCGGAGGAACAGACCAAAGGAAGAGGAAGATATGGGAAATCATTCTTTTCTCCGGCAGGAACAGGAATATATCTGAGTCTGATTTTAAAGCCGGAACAAAATCTCAGACAGGTTCTGCCGATTACGATTGCCGCAGCGGTCGCAGTTACCCGTGTTGTTGAAAATTACACGGATACAGCGGTAACAATCAAATGGGTGAATGATATCTATGCGGACGGCAAAAAAATATGCGGGATACTGACAGAAGCCATGACGGACTTTGAAAGCGGTATGGTGGAAGGGGTTGTGTTGGGAATTGGAGTGAATATCAAGACAGAGCCAGAAGCATTTCCAGGGGACTTGAAGGGGCTTGCAGGTTCTTTATTTCCAAGGGAGATTACCAGAAATCAGATAGTTGCCGAAATCATAATAGAATTCCTTAAACTTTACAGGAGACTGGATTCTCCAAAGCTTGTGGAAGAATATAAATCCCGCTCCTGTGTGATCGGAGAGAAGGTTGCCTGGATTTGGGAAGAATGCCTGTGCGAGGGGATTGCCGAGGATATTGATGGGGCTGGAAATCTTGTGATACGTATGCAGGATGGAACCCGGCATCTTCTGAATGCCGGAGAGATATCGATTCGTAAAAGCTAAATGAAAAATAAAAATATATCTGAATGCGGCTTTTCTTATTTCGTAAAAAATCAACATGAATCAAAGATTTTTAATATTTCAACTTTTTTTCTCAGCGGTATAATTTAACTTGTAAAGAACAAAGCCTAATAAAGGGAAACCGTTAGGAAAATATAAGGAGGAATTCAAGAAATGAAGAGAAAAGTAATTTCAGTTTTTTTGGCAGCGGCGATGGCTGCAGGCATGTTAGCAGGATGTGGAAATGATGACAGCGCAAGTACATCAAAATCTAATAAAACAGATTCATCTTCTGCAAAGAGTGAGTCTTCATCTTCCGCAACATCAGAGAGCAAAACAGATGAGGAAGAGATCAAAGCAACCCTGACTGTATGGGGACCATCTGAGGATCAGGCATCCGAGAGCGGCGAGTGGCTGCAGACGATGTGTAATCAGTTCAATGAAGAGCATCCGAACTGGGATCTTACCTTTGAGTATGGAGTATGCCCAGAAGGTGAAGCAAAAGCAACTGTAACACAGGATGTTGAGGGCGCTGCTGATGTTTATATGTTTGCAAATGACAACCTGCCGGATTTGATTTCTGCAAATGCTATTGCTAAACTGGGTGGCAAAACAGCAGAGAATGTTCAGAATACAAACTCTAAGGAAATCGTGGATTCTGTATCTGTAGACGGTAATATCTACGGTGTTCCGTTTACAACAAACACATGGTTTATGTACTATGACAAATCAGTATTTACCGAGGATGATATTAAGAATCTGGATACGATGTTTGAAAAAGGGAAAGTTTCCTTCAAACTTGCAGATTCTTGGTATGTGGCTTCTTTCTATGTAGCAAACGGATGTACTCTGTTTGGTGAAGATGGAACAGATGAGGCGGCAGGTATTGATTTCTCTGGTGATAAGGGAACACAGGTTACCGATTATCTGGTAGATATGGTTGCAAATCCGAATTTTGTACTTGATGATGCTGGTGCAGGACTTTCCGGACTGCGTGATGGTTCTGTAAATGCAATTGTTTCTGGTTCCTGGGATGCAGCAGCAGTAAAAGAAGCTCTTGGTGACAATTATGGTGTAGCACAGCTTCCGACAATTACAATCAACGGTGAAGAGAAACAGTTGAAATCTTTCGCTGGTTCTAAAGCAATTGGTATTAATCCGAATTGTGAATATCCACAGGTAGCAGTAGCTCTGGCTGATTATCTTGGAAGCGCAGAGGCACAGAAATCTCATTATGAGCTGAGAAACGTAATTCCTTGTAATGAAGAACTTCTGGCAGAAGATGCATTCAAAAATGATGCTCTTGTTAAAGCACAGAACGATACATTTAACAATACTTCTATTATTCAGCCGTTCGTTTCAGCTATGAATAATTATTGGACACCGGCAGAGAACTTTGGTAAATCTCTTATTAATAAAGAAGTTACTCATGACAATGCTGCTGCCATGACAGAGCAGTTCAACACAAGTATGAATACTTCAGCTGTAGAGTAATCGACAGCAAAGGAATCAGCAGATAAGTAAATATAGATACCATTGATTGCACAGGCATTGTCAGAGATTCTATTTTGGCAATGCCTGTAATTCGGAAAGGAAAAGAGCATGGCTAACCTCATCAAAAAGCGTGTCAAGGAGTTTGACACCCCCTATACAGTTCGTGCGGCAGCAAAAGAAGGAAATGCCGTAACAAGACTTTCCATGCTGATTATGGGATTGGGAAATCTGGTTCACAAGCAGATCATAAAGGGTTTACTTTATTTGGCGATTGAAGTTGCCTATATTCTGTTTATGGTTCGGAGCGGAATTACCAATATTCAGCATCTGATTACCCTGGGCGGTCAGCCGCAGGAAGAAGTATGGAATGAAGCAAAAGGAATTTATGAGTACACTGGCGGAGATATGACAATTTTATTCCTGCTTTATGGAATTGCTACCTTGTTTGTAACAGCAGCATTTCTTATTGCCTGGCATGCAAATGTGAAAAGTGCTTATGAAGTGGAGTGCAGGGCAAAGAACGGAAAACATATCAATAATCTGAAAGAAGATATTGCAGCTCTGTTCGATAAAAAACTTCACTGGACATTGTTGACACCTCCGTGGGCCGGAATCATTGTGTTTACAATTCTGCCATTGATATTTATGATCTGCATGGCATTTACCAGCTACAGCAAGGTAGATGATCATCTTACCCTTTTTAATTGGGTTGGATTTAAGAACTTCGGTACGGTTCTTGGAATGGGTAACTCTATCGGCAAGACTTTCTGGTCCGTCCTTTCCTGGACGTTGATCTGGGCTGTATTTGCCACTTTCCTGAATTATATTCTGGGTATGATTCTGGCGATTGTGATTAACAGAAAGACTACAAGAGTCAAAGGATTCTGGAGATTCTGTTTTATGCTTTCGGCAGCGATCCCGCAGTTTGTGTCACTTCTTCTGATGCGTACAATGTTAAAAGATAACGGGTTGATTAATGTACTGCTTCAGAATGCCGGACTGATTGACAGTCCATTGCCATTTTTGACGGATGCCACATGGGCAAGGGTGACAGTAATTGTTATTAACCTTTGGATTGGTATTCCGTTTACCATGATGCAGGTAACAGGTATTCTCCAGAATATTCCGGGAGAATTATATGAGGCTGCAAAAGTAGACGGTGCAGGTCCTGTGACCATTTTCTTTAAAATTACATTGCCGTACATGCTGTTTGTGACAACACCATATCTGATCACAACATTTACTGGAAACATCAACAACTTTAACGTTATCTTCCTGCTTACCAATGGTGCGCCGGTTCCGGTCGGATCAACTGCAGGAAAGACCGATCTTCTGGTTACATGGTTGTACAAGTTGACCGTAGATCAACAGTATTACAATGTAGGTGCTGTTGTCGGTATTTTGACATTCGTCATTCTGGCAATTGTATCTTTGGTTACTTACCGGAATACCGGATCTTATAAGAACGAGGAGGGATTCCAATAATGGCAAAAGAGAAGAAAACCGCGTCTATGCGGACAAGAGGAATTATTTCGGATACGGTTGTCCATATTGTTCTGGCAGCGCTGTCCATTCTGTGGATCATTCCGGTTCTGTGGATTATTCTGTTAAGTTTCAGTACACAGAAGGGTTCTTATGTTACCAGCTTTTTCCCGAAAGGCTATACTTTTAAGAACTTTACCCGTCTGTTTACGGATACTCAGATACTGGACTTTCCTCAGATGTTTATGAATACGTTTATTATTGCATGTTTTTGCTGTGTGCTTTCTACCTTTTTTGTGCTTTCTGCGTCCTACTGTTATTCCAGAATGCGTTTTAAAATGCGAAAGGCATACATGAATATTTCTATGATTCTGGGACTGTTTCCGGCTTTCATGTCCATGGTAGCTGTATATTATATCTTGAAAGCGGTTGGTCTTTCGGAGGGTTCCATGATTCGTGTGGCACTTATTCTGGTATATTCAGGCGGTGCGGCTATTAAGTTTACGATTGCCAAGGGCTTTTTTGACACTGTACCGAAAGCACTGGATGAGGCAGCCTATCTGGATGGTGCGACAAGATTTCAGGTATTTACGAAGGTGACGGTTCCTTTGAGTAAGCCGATTATCGTATATACCGTATTGGAAGCCTTTATGGCACCATGGATCGACTTTATTTTTGCAAAGGTTATCTGCCGTGCAGATGCAAGATACTATACGGTATCTGTTGGCCTTTGGAAAATGCTTGAGAAGGAGTATATTGATAGTTGGTATACCTGCTTCGCAGCCGGAGCTGTTTGCATTTCCATTCCGATTGCAATTCTGTTCTTAGTTATGCAGAGATACTATACAGATGGACTTTCCGGAGCTGTAAAAGGTTGACTTTCATATATGGACATGCCTGCGCCAGCAGACATGTCCGTTTATTTGGAGAGCTGTTGCTTTCGTGGATGGAATGACCATCCATGGAGCAGCAGCTTTTCTGATTTTTAATTGAAGGTTCATTGAAGTGTAAATGAGGATAGGCGGGAAGACATTTTTCTGCTATACTATAAAAGGACAGGAGGCTGATTTGTCCGCTGAAATTTTCATGCTTGAGAGGTAATTATGAAACAAAATAAGTTGAAACAAAATATTATTGATCAGATCAAAGAAGCTCAGATTAAGATCGGCTATGTGAAAGAGACGGTTCGTCTGTATTATCCGGCTGCCACACTCAATACCCTGATGGGTACAGATAAAAAGAATGCAGAAGAATTGCTTGTGTTATTGGAAGGAGATTCTGATTTAGCAGATACTGAATTGGGGAAACTTCAATTTTCTGTTCAGAAAGACCGGATAGAAATAAGTGTACCGCCAAAAGGAGTTGAATATGTTGCCCATGAGGTTTCAAATCCAGCCTTTTTGGTGGAACTTATAGAATTTTTTGACAAGCATCATAATTGTAGGCGGGAAGATCTTTGTAACTTATTTTGCAAATACAGTCCAAATTATGTCTGTGAAAACATGCCGGAGGGAATGGGTTTTGATTATGTTTTATATTTTGAGGATGTAACGATTGACTCGTATAATTATTGTATAAAAGAAGAAATGGGACATACTATTTATCATCGTTTTACAAAAGAAGATTATGATATGCTGATTAGATAATGAATCTGAAACAGTTCTGTGTTAAAGCGTGTTTGAAAATTTCCTTCAATAAGAATAAATTTTCAAACACGCTTTAAGATTCTTTGACAAGAGATATTTCTGAAGAATGTCCGTTAGAAATACTCCGGATCAATGGTCTGTACGGATTTGTTTATGCTCATTTGTTACAAGTAAAATGTCACAATTTTCCTTCGCTTTTTTGTACAATTATGTTGTTTTTTTAAGCAATATATGTTAATATTTGTATATGTTGGCAATCCCTGGTATGGTTATTGCAGATGAAAGCAAAGGAGAGGCGAGATGAAAAACTGGGCAGATATTACAAAAAATCTCACGCTGATGACGCAGTTGGGGCTTTCTTTTATCACACCGCTTCTGGTTTGTCTTGGAATTTGCTGGTGGCTGTACGCCCATATAGGATTGGGTGGATGGATATTTATTCCGGGTTTTTTCTTTGGTATGGGTGGTTCAGGTATGGTGGCATATAAGTTTTATCTTTCCATTACTGCCCACGACAAAAAAGAGAAAGAAGAAGAGAAGAAGAAGGTATCCTTTAACAAACATTCTTAAATATTGAGTGAGAAAGGAAGGAACATGAGCAATTTTTGGAACAATGTCCAGCCGGCTGTAAAAACAGAAACAAAAAAAGTAGCAGCCAGTACAATCATTGGCGTACTTCTCATGTGGATTGTGTTTGCAATCCTTCATGAAAGCATGCCTGAGAAGATACCGTTGGACTATACAGTATTTCTTGGAGGAATCTGCGGTGGAGTCGTTGCGGTGCTGAATTTTCTCCTTATGGGTCTTACAGTTCAGAAGGTAGCAGCTACTGACGATGAGGATACAGCCAGAGCCAGAATGAAGGTCAGTTATTCCCAAAGGATGATGCTCCAGATCCTGTGGATCGTGGTTGCGATCGTTGCGCCGTGTTTTCAATTTGCGGCAGGCATCGTGCCGCTTCTTTTGCCAAGTATAGGCATTAAGATTATGGGAATTATAAAGAATAGTATATGAAAGTCAGATGGGAGGTGGAAACATAGATGGATTTAGATATTTCAGGTGCTGAGGTCTATTATACTTTACCCTTTGATTTTCCTATTTTGGGCAAGCTTCAGATTAGTGAGACCATGGTTGTAAGTTGGATTGTCATGCTTCTGATTACAGGGATATGCATCTGGCTGACTCATGACCTGAAGGTGAAGGATATTTCCAGGCGTCAGGCGGTGGCAGAACTTCTGGTGGAAAAAGCCAATCAATTTGTCATAGGAAACATGGGAGAGAAATTTCGTCATTTCGTACCGTTTGTGGCGGCATTGTTTGCGACAAGTGTAGTATCAAATCTCATAAGTCTTCTGGGACTTCGCAGTCCTACTGCGGATTTATCCACAGAGGCTGCCTGGGCAGTTGTGGTTTTTGTTATGATTACGTACCAGAAGATTAAAGCGGGAGGTGTCGGCGGATATTTCAAAGGATTTACAAAGCCGATTCTGATTTTGACACCTTTTAATATCCTTTCAGAACTGGCAACACCCATCAGCATGGCATGCCGTCATTTTGGAAATATTCTTTCCGGTGTGGTTATTAATGCACTGCTTTACGGAGCACTGGCAGTCGCCAGTTCGGCACTGCTTGGATTGATTCCCGGGTTTGTGGGCGATCTGCTGTCGCAGATACCGATTCTTGATGTAGGTATTCCGGCAGTTTTGTCTGTCTATTTTGACTGGTTCTCAGGCGTTATGCAGGCATTTATTTTCTGCATATTGACAACGCTGTATATTGCCAATGCGGCAGAAGAAGGTTAGCTGTTTCAGAAAGTAGCTCGAACAGGGCGGATTTCGAATGTTTTTAGGATTGCGGGAGCATGAAATGCGGAGTAATCCGTGTATCATAGGGGTCAAAATACCTTTTGACCCCAACATCATAATATTATAACAGGAGGATTTTATTATGGATTTTACAGTACTTGCTAAAGGTATTGCACTCGCAGGATGTGCAATTGGAGCAGGATGTTCATTGATTGCAGGTATC
The DNA here is from genome assembly GCA_900539175.1 of uncultured Lachnospiraceae bacterium. Taxonomy (GTDB): domain Bacteria; phylum Bacillota; class Clostridia; order Lachnospirales; family Lachnospiraceae; genus Novisyntrophococcus. The sequence goes on from UQAW01000020.1 coordinate 46,128, forward strand.
GGTCCTGGTATTGGTGAAGGTAATGCGGTGGCGAAGGCGCTGGAAGCGATTGGACGTCAGCCGGAATGCAAAGGTGAGGTTACCTCTACCATGCTTATGGGTTGCGCGATTGCAGAGACTACCGGTATTTACGGTTTTGTAATGGGATTGCTGCTCCTTTTTGTAGCTCCGGGAATGTTCATGAAATTGTTGGGATGATAATCCGAAGTCTATGTGAATGGCAGCCCGGGCTGCCGGAGGAGAAAACAGGAGGTTACAAACATGAATGTACAGGAATTAGTCGGTATTGTACCATGGACATTCATTGCGCAGATTTGCAACCTTTTTATCCAGGTGTATCTCATTAAGCGTTTTCTTTTTAAACCTGTCAATGCGATGCTTGAAAAGCGCAAAGCTATGGCGGATGCTGAGATTCAGGAGGCTGCAAAGGCTAAGGCCGAAGCGATTGCCTTGAAATCCGAATATGAGCAGAATATGTTGGAAGCCAAGGACAAGGCAAATGAAATCGTAATGACAGCCCAGAAAACAGCGGCGCTCCAGAGCGAACAGATGCTTTTGGAAGCTTCCGCTCGGGCTGCAGCTATGAAGTCTAAGGCCGAAAGCGATATTGCTCAGGAGAAGAGAAAGGCGGTCAATGAGATCAAAGATGAAATTGGCGGCATAGCGGTAGAGATAGCCGGTAAGGTAATTGAACGTGAAATCTGCGAGGAAGACCATACGAAACTGATTGACGAGTTTATTTCAAATGTAGGTGAGGTATCATGACACAGACTGCCAGACTGTATGGCGGCAGTCTTTATGATCTTGCTGCCGAAGAACAGCTTACGAGTACCGTGATGCAGCAGATGACGGAAGTCAGACAGCTTTTTTGGGACAATCCTGATTATCTCAGGATTCTGGGAGAACCGTCCATTCCAAGAGATGAGCGGATGCAACTTATCGAAGACGCATTTGGCGCTCAGGCGGAGCGGTATTTGGTAAATTTTATAAAATTGCTGTGTGAAAGAGACCTTTTAGGGGAATATGCAGGATGCTGCGAGGAGTTCCTACGGCGTTATAATGCAGATCACAATATTGTCGAGGCAGTGGTTACCAGTGCTGTGGCATTGAGTGAGAGGCAGATGGAAGCTTTGAAGGTCAGATTAGAGAAAATCAGCGGAAAGCAGGTTTCCCTGATTCAGAAGACAGACCCTTTTGTTGTGGCTGGTCTGCGTGTGGAAATAGAAGGAAAACTGCTTGACGGAACGGTACAGAATCGTCTGTCCGGCATTTCCAGGAAACTGAATGAAATCATTGTATGATAATTGCGCAGTAAGTGCGCTGCTGGAGGAAATATGCAATTAAAACCTGAAGAATTATCTAAGGTCATCCGCAGCCAGATCAAATATTACGATAATGCAATTCAGCAAAGTGAAACAGGTACAGTTTTAATGGTAGGTGACGGTATCGCCAGAGCCAGCGGTCTTATGAACTGCATGGCAGGCGAGCTGCTGGAGTTTGAAGACGGCAGCTTTGGTATGGCACAGAACCTGGAGGAAAACAGCGTATCAATCGTATTATTTGGTTCAGATGAGAACATCGGTGAAGGACAGACCGTAAAACGTACCGGCAAGGTTGTATCCGTTCCGGTGGGCGATGCCATGATCGGGCGAGTGGTTAATGCCCTTGGCCAGCCAATTGACGGTGCAGGTCCTATTGCAACGGACGAATATCGGGCAATCGAAAGTCCCGCGCCGGGAATCTGTGAGAGAAAATCCGTGCATGAGCCGTTGCAGACCGGTATTAAAGCCATCGACTCTATGGTACCAATCGGAAGAGGTCAGAGAGAATTGATTATCGGTGACCGTCAGACTGGAAAAACCACTTTGGCTGTAGATACGATTATTAACCAGAAAGGTAAGGATGTTATCTGTATTTACGTGGCAATCGGACAGAAACGCTCTACCGTAGCCACTCTGGTAGAGACTCTTACCAGAAACGGAGCCATGGACTATACGATTGTTGTGGCGGCAACTGCTTCCGAAGCCAGTCCGCTGCAGTACATTGCACCATATTCTGGTTGTGCAATGGGAGAATATTTTATGTACCAGGGAAAGCATGTGCTGATCATCTATGATGATCTGAGTAAGCATGCAGTTGCTTACCGTGCACTTTCTCTGCTGATCCGTCGTCCGCCGGGACGTGAGGCGTATCCCGGGGATGTTTTCTATCTTCATTCCAGACTTCTGGAACGTGCAGCCAAGCTGGACGATGCCCATGGCGGCGGGTCTCTGACGGCATTGCCTGTCATTGAGACGCAGGCAGGCGATGTTTCCGCGTATATTCCGACCAATGTAATTTCTATTACAGATGGTCAGATTTTTCTGGAGACAGAGCTTTTCCACTCCGGAGTTATGCCGGCTGTGAACCCGGGTATCTCCGTATCACGTGTTGGCGGTAATGCACAGATAAAGGCAATGAAAAAAGTTGCCGGTACGTTGAAACTGATTTACTCCCAGTACCGTGAGCTGCAGAGTTTTGCCCAGTTCGGCTCCGATCTGGATGCGGATACCAAGTCACGTCTGGAACAGGGCGCACGTATCGTGGAAGTCCTAAAACAGAATCAGAATGCACCGGTTCCGGTAGAAAAGCAGGTGGCAATTCTCTATGCAGTTACCAAAGGGCTCCTTTCTGGTGTGGCTGTAGATGATGTCCATGCGTTTGAGACAGGATTATATACCCATCTTGATACGGATTCCGAAGGTGCTGCGGTGATGCAGGAGATTCGTATCACGGGAAAACTGGAAGCGGATACAGAAGAGAAGCTGAAACAGGTACTGCAATCTTATACAGAGAATTTTCTGAATACAAGACCTGAGAAACAAAGTGATTAGGAGGAGACGCTATGGCTGCAAACATGAAATCGGTAAAGCTGCGTATTAAGAGCGTTCAGAGTACTATGCAGATTACCAAGGCAATGGAACTTGTAGCATCCTCCAAACTGCGTAAAGCCAAGGAACGGGCAGATACGTGCCGCCCTTATTTCCAGACACTTCATGAGACACTTCAGGATATTGCAGAAGAAAACACAGATTTTTCTTCCGTATATGCCAAAGAAGTTTCCTGCGACAAATATTGTTATGTAGTCATTGCAGGGGACAGGGGATTGGCCGGCGGATATAATACCAATCTTTTCAAATGCCTGGAGGCTGCAAGTGCCGGACAGGAATATGTGGTTCTGCCTGTTGGTAAAAAGGCCGTGGAGTATTTTCGCCGCAGAGGAATTGTGTGCATCACAGAACAGTTCGCAGAAATTGCAGATGTTTCTGTAGCCGATTGCTTTGAAATGGCGAATTTGCTGTGCGAAGAATTCAGGAAGGGCAGTTTCGGTCATATTGAGTTATGTTATACCAGATTTATTTCCATGCTGTCCCAGCAGCCGGATGTATTTCCCATGCTGCCTTTAAGCGACCTGGCGAAAAAGGAGAAAGATGGGAAGAAATCTATCCGTAACTTGATTATCTATGAGCCAAACAGTACGGAGGTATTTGATGCCATTGTTCCGGAATATCTGGCAGGACTGGTTTACGGCGGTGTCTGTGAAGCACTTGCCAGTGAACTTGCCGCCAGAAGAACCGCCATGGAGGCGGCTACCAGCAATGCACAAGAGATGATCGAGAAGCTGAATTTGTATTATAACAGGGCTCGTCAGGCCAGCATAACGCAGGAAATCACAGAAATTGTCGGAGGTGCAGAAGGTCTGTAAGTTCGTAAGGAATTTTTCAGAATAGAGGAGATTCAAAGAATGAGCGAAAAACACATTGGCGAGGTAGTGCAGGTCACCGGTCCTGTTTTGGACATCCGCTTTGCGCACGATGAACTGCCTGCACTGCTCAATGCCATTGAAATTAATAATAATGGAGTAAAGCTGACTGCTGAAGTAGCTCAGCAGATCGGTGACAATACGGTACGCTGTATTGCCATGAATTCCACAGACGGTCTGGTTCGGGGCGCAAAGGCTGTGGATACCGGTGCTCCTATAGCCGTTCCTGTGGGAGAGGAATGCCTGGGTCGTGTATTCAACCTTCTGGGTGATCCGGTAGATAATCTTCCGGCACCGAAAGCAAAGGAACACTGGGCAATTCATCGTCCCGCCCCTTCCTATGAGGAACAGACACCGGCTACGGAGATTTTGGAAACAGGGATCAAGGTCGTTGACCTGATCTGCCCCTATGCCAAAGGCGGTAAGATTGGTTTGTTCGGCGGTGCAGGTGTAGGTAAGACTGTTCTTATCATGGAGCTGATTCATAATGTTGCGACAGCCCACGGCGGACTTTCCGTATTTACCGGTGTTGGAGAGCGTACCCGTGAGGGGAATGATCTTTACAATGAGATGAAAGAGAGCGGCGTTATTGATAAGACCGCACTGGTTTATGGTCAGATGAATGAGCCCCCCGGAGCACGTATGCGTGTCGGGCTTTCCGGTCTGACGATGGCAGAGTATTTCCGCGATGTAAAAAATCAGGATGTGCTTCTGTTTATTGATAATATTTTCCGCTTTACGCAGGCAGGTTCTGAAGTTTCTGCATTGCTTGGGCGTATGCCGTCCGCAGTAGGTTATCAGCCTACACTGGCTACAGAGATGGGTACGCTGCAGGAACGTATCACATCAACCAGAAAGGGTTCCATCACCTCTGTTCAGGCTGTCTATGTGCCTGCCGATGACCTGACGGACCCGGCGCCTGCAACAACATTTACGCATCTGGATGCGACCACGGTATTGTCCCGTGAGATTGCCAGCCAAGGTATCTATCCTGCAGTAGATCCGTTGGAATCCACAAGCCGTATCTTATCACCGGAGGTTGTCGGAACAGAGCATTATGAAATTGCCCGTGCAGTACAGAGAGTATTGCAGCGTTATAAAGAACTTCAGGATATCATCGCCATCATGGGTATGGACGAATTGTCAGAAGAAGATAAACAGACAGTAAGCCGTGCCCGTAAGGTACAGCGCTTCCTGTCCCAAAGTTTTTCCGTGGCAGAACAGTTTACCGGTATGGCGGGTCAGTATGTGCCTTTAAAAGAGACACTGCGTGGATTTAAGATGATTCTTGACGGTGGATGTGATGATGTTCCGGAGAGCTGCTTCCTGTTTGCAGGAACGATTGACGATGTTTTTGAAAAAGCGAAGAATCAGTAAAGGAGGCTGTCTATGAGGACCTTCTCATTACGAATCGGAACACCGGACGGTCTTTTATACGAGGGTGAAGTGGAACGGATTGTGTGCAGAAGTATCACAGGAGATATGGCAGTTCTGGCCGGACATTGTAATTTCTGTACGGCCCTCGGTATGGGTGAGGCTCATGTGGTGATGGAAGATGGAACCAGACGGGAAGCCGCCTGTATCGGAGGAATGCTTACTATGATAGACGGGGAGTGCAGTTTGCTTGCAACCACCTGGGAGTGGAAGGAAGATATTGATGCAGAGAGAGCTTCCAAAGCCAGAAAACGTGCGGAAGCTCTCCTCTCCAAAGGCGGACTTACCGACCAGGAATATAAAGTCGCAGAAGCCAAACTTCACAGGGCGTTGGTTCGGCTGAGTGTAAAAGAATGAAAGATAGGGAAACGGCGCAGTCAGTGATGAACTACGCCGTTTCCTGTTTAAAGACAGAGAATATAAGCAAAGGAAGTATAAGATGTATTATTCAACAACATATCCATCGCCCTTAGGAATCCTTACACTTGCATGTGACGGCGATTATCTGGTTGGGCTTTGGTTAGAGGGACAAAAATATTTTGGAGGTACCATACTTGAAAGTATGACAGAGAGGCACGATATATCGGTGTTTGATGTCTCAAAAGACTGGCTTAACCGTTATTTTCAAGGGAAAAAACCAACTATTTCGGAACTTCCGCTTCGACCGGTCGGCAGCAAATTCCGGCAGGATGTATGGAAGATTTTATGTGAGATCCCTTATGGGGAAGTGATTACCTACGGTGAGATCGCGAAAAAGATGGCAGTCCGGATGAATAGAAAAAGCATGTCGAGCCAGGCGGTTGGCGGCGCAGTCAGTCATAATCCTATTTCTATCATCATACCGTGTCACCGTGTCGTGGGCGCTGACGGAAGTTTAACAGGTTATGCCGGCGGCATTCATGCAAAAATAAAACTGTTGGAATTGGAGGGGGCAGATATGTCCCGACTGCATAAAAAGTAATTCCCGGCAGATCTGCATCATCGTATACATGATAAGAAGAAACTTACGGCAGAAAAGAAAAGCAGTTCATGAGAGCTTCATAAGATACTTACAAATTGTTTTTAACTCAAAGTTGACAAAAAACATGTAAATAAATAAAATGATACCAGGGTCAAAAGGTTATGCGTTTCATGCTTGCATGAAAAAGCATGACT
>UQAW01000021.1 GCA_900539175.1 uncultured Lachnospiraceae bacterium
AGGATTGCGGGAGCATGAAATGCGGAGCAATCCGTGTATCATAGGGGTCAAAATACCTTTTGACCCCAACATCATTGAAAGAATAAAGTGAAGGAGAAATGATACCAATGGAATCGGATTATGTGAACGCCCAGATAGGAAAAAAAATAAAAGATTTGCGAAACCGCAATGGGCTGACGCAGCAGGAACTTGCAGATCGAACGGAACTGACGAAGGGATTTATTTCGCAGCTGGAGCACGGGCAGGTTTCACCATCGGTAGTAACGCTGCTGAATTTGATTGAATGTCTGGGAACAACAGCATCGGAATTTTTCAAAGAGGCGGTGGAGGAGCAGATTGTATTCACAGAGGAAGGTTTTTTTGAGAAAGTGGATGAGGTGGGAAACAGTATTCAGTGGATTGTGCCTACAGCCCAAAAGTATCAGATGGAACCGTTGTTGGTGGCAGTACAGCCTCATCAAAGTCTGGATGAGGATAAACCGCATGATGGAGAGGAATTCGGATATGTGATTTCCGGAAAGTTGAATCTGTATCTCGGAGATCAGATCTACCATGTAAAAGCAGGAGAAAGCTTTTATTATCCTGCCAAACGCAAGCATCGTATCGAAAATCCGGGCAGTCGTCCGGCAAAATTTATCTGGGTGAGTACACCGCCCATGTTCTGATAAAAGAATCTGATTATTTTTACAGAAATGAGAGGGAGCTATGATGGAACAGAGAGAAAATATTATTGAATTAAAGCACATTACGAAGACTTTTGAGGATGGTTTTCATGCGGTAGAGGATTTTAATCTGGAAGTAAAGCGTGGAGAATTCGTGACTTTTTTGGGTCCTTCCGGATGTGGAAAGACTACAACACTGCGAATGATCGCAGGTTTTGACATTCCAACGGAAGGTGAAATTCTGCTGAATGGAAAACCGATTACAGATCTGCCGCCCCATAAGCGGCCGATCAATACCGTGTTTCAGCGGTATGCCTTGTTTCCGCATATGAATATATTTGATAATATCGCTTTTGGGCTGAAACAGAAGAAGGTATCCAAAGACGTAATAAAGAAAAAAGTGAAAAAAGTTCTGGAGCTGGTGGATCTGGAGGGCTTTGAAAACCGTAGGGTTTCCACCCTGTCCGGCGGTCAGCAGCAGCGGGTTGCCATTGCCAGAGCTGTGGTTAACGAACCGGAGATTCTGCTTTTGGATGAGCCATTGGGTGCGCTGGATTTAAAGATGAGAAAAGAGATGCAGCTTGAATTAAAGGCCATGCATAAGGAACTTGGCATTACCTTTATTTATGTGACCCATGATCAGGAGGAAGCACTCACGATGTCGGATAAGATTGTGGTTATGTCTGAGGGGAAAACCCAGCAGATCGGTACGCCGGAGGATATCTACAATGAGCCGAAAAACGCCTTTGTAGCGGACTTTATCGGTGACAGTAATATTTTTAACGGCATTATGACAGGACATCTGAAGGTGCGCTTCTGCGGCGGTGAGTTTACATGTGTGGATGATGTGGAGGAAGGAACCCATATCACAGCAGTTGTCCGGCCGGAAGATGTGATATTGACAGCACCTCAGGAGGGAACCATTAAAGGCGTGGTTACTTCTGTGATTTTCAAGGGAATGCATTATGAGATCGCAGTGGCATCAGGCAGGAATGAGATGGTGATTCAGTCTGTAAAATCGGCAAAACCGGGTGACTTTGTGGGTATGAAAGTGGAGCCGGATAATATTCATATTATGATTGCAGAGGATCATACCAATCTGTTTTCAGTGGAGATCAATAAAAATCACAGACTGGAATATAATGGTATCGTTTTGAATACAAGTCTGACCAAAATTATTAAGGGCAGCAAACGAACAGAGAATGGAACACTGATCGATGCAGCGGGAGAAGAAATAGATCAGAGTAAGATCCGGATCATGGCAGCAATCGGACCGAATGATATAAAACTGACGGATCATCAGGACGAAGGTCTGGTACAGGGATATATCAGTAATCTGATCTATAAAGGTGACCATTACAGTTATGTAATACGTACGGATATGGGACAGGATTTTGTAGTAAATGATGAGGACCTGTGGAACATGGACGATCAGGTAGGATTGATCATGCCGGTAGAGAAAATGACTTTTTCGGTTAAGCGATAAGGAGGGGGATAAGATGGGGAAAATTTCATTTTCCAGAAAAAGTCTGGGTATCCCCTATGCGCTTTTTCTGGTGCTATTTGTAGTTGCGCCGCTGTTTGTACTGATTTATTATGCATTTACCAATGGACAGGGGCAGTTTACGCTTGCGAACATGACCGGTTTTTTTGCAAATCCGAATACCTTGGGAACGTTGTGCTACAGCTTTGCGATTTCAATGACAACTACGGCTATGTGTCTTATGCTGGCTTATCCAACGGCTTATATTCTGGCAAAGAGTAGATTGAAAGCGAAATCTGTAATTGTGATGATTTTTATTATGCCGATGTGGATCAACTTTTCTTTGCGGATCACGGCACTGAAAGAGATACTTACGTTGATTGAGGGCAATCTGGCATATTATCCCTTTTTGAATGCAGTGATTGGCATGACCTATGATTTTCTGCCCTTTATGATTCTGCCGATTTATAATACACTTATAAAGCTGGATGAATCTTTGCTGGAAGCGGCTAGGGATTTGGGGGCAAGTGAAACGGAAGCATTTTTGAAGGTAACGCTGCCGCTTTCTGTACCGGGAATCATCAGCGGCATTGCCATGGTATTTTTACCTGCCATGACCAACTATGTAGTATTGGATATGCTGTATAACAGTACTTATATTATGGGCAGCCTGATCGGCAGCTACTTTGCGGCATATAATTGGAACGGCGGTTCTATGATTGCGCTGATTCTGCTGGCAATTATTTGTCTGTTTACACTGCTGAACAGAGGGTCGGAAGAAGAAAATCCGAGAGGAGGTGCACTGCTATGATGAAAAAGATCTGGAAAAGCTTTGTAATCGTATTTGTTCTGTTATTTTTATATCTGCCGATTTTGATTCTGGCAGTGTATAGTTTTACGGATGCTGCTCAGATTGGAGCAATCCGTGGATTTTCTCTGAATAATTATATCACGTTGTTTACGACACCTGAGCTGCGGGATATGATTCTTGGAACCATAGTGCTGGCATTTTCTTCTGCGGTAATTGCAACGATACTTGGTACCGTTGGAGCAATTGGTTCTTTTTACAGCGGGAAAAAAGTATCTTCAGCAATTTCTACGATGAATCAGGTTCCGGTAGTAAACGCAGATGTGGTGACCGGATTCTCTGTCTGTATTTTGCTGGTTGTCGTATTCGGAGTCAGCAAAGATACGTTTGTGCCGTTGATTGTGGGACATGTAACGCTATGTGCACCCTTTGTATTTTTATCCGTTGTTCCGAAACTGAAACAGATGGATTCCAGTATTTATGAGGCGGCGCTGGATTTAGGCGCAACGCCGGCTGCGGCGCTTTGGAAAATTGTAATTCCTCAGATCCTGCCGGGCGTTGCATCGGGATTTGCGCTGGCAATTACGCTCTCGCTGGATGATTATTTTGTGGCGACCTATACGAAGCCGGCTACCTTTGATACCATCAGTACTTATGTGGTAAATGCCACAAAAGGCTCCCAGACTACGATCAAGACAGCTCTGTGGGCGCTGTCTACAGTGATTTTTCTGGTGGTCATCCTGTTTGTGGTACTGATGAATCTGCGGGCGAATACTGAGAAGTCAGAAAGGGCAGGAGTATGATGAAAAAGAGTATCAATAGAATACTTGCGGTATTTTTGAGCAGTAGTATGCTGTGTACGGGGCTTACGGAAGTGGCGGCAGCGGAGCACGGGATGGGGACGAATGTGCCGGAAGTGACCTTAAGAGTTTGTAATTGGGAAGAATATATTGATCTGGGCGATTGGGATGAAGAAGAGACGATCGATCTGGAAAGCGGCGATATCATAGGTGAAAACTCTATGGTGGAGGATTTTGAGAAGTGGTATTATGAGACTTATGGTATCAAGGTAAAGGTAGAGTATTCTACCTTTGGAACAAATGAAGACCTTTATAATATGCTTACACTGGGAGATGTCTATGATTTAGTCTGTCCATCGGAATATATGATTATGAAGCTGATGGCAGAGAAACAACTGGTGCCGTTGTCAGAAGGTTTTTTTGATACGGCGGATGAAAATAATTACTATATAAATGGTGTGTCGCCTTATATTCGTTCGATTTTTGAGGAGAATGAAATAGAAGGAGAGACGTGGGCCAAATATGCTGCCGGTTATATGTGGGGGGTTACCGGAATTGTTTACAATCCAGAACTGGTAACGGAAGCGGATGCCTCCAGTTGGAAAATACTGAACGACCCGGCTTATTACCGTCAGATCACCATCAAAGATAATGTGCGTGATTCTTATTTTGCGTCTATAGGTGCCCTGAAGTCAGACTTGCTGACATCAGAGCAATTTCGGCAGGATCCGGATTATTCAAAAAATCTGGAAGAGGAGATGAACGATACATCTCCAGAGACAATTGCATTGGTGCAGGATTATCTGCAGGATGTGAAGAAAAATGCCTATTCCTTTGAAACAGATTCCGGAAAAGCAGATATGGTGACCGGGAAAGTGGCTGCCAATTATCAGTGGTCCGGGGATGCAGTATATACGATGGATCAGGCGGATGAGGATGACTTTACACTGGCTTTTGCGGTACCGGAGGAATCTACCAATATTTATTTTGACGGCTGGGTAATGCTGAAAAGAGGGATCGGCCAGGACGCAGAAAAACAACATGCGGCGGAGGCATTTATCAACTTTAATTCCAGAGCAGACAACGTCATCCGTAATATGTATTATATCGGTTATACCTCGGTTATTTCCGGAGGCGAGGACGGGCGTATTTTTGAATATGCCGACTGGTGCTATGGAGCGGAGGAAGAGGAAGAAGATGTGACAGATTACGACATCGCATATTTCTTTACGGAAGATGAAGGCAGTAAGGATTATATTATCACGGCGCCTGTCGAACAGATAAACCGACAACTATTTGCCCAGTATCCAACGCAGGAAGCCATTGAAAGATCCTCGATCATGATATACTTTAATAAGGAGCAGAATGAAGCAATCAATCAAATGTGGATCAGTGTCCGGTGCTTTAACATCTATGATGTGCCGGCATGGGCGTGGGTTCTGGCTGTGTGTATCATTGCTGTACTGGCAGTTTTTATGCTTCAAAATGCGAAAGGAAGACGATAAGCGAGGGGAAGGTAAGGTTAAAAGAATGGACTCAGTGGAGGAATGACAGGATGTCCGAATATAGAAAAGTGAATGAAAAAGAGTATCTGATTATAAAATTATTAGGAAAGGGAAAAGGTGGATATTCCTATCTGGCTTCCGATGGAACCAGACAGTACGTGTTGAAACAAATTCACCATGAACCCTGCGATTATTATCAGTTCGGCAACAAGATTGAGGCTGAAAAAAAGGATTATGAACGTCTGAGAAGTACGGGGATCAGAATGCCGAAGATGCTCGCCCTTGATGAAAACAAGGAAAGGATTCTGAAAGAATATATCGAAGGACCAACGATATATGATCTGATTTTGAACGATAAAATGAAAGACGACTATATTGCACAAGTTAAGGAGATGTGCAGGAAATTGTATCCTATGGGAATCAATATTGATTATTTTCCAACAAATTTTGTCGTACAGGGGGACGAGATTTATTATATCGATTTTGAGTGCAATAACTATATGGAGGAATGGAATTTTGAAAACTGGGGAATCAAATATTGGTCGAAAACGCCTGAGTTCCTGCAGTATGCAGAAGAACATCCGTAATGCCTGGCGTTGCTGTATGGGTATTGAATGATCATAAAATGTTAAGAAGCGGATGTAGTTGTTATGAAGCATAAGTTTAAAAATAGGACAAGGGAGAATGAGGGAGCAACGGGAGGAGATTTAACCAGTGGACCGGTTATGCAGACCATGCTGTGTTTTGCCATTCCGATGATTCTGGGCAATATCCTGCAGCAGTTTTATAATGTGGCCGATACTTTAATCGTAGGGCGTTTTCTGGGATCGGATGCTCTGGCAGCAGTGGGTTCTTCTTTTACACTGATGACTTTTTTGACTTCTGTTTTATTGGGGCTTTGTATGGGAAGCGGTGCTGTATTTTCCATTTGTTTTGGGAGACAAGATGATAAAGGTCTGAAAGAAGGAATGTGGGCATCCTTTTTGCTGACGGCGTTTCTTGCTGTTATATTAAATATTCTTGCGTTTGCAGGTATGGATGGAATTCTTCTTTTTTTACAGGTGCCAGGGGAGATACAGGGATTGATGAGGGAGTATTTGAGTATTATTTTCTGTGGTATTGGCGCATCCTTTTTGTATAATTATTTTTCATCTCTTTTGCGTGCAATCGGTAATTCGGTGGTTCCGCTGGCGTTTCTTGCAGTTTCTGCCGCACTGAATATTGTGTTGGATCTTTGGTTTGTTTTGGGGATGCACTGGGGGGTGGCAGGGGCGGCAAAAGCGACCGTGATCGCACAGTATATATCCGGAATCGGAATTGCAGGATATACCTGGCTGAAATTTCCCGGGCTTCGTATCACACGAGAACACTGCCGCGTGCGTTGGAATTGTATGAAAGAGATTGTAAATTTTTCCATATTGACCTGCGTACAGCAATCAGTCATGAATCTGGGGATTTTGATGGTGCAGGGCCTGGTCAACAGTTTTGGACCGGTCATTATGGCCGCCTTTGCGGCAGCCGTGAAGATTGATTCCTTTGCCTACATGCCGGTACAGGACTTTGGAAATGCGTTCTCGACATTCATTGCCCAGAATTATGGCGCAAAACAAGAGGGGCGTATGCGTGCAGGACTGAAAGCTGCTGTTCTTGTTTCCGTTGTTTTTTGTGTTATAATCTCTGCAGGTGTATGGGTATTTGCCCGCCCTTTGATGATGCTGTTTGTAAATGCAAAAGAGACGGCAATTATTGCAGAAGGAGTGCGCTATCTTCGTATTGAAGGGGCGTTTTACTGTGGAATCGGGTGTCTGTTCCTGTTATACGGATTGTATCGGGCGATTGGAAGACCGGGGATGTCTGTGATACTTACCGTTATTTCACTGGGGACTCGTGTGGTGTTGGCTTATGTGCTTTCTTCTGTACCGGCTTTTGGAGTGACAGGAATTTGGTGGGCGGTGCCAATCGGTTGGTTTTTGGCAGACAGTGTGGGACTGTTTTATTACAAGGTTCTACAACCTTACAGTGAGAAATAAGATGAGGTATTTTCCAGACTATGGAGGTGCTGTACGAAATCCAGTACAGCACCTCCATAGTGGCATTGGTTGCTCATGCGGTTATTAGCATCAAATTTAACCCAAATACAGTAATTCTACCATTTGTACATAAGCGTAATAGTCATGTTCATAAAGATCAAAATCGAATTTTATACGTATACTTTCTTTATTCTGATTAATTGTATTATAAAAATCGCATATATAATATCCGCTTCCGTTTGATTTGCTAAGGACTGCATTGGTATCGAATTGGCTCTTCGTATTAAAGGCAAAGTTACATTGTACGGTTAATCTTAGTAAATATCTGCCTGCCGGTACGTTTTTAACAGTATAACTGAATGATTTTGTGAGGGCTCTGTCTTGCGGATCATATAATCCCGTTATATTGCTGGCGTTAACATATCTTTTATTTCCAATAGCATAAATAAGACTAACCAGTTCATTCTCTTTGGGTCTTACTGTGATCAGGATATTCATACCAGGTCTTATAACACAATTTAAATAGTTTTTATTGCCGGTACCATTCAGCTGCGCTATAAACTGTGTTTCTGTTGCTTTGTCTAAATAGACGTTTACAATAGAAGAATCCGGAATCGCCATACCTTCGAAATAAAAGCTGCCATTCGTCTCTTCAATGTCAAGTGCAAGTTTAATAGCTTCTCTCACTGTCAGAACAGGTGTTGCGTCATTTGGGTCCGCTGCATTTCTGGCTGCTATACGCACCTGCTTTATAGTATTATGCATATCTAAAGTAAAGGAGGCTGTTGAGCTTTCTGTGGTTCCCAGATATGGTCCCCAGTCATTGCCTGATGTTACCAGATTACCGTTAATGTCCAGTTTGGCAAACTGTCCGGTAAATTGTGCAGTAGACAATTTTATGGCGCCGCCATTGTCGATGGTCTGTAGCTGATTGTAATTAATAGGGATCAACCGGCTGCTGAACTGATCCAGAGTGTTTAATGCCAAAGGTGATAAGCCTTGATGAGGGTAGTAATTCTCCGGATTCAAATAAGAACCGATTTGATTTTGGTTGGGCTGTATAGTAGCGATGGATTCATCTCCGATTACAATTGTGGTATTAGGAGATACGTTATATACTGGTGCGGTGCCTGAGTTATAATACCGTATATTGGGATTGATATAAGCGGTTTCTCCGGTATTAATACTTAATCCCTGGGTAAAGGACTGGCTGGAAGTATCGCTGACCGTATTGGTACTCTGGTAAGTATGGGAGTAATTTGCAGATGCCGACATTGTAAAGGTTGGTATGATGCCTAAGCTTAAACCTCCGGATATGCTGGCACCAATCGTATTGCTGTAAGTGGAACTGTAACTTGTGCTTTTGGACATGCTGTTCCCTGTTTGACCAGTAATGGTCGAATTTTTGGAAATCACTAAGTTTTCCATCTGCACTCCAATGATCGGATAAGCGGCAACCAGAGGATTTCTGGCAATGAAACTTACAGAGGGATCAATTCTTCCCGATACCTTTTCATAATCCGTATAAGGATCATTGGCGGTACGGGCTTTATAAGGATTGGATACATATTTTTTGTAACCTTGCGCAGCCAGATCATCGCTCCATTTTGTGACAACCAGATTGATTACTGTATAGCCCTCTGTTTCAAAACTGTCGGGAATACCGTCGCGGTCGCTGTCTCTTGTATCATCTGCAGCGGCGGAAGCGCTTCGGGCCATTGTTTTTTTTGCGGCAAAGAAATTGGTATCCGGAACAATGTCATTTTCCTCGCTTACATCGGAATAATCCGGATTTTTCAGATAAGTGTCAGATATGATTTCTGCTTCCAGGCTTTCGGATTTCCAGAATAATACGGCGCCTTGATAATCTTTTAAGGGGACACTTTCGGAAAGCTGCTGCTCAATTCGGATTTTATATTGTCTGTCTGCTTCCAGTGTGATGCTGGCCGGTTTCAGAGAGGAATTCACCAGCAGAGTGTCATCAACCTGTATGATGCAGTCGGAAGTATCCGTAAAAATTGTGTATTCATCCGTTGCTGCCGGGATGAGATGCCCCACCCACCGGACGGAAGAGATTTCTTTGTTTAGACAGATCTCAGGAAGTCCTGTCTTATCGAAATCCAGCTTTTTGTTTCGCGTAGGTGCAATAAACTCCAGTTGGCTGAAAGCTTTATCTTTAAAGTAATATCCTATTAAACCTTCAAATTTAAAATTCATTTTTATGCTCCTTTAATTTTGTTTTACAATTGCATCAATGACCATTTTTGTAACGACTTTGTTGCCGGGATGTGTCTCCCGGATGGGGGTAATTCTGAAAATCTGGAATGTGGAATTTTTGTCCAGAATGATTTCCTTTTCACTTGCGTATTCATCAAATCCAGTAATATATGCAGCATGTGTACCTTCCGGTAAATAAAGACGGAAGATTGCTTTTCTCGGCTGGAAAGAGCTTACATCCGCACTGGAAAGAGAAGTGCTTGAGTAGGCCAGATTTTCAATGCTCTTCCCGGTCCATTCTTTTATAAAGGCGGTTACTTTTTCCGTGTCAGTTTCTGAATTTGGTTTGTCAAACGTATGAGTGGTTGGAAGGCCGAACGTATCAAGTCCTACCCTGCGATATACAATCAGTTCTTCAGGAATCGGTTTTTTTCCAAGTGCAGTGCTTAATAAGTTGATTTTTTCATTTAATTCTGCGTTATCTGGTGTCATATGGTTTCTAAGGTACTGGTTGATAGCCTGATAATCCCTTTTAATATACAGAGAAATTGCCTCTGCCTGTTCCTGGGTCAGCAGTTCCCGAAAACCAGAATAATGTTCTTCTCCCCAGCCCACGCCTTTTGCATTTTCAAAATCCAGCAAGTTCATCAGATCGGCCTGTATCAGAATATGATCCCTTCCGTTGAAAGGGGTGATTACGGCGCTTCTCGGTATAATAGAAAATCCTCTGTCAAACAACAGCGAGGGATTGGAGCCACCGGTCAGCACTCCATAATTAAATCCCATTGGGGCCCGTATTTCTACGACAACAGGATTGTTGGTATCAAGACTTTGACCGGTCATATCAATTTCCAGAAAATCAAACTTTTTGTAGCTCTTTCCAAGCAGCTGTTCGCGAAGTTTCAATACGGTTTCACTTGTGATCGTTGCATATCCTTCCCGAAGCTCAAAGGTAATGCCGAGATCCGACGGATTTATTCTGGCATACCCCATTACATCACTGCTCAAAGTTTGGTAGGAAATGGAATCACGAATTCTTTGCACATCAGATAATTCTTCACGCTGTGCGGTTTCTTCTAATTCAGAAACCACATCAGAAAAAAAAGTCATATTTTTAGAGTAGTCGTAAATTTCTGTTTTTTCGATTGTATTTTCCAGTTTTGCAACGGTAAGTTGTTCCGTGTATGTGAGAGCCTTTTTCCATTCGGTTTCCTGGTTTCGGCCCCATTCTTTTGCTTCTTCCCATTTTGTTTCTTCTCTGAAATCTATCATATCAGGTACAATCGGCATTTTGAGTTACTCCTTTTTTTGAGGTACAATATATAGTATTGTATGAATGTCAAATTTGTGATAAAATTGTAATAATTTAGAAGAATTTGTAGCATGACAGAATTTGAAAAATAAGGTGTGCCCAAATAGAGGTGCTGTTTGGAAGACTGCCGAAGGAAAGTTCCGGAAAAAGGGGCTTTCTTTTGGGCAGTCTTTTTTTGTCTGGCAAAGGTTATTCTACGAATGCTATGATGAGAAGGAGAAGGCAATATGTACTTGATGGTTGATAATTATGATTCTTTTGTATACAATCTGGCTTGTTATCTGGAAGAGCTGGGGGAAGAGGTAGAACTGGTACGCAATGATAAAATCAGTGTCAGTCAGGTGGAAGCGATGCGGCTGGCCGGAATACTTGAGGGAATTCTTATTTCCCCCGGTCCTAAAAGTCCAAAGGATTGCGGAAATTGCTGTGAGATTGTGAAGAGAATGGCAGGCAAAATACCGATTCTCGGGGTTTGTCTGGGACATCAGATTATTGGTCATGTATTTGGAGCAGAAGTAGAAAAAGGAGTCTATCCCATGCACGGAAAAGTGACGTGGATTCACACGGCAGGAAGGGGAATTTTTCAGGATCTTCCGGAGACATATCAGGTAACCCGGTATCATTCTCTGGTAGTCAGCGAAGAGAATTTTCCGCAGGAACTACAAGTGGATGCCCGGTCAGAAGATGGTGTGATTATGGCCCTGAGCCACAGGACGCTGCCGGTTTTTGGAGTTCAGTTTCATCCAGAGGCAGTGCTTACAGAGTATGGTCATGAGATTTTAGAGAATTTCACAAAAATTTGCAGAAGGTGGGGAAATGCATATGAAGACAATGGTGCGAAAATTGCCGTTTTATAGGGAATTGGCAGTTGTATTTGAAAGATATCGGGAACAGAAAATGGCGGTATTTCTGGATTCATCTATGGAAAACAATCTGGGTCGGTATTCTGTGATTGGTCTGAATCCTTATCTAATATTGAAAGAAGAAGATGGTATTTGCTATAAAAATGGGAAGCCGGAACTGAAAAGTTTTGAGGAGGAGATGAAGAACTGTCTGAAAGCGTATTATGAGGTGAATGAGACAAGACTTCCGCTGATTGCCGGGGCAATCGGTTATTTTTCTTATGATTACGGAAGAAAATTTGAACAGATCAAGACAAGACATCCAAAGAAAATCCGTATGCCTGAAGCGATGTTTGCTTTTTATGATTTACTGATCCTTGAGGATAAAAAGGAAAAAGAACTGTATGTGACTGCCAGAGGAGCCTTGGAAGCGCAGGAAACAGCATTAGATCGTCTGGAGCAGGAAATTGCGGAGTGTGTTCCGGTTGTTTGCCCAAAAAGGCATGGGAGGCTTGCGGGATTTGCCCCGAATTTTGGGAAGGAGGAGTATAAACAGACCATTGACCGTATGATCTCCTATATTTTGGAAGGGGATATTTATATTGCCAATATGACACAGCAGCTTACCGTGCACAGTACAAAAGATCCTTATGAAGTATATCGGTATCTGCGGACCTATAATCCGGCACCATTCGGAGGGTATTTTAACTATGGAGATTTTCAGATTGTCAGTGCTTCACCGGAACGTTTTTTGCAGGTGAAGGATGGGGAAATTGAGACCAGGCCGATCAAAGGGACCAGAAAGCGGGGAAATACACCCAAGGAGGATGCTGTTCTGAAAAAGGAATTGCAGGAATCCACCAAAGATCGGAGTGAACTTTTGATGATCGTGGATCTGGAACGTAATGATTTAAACCATGTGTGTCAGCCGGGAACTGTGAGGGTAACAGAGCATTTTGCGGTGGAGACATATGCGACAGTCTTCCATCTGGTGACGACTGTGGCAGGGAAGATGAAGGAAGGGCTGCAGGTGATGGATTTGATGGAAGCGGCTTTTCCGGGTGGTTCTATCACAGGTGCACCGAAGATTCGGGCGATGGAACTTATAGATGAGTTGGAACATGACCGCAGAGGGTTGTATACCGGGTCCATCGGATATCTCTCGCTGGATGGAAGTTGTGATTTGAACATTGTGATCCGGACCGCAGTTTGCCAGGATGGTGTTTATCATCTTGGAGTGGGCGGGGGAATTACCTGCGAATCGGAACTTGAATTTGAATATGAAGAGACTTTGCAAAAGGCAAGAGCTGTACTGGAGGCGCTTGCTGACGGGAATGATGAGTGAGAGGGGGAAATGAGTTGTTGATACCAGATGAGGGATATTATTTTGGTATAGGTGCATTTGAGACCATTGCTGTAGAAGCGGGAACTCCTGTGTTCCTGGAGCAGCATTATGAGCGTTTGAATCGTGCTTTGAAATTTTTTGAGTTGGATATCCCGATGAGGGAGATTGAGAGGAAGGCAGAGCAATGTTTAAAAGAACCTGGGATGTGTGAGGGACGGAAAGTACTGAAAATCACGGTGTCGCCCGGAAATCTTCTGGTTGCTTCTAGGGAAAATACTTACCGGGAGGAAGATTATGAGCGGGGATTCTGTGTGGATTTTAGCCGGGTACGGAGAAATGAGACATCACCTTTTACCTATCACAAAACCTTGAACTATGGAGATTGTCTGCTGGAAAAACGGCGGGCAAAAGCAGCTGGAATTGACGAGCCTGTATTTTTAAACATGAAAGGGATCATTTCGGAAGGGGCGTCCACAAATGTGTTTTTTGTGAAAGCAGGACAGGTGATTACGCCGGAGGTTTCCTGCGGACTTTTGCCGGGAATTCTGCGGGGATATATCTGCCGGGTATGTGAGGCAGAGGAGCGAGAGATTTTGCCGGAGGAGGTGAGAGAATGTGAAGAGATGTTCCTTACCAATTCCTTGTTGGGCGTAATGCCGGTCACTTCGTTTGGGCAGTATCAATTTCCGTCACAGAAAAAAGGAAGGGAGCTATTAAGAAAGTATCGTGAAGAACGTTTTTAAAAAAGCAGTACATTGACGCAGCTATCGTACCCGGGTATAATAAATGAAAGCTGTGGGGATGAATGTCTGCGGAAATATGAGTGTTTTGCGGGGGTTGAAAATGTTTTAGCAAAACGGGACATAAGGAGAATGATAGCATGAGAAAAAAATTAAAGTATTTATTAGGGATCCTTTTGGTCATCCTGGGATTGTTTGCCGGATGCGGAAATCTGACCGGGCAGACCGATACAGATTCTGTACAAATAAGTTCTCAAAGCAGTGATAAGGTTGATAGTACTGGGGAAATTCAGGAGGACGGTACATATACATCGAAGGACGAGGTGGCAGCCTATCTGCATCTATTTGGTCATTTGCCCGATAATTTCATAACGAAGAAAGAAGCCAGGGAACTTGGCTGGGTAAGCAGTGAGGGGAACCTTGGAGAGGTGGCGCCCGGAAAGAGTATCGGAGGAGACTATTTTGGAAATTATGAAGGAATTCTGCCGCAGCAAGAGGGAAGAGAGTATCATGAGTGTGATATCGAAGGGGACGGCGGATACCGTGGTGCCAGGCGAATCGTATATTCCAATGATGGATTGATTTATTATACAGAAGATCATTATGAAACCTTTGAATTGCTGTACGGAGAGGAGTAGAAGATGAGGGTGATATTAGATGCAGGCTGTATGATGCAGAAGGAGGAGACGCACCAATATCTGAAGGAAAAGCTGGGATTTCCAGAATATTATGGAAAAAACCTGGATGCCCTCTATGATTGTCTGATGGATTTGAATGATACAGAGGTGATTTTCGAGCATCAGGAAAATGCAGGAGCATATTATCAACGAGTATATCAGATTTTCCAGGAGGCAGAGAAACAAAATCCGGGATTGCGGATAGGGTAGAAAGCCTTTTTTGATGAAAAAATTACTTTTTATGCCTCTGCAAAGCAAAAAAAATGTAAATCTTGCGTGAATTAATAAAATAATATATAGTAAAACAGTAAAAAATGTAGTAACATAGATAAGGATTGAAAAAAATCAGGTAAACATAAAATTACCGAATCGTTACAAGATTAGCTATAAGAAAGGGAGAAAATAGAATCATGGGAGGATTTTTTGGCGTTGCATCAAAAACCAGTTGTACGCTGGAACTTTTTTATGGTGTGGATTATCATTCGCATCTGGGTACGAGAAGAGGCGGAATGGCGACATATGGACCGGACGGATTCCGAAGAGCCATCCATAATATCGAAAACTCTCCGTTTCGTACAAAATTTGAACGGGATGTGGAGGAACTGGAAGGGAATCTCGGAATCGGATGTATTTCGGATTATGAGCCGCAGCCGCTGTTGGTACAGTCTCATCTGGGAAGCTTTGCAATCACAACCGTCGGCAAAATCAATAACATGGAGGAATTGCTGAAGGCAGTGTATGCCAATGGCAATACTCATTTTCAGGAGATGAGCGGCGGTCAGGTCAATGCAACGGAACTGGTTGCGGCGTTGATCTGCAAGAAGGATACGCTGGTGGACGGAATCCGTTATGTACAGGATGTGGTTGACGGTTCTATGACAATTCTGCTTATGACGAAAGATGGTTTGATTGCCGGAAGGGACAAGCTGGGACGCACTCCACTGGTATTAGGGAAAAAGGAAGATGCTTATTGTGTATCCTTTGAAAGTTTTGCCTATATCAATCTCGGTTATACAGATTACCGGGAGTTGGGACCGGGCGAGATTGTGAAGATTACCCCGGAAGGTGTGGAAACTCTTTCCGAACCGGGGAAAGAGATGAAGATTTGTTCTTTTCTCTGGGTATATTACGGATATCCGACCTCTGCTTATGAGGGAGTTAATGTAGAAGAGATGCGTTATCAGTGCGGTAAGATGCTGGCAAAACGTGATAACGGAACTGTTGAGCCGGATATTGTGGCAGGTGTGCCGGATTCCGGAGTTGCACATGCGATCGGATATGCCAATGAATCGGGAATTCCCTACGCGCGTCCGTTCATCAAATATACACCTACCTGGCCCAGATCTTTTATGCCGACGAATCAGAGTCAGAGAAATCTGATTGCACGTATGAAGCTGATTCCGGTTAAAGCGTTGATTGAAGATAAAAAATTACTGTTGATCGATGATTCGATCGTGCGCGGTACACAGCTTCGTGAGACAACCGAGTTTTTGTATCGGAGCGGTGCCAAGGAGGTTCATGTTCGTCCGGCCTGCCCGCCGTTGCTGTATGGCTGTAAATTCCTGAATTTCTCACGTTCCAAATCAGAACTGGATCTGATTACAAGACAGATTATCCTGGAGCGTGAAGGGGAAAAAGCGGAAGAGATGCTGGATGAGTATGCAGATCCCTGCAGTGAACGGTATGCATGGATGTTGGAAGAGATTCGGAAGAGACAGAATTTTACCACGCTGCGTTACCATCGTTTGGATGATCTGGTAAAATCCATCGGAATTTCCCCATGCAAACTCTGCACCTATTGTTTTGATGGTAAAGAATAAAGCTGTGGTATATTTTCCTCCGATTCGAGACAGAATAAGGTCGTAATCATGAATCAGGAGGTGCAATATGGAAACAATTTCAGAAAAAGAATTATCTGCCTTAAATGATCTGCTGACCGAAGAGGAACTTCTGATCAAGAAATTCCAGATGCTGGCACAGCACAGCGATGACCCGCAGATCAAATCCAAGTTTACGGAGATCTCAAACAGACATCAGGAACACTTTAATTCCCTGTATGCACAGTTAAGCTAAGGAGGGCAGACACATGACAGGTCAGGTATATACAGACAAAGAAATTCTGGGTGATGCACTTACCGCAGAGAAAACAGCAACCAATAACTACAACACATTTGCCAATGAATGTGTGCATGAGAATGTAAGACACGCGATTCTTCACTGCCTGAAACAGGAGCATGATATCCAGCAGGATGTATTTTGCATGATGCATGAAAAAGGATTCTATCCGACACCGGCCGCTCAGGAACAGAAGGTGCAGGAGGCAAAGCAGAAATTTTCTCAGTGTGTAAAGCATCCAATGTAAGCAGAAAAAACAGAATATTACTGTAAGATCTTATAGGACGGAGTGTTTATGCACTCTGTCCTATGTTTATGAACGGCGAATGTGCATCCGAAGCCAGACGGCATGGCAGATGAAGATGAAGCAGCGGCGATGATTTTCAGCCTTGCAAGTTTTTTCGATTGACAGTATACTGAAAGGAGAGGAAAGAAGGCAGAGGAAGGAAATAACGATGATTTTAACAGAAGAGAAGACGTATTCCATGAGTTTGATGCTGGAGGACTGCAGCAGTACGCCTGGTTTGAACAAAAAATCTTATGAGCTGGAATTTACCAATCGTGAATTGATCCATGCCGTATTTACCTGCGGTATGCCGATTCAGAGACTTACGCCGGCATATCCTGGAAAGCGCCAGACAGAGTTTTTGATGAAGATCGCTATGATAGAAACAGCTCTGGAGGCGGAAGGTGATCGGTTGAAGAAGTCTCATGAACTGGATTATCTGGATTCCGGTGAGAAGAGTATGATTTCTTATTATGTGGGAATGGTCCTTACAAAATTAATCAGCGGAAAATTGTTTCATCTGGATTATCTCACCCATATCAATCTGATTCCGGATCCGGAGAAAGAGGGATATATCGATGTCTGTGGGATGAGACGCTCGGATCTGATCGGATATCAGAGAAAAAGCAAAGCCTATAGTGTGTGGGGCGCAAAGGGGCGGAGTGAGAATAGTCCCCGTGCTTTGGAGAATGGCTGTATACTGGCACAGAGTGTGAAATCCATCTGCGGTCAGAACCCACAGTCAGCGGCTGTCTGCATGACCTATTACGAGAATAGTTATCTGACCGCTTATATCAAGCAGCCCAAAATGAAAGGCGAGTGTGAATTGAACTTTCAGCAGAAAGAGTACTACAAAGCGTATTATCGTCCTATGATGGAATTTTTCAGGGAGTCCTCTGCACAGACAGTTTTGACAGAGGAAAATTGCCGGGAAGTGACGATGTATCTCCCTTATTTTACAAATCAGAAGCCGGAGGATCTGCGAAGGAGAGTAACGATTGGAATCCCCTGCAAGATCTATGAAGCCATCCGGCAGGAGGATTACGAGCGGCTGCAGGGGGAAGTTGCATTTGCAGATGAAACAGAAAGACACATCTGCGCCGGGCAGGATTATATTTACATAAAATGATACCAGGGTCAAAAGGTTATGCGTTTCATGCTTGCATGAAAAAGCATGACTTTGGGACCCATAAAACATGAGAAAGTAGCATAGTTGGAGAGTAAGAAGATATGAATAGTTTGGAGGGCATGAATCCCCAGCAGAGGGAAGCGGTAGAATATACGGAGGGACCTCTGCTGATTCTTGCGGGAGCAGGTTCGGGAAAGACCAGGGTACTGACCCACAGGATTGCTTACCTGATTGAAGAAAAAGGTGTTTTGCCGTATCATATCATGGCGATCACATTTACGAATAAAGCGGCACAGGAGATGCGGGAGCGGGTGGACCGGATTGTAGAATTTGGCTCCGAGAGTGTCTGGGTGAGTACCTTTCACTCAAGCTGTGTGCGTATTTTAAGGCGATTTATCGACCGGATCGGGTATGAGAATAATTTTACGATTTACGATACGGATGACCAGAAAAGCGTGATGAAAAGCGTGATTAAGAAATTGCAGTTGGATACCAGAATGTATAAAGAGCGTTCGCTGTTGTCTGCGGTTTCCTCAGCAAAAAATGAGATGATTTCTCCAGAACAGTTTGAACAGGACGCAGGTCTTGAGTGGAACAAAAAGCGGATTGCACAGGCTTATTATGAATATCAGGCGGAGTTGAAGAAAAATAATGCACTGGATTTTGATGACCTGCTGGTAAAGACGGTGGAACTTTTTCAGAAGTGCCCGGATGTGCTGGAATATTATCAGGATAAGTTTCGTTACCTGATGGTGGACGAGTATCAGGATACCAATACGGTTCAGTTTAAGTTTATCAGTCTTCTGGCAGCCAGATACCGGAATCTGTGCGTGGTGGGAGACGATGATCAGTCCATCTATAAGTTCCGGGGTGCGAATATTGGCAATATTCTGGGATTTGAGGAAGTCTTCCCGGATGCAAAAGTAATCAAGCTGGAGCAGAATTATCGTTCCACACAGAATATCTTAAACGCGGCCAATGAAGTGATTGCACACAATTTCGGCAGAAAGGAAAAGAGGCTTTGGACCGAGAATGAGAAAGGAGACAAGGTCGATTTCCGTCAGTTTCAAAATGGCTTCGAGGAAGCAGAGTATGTCGCAGGAGAGATCAGCAAGATGGTACGCTTTGGCGAAGGGCATTATGGAGACGTAGCGGTTCTTTACCGAACCAACGCGCAGTCACGTTTGTTTGAGGAAAAGCTTTTGTTGGCAAATATTCCGTATAAGTTGGTGGGAGGCGTAAACTTTTATGCCCGCAGAGAAATTAAAGATCTGTTGGCTTACCTGAAGACAATCGATAACGCTCAGGATGATCTGGCAGTGCAGCGGATTATCAATGTGCCGAAACGCGGGATTGGAGCAACTACGATCGGCAAGGTGATGAACCATGCCGCAGAGCAGGAAATCAATTTTTATGATGCGTTGTTGGAGGTACAGTACATACCGGGGATGAGCAGAAGTCTTGCGAAGATTGAATCATTTACGAATTTTATCCAGCGGCTGCGGGCGGAATCGGAATTTTATTCGGTCAAAGAGCTGTTGGAGCATATTATAGAGGAAACAGGCTATGTGAAGGAGCTGGAAGCAGAGGATACCGATGAGGCCAGGGCAAGGATCGAGAATATTGATGAGTTTATTTCAAAAATTGTAACTTATGAAGAAGAAAATGAAGAACCAACTTTGAGCGGATTTCTTCAGGAGGTGGCGCTTGTGGCGGATATTGATTCAGTGGAGGATGGAAGTGACTATGTGCTTCTGATGACGCTTCACAGTGCCAAAGGATTGGAATTTCCGTATGTTTATCTGGCGGGAATGGAGGATGGAGTTTTCCCAAGTTATATGACCATAACCAGTGATGACCATGAGGAGCTTGAGGAAGAACGCCGGCTTTGCTATGTGGGGATTACAAGGGCGAAGAAGCATCTGACGATGACTTCCGCCCAGCAGCGGATGATCCGCGGTGAGACGCAGTATAATAAGGTTTCCAGGTTTGTCCGGGAAATTCCAAGAGAACTGGTGAATCTGGGAAGGCAGAATGAGTTCGGAATCAGTGAAAGAAGAAGCAGGCTGACGATGGAGGATGGATTTGGCAGTGCATTTTCCAGCGTATCCGAAAAGAAGTCCACCTTTTCGGGCAACACTTCCTTTATACCGCGGCAGTTTACGGTTACTAAGGCGGATACTTTGGATTATACAGTAGGAGATATCGTCCGTCATGTGAAGTTTGGAGTAGGAGAGGTGACGGATATCGTGGACGGAAAGAAGGATTACGAGGTGACTGTGAATTTTGATCAGGCCGGGGTTAAGAAAATGTTTGCTTCGTTTGCAAAATTGAAGAAAGTTTAAGTGTACTTGCAGGGGGATATCATATGTATCATATCATTGTGAATCCGAAGTCCCGCTCCGGACAGGGTCAGGCAATCTGGATGTGGGTCAGAAAGCGTCTGTTGGAAGAAGCGTGTGAATATCGGGTTTATCTTACCAGATATTATGGACATGCCGGAAAAATCGCCGGGAAATTGACGGATGTGTCATGGAATCCAAAAGATGTGTTAGTGATTATCGGCGGCGACGGTACGGTGAATGAGGTAGTGAATGGAATTGTCCGGTTGTCGGAGGTGACTGTTGGTTATATTCCCACCGGATCCGGCAACGACTTTGCCCGTGGTCTTGGAATTCCTTCGGATTCGGCAGCAGCTTTGGAACGGATTCTGAACCCGAAGAAAGTATGTGAGATTGATATCGGTATAAATCGGATGAATGGAAGATCCCGCCGCTTTACGATTAGTACCGGAATTGGATTTGATGCAGGAATCTGTCACAAGGCATTGGCTTCCAGGATGAAAAATACTTTGAATAAGCTGAAGCTTGGTAAATTGACTTATGTTTGTATTGCATTGAAAGAATTAGCCGTATCTGCGTCTCATACCATAACGGTGATACAAAAGGAGGGAGAGACGCGTGTATTTGAACATGCTTTTTTTGCCGTTGCCATGAATCTGCCGTATGAGGGCGGCGGCTGTAAATTTGCACCGGATGCAGATCCTGGAGACCGGCTGTTGGATGTGATGATTGTCTCTCAAATTCCAAAGTGGAAAGTGCTTCTGCTTCTGCCGCTAGCCATCAAAGGGCGGCACACCGGATTTAAAGAGATACATATGATACGATGCAGAAGTATTTCCATCGGTTCCGAAAAGCGGCTGCCCGTTCATCTGGACGGAGAATCAGGAGGATACCAAAAGGAAATGGAGATTTCTCTGGAATCAGAAAGGTTGAAAATTATTTTAGCGTAAAATGATGAAAATCTGAAAAGGTTTGGGCATGAAAATAGTATTTTTGCATAAGGATTTATTAAGAAAACTTAAAGAGGATTGACTTCCTGATTCCCTGTGCTATACTACATACAGCAGTAGCTAATTTACCTTTTGAATGAAAACGGGCGGTGTTATCTTGAAGAAAAATATAAGGCAGAAACATATCTGGTTGATTGCACTTTACGGGATTTTCTATCTAATAGGATTTAGAATTCTTGAGAAAAACATTACCAAGGGATATCACGAGATACATATGCCGCTAGATGATACGATTCCCTTTTGTGAGTTTTTTATTATTCCCTATTTTTTCTGGTTTTTTTATATTGCAGTCACCGTGATATATTTTACATTCTTTCAGGAAGAGGTGAGAGAATATTATCAGCTGATGATCAGTCTGGCAATTGGCATGACCTTATTTTTGATTATTTCCTGGCTATATCCCAATGGACAGAATTTGAGACCGGTGGTTTTTGAACGGAAGAATCTTTTTGTGGATCTGGTACGGCATCTGTATCAGATCGATACACCAACCAATATTTTACCGAGTATTCATGTTTATAATTCTGTGGTCTGTTATCTTGCGATCGACCGCTGTAAGGCTTTGAAGAAGTATAAGGCGGTACGGCAGGGGACCTTGGTATTGACGGTGTTGATTGTATTATCTACGATGTTCTTAAAGCAGCATTCTGTCTTTGATGTAACCTGTGCGTTGGTATTAAACGCGGTTGTATATTTTGCGCTGTATCAGCCCAAAGAGCAGATTCAGGCAGAGCAAAGAGTTGACGGAAGAAAAGTCAGAAAGAAAGTATTCGGACATTAGAAATAGCTTCGAACTTCCCTTTTTCGGGCATCTTTAGGATGTCTGCAGGGTGGTTCGAAGCTGTTTTGTTTATGTGGTGATCAGTGTGGAATAGCCTTCTCTTCGTAGTCGGCGCTCCATAATGATCGCATTGCCAAGCTGTTGGTAGGCGCCCACCTGTACCTTGTAAAAGCCGTCTTCTGCCAGGATAAATGCCGGATACCCTTTTTCCTGTAATTCGTACAACAGGTTATCGGCATTCTGACGCTGGCGGAAAAGACCGACCTGAACGCGGTAGAGTGTCGGTTCTTCCGGTGCGCCAGCATCGATGGCTGCAGCCGTTCCAGTCATCTGGCGCGGTGTTGGAACATTTTCTGTCATAACATTTTCCACGTCCAGAGTTTCCAGAATTCCATATGCGATCGCCTTTGCAATCGCTTCCAGATTGTCGTCGAACAGTGCGTTGTCGGTATCGGAGTTGATGAATCCGGCTTCAACTAATAGTGCGGGCATCTGAGTTCTTCGGAGGACAACAAGTCCCGGACGGGCTTTTACGCCGAGGTTTTCAAATCCGATCTCTTCCAGTGCGGCGTTTATATTTTCCGCCATCTCCAGTTTCAGTCCGGATTTGTCATAGATCAGCGTCTCTACCCCATTGTACTGGTTCGGTGTAGGAGAGGAGTTCCGGTGGATGGAGATAAAGTAGTCTGCACCGGAACGGTTGGCGATCTGAGCTTTTTCGAAGGGAGTCTGGTAAATGTCCGTTGTACGGGTATAGAGAACATTTACTCCGTTTTCTTTCAGTACTTTTCCCAGTTCCAGAGTAAGCTGCAGATTATCATTCTTTTCCTGACGATTCTGGTAGACGGCACCGGGATCATCTCCTCCGTGCCCGGCATCCAACATAATCGTATATGGCATAAATTGAAAGTCCTTTCATAGTGCGTTCTGTTACAGTATATGAAAGAATATGTGAAAGTGTGACATTTACAGGGATGATAATTACTGATAGAATAAAAATGAATCGAAAATTATGAAGGAAATGAACAGTTACATAAAAGCTATGGCAAGGAGAAATTAGGATGGTTACGTGCAGAGATATATTAAATTTGAAATTGGACGGGATGGAACTGATTGCCGGGGAAGAGGGGCTTGACCGTATCGTGTCCTGGAGCTATATCGTGCAGACAAGACCTTATGAAGATCACATGAATCAGGGGAATTTTGCGATGATTGTGGTAGATGATGTGCGGTTTGATTTTGAAGAAGTGGCACGCAGTATGGAGGAGTTGTATGCCCTGGGGATTTCCGGTTTGGCGGTTTCTGTGACAGAAGATAAGGAAGAGGTTCCATCCTTCATTATTGAGCGTGCGGAGGAGATGAAGCTTCCCCTGTTTTATATCCGGTGGGAAGGTGCGTCTTTTGTTGACATTGCTCAGGGTATAGGTGCGTTGATTTTAGACACAGATGTGCAGAATAAGAGAACTGGAGATTATCTTTATAATTTGTTATTTGGATATGAAATCAATGAAAAGTATGTGGAAAAACTTTCCGGACAGTTTGGCTTTGACTTTACAAAATTCTATCGGGTAGGAATTATCGTGGTGGACAGAACGTATGGGATCAACCTGGAGCAGGATGAGCATGTTTATGAATATTATGCAAACTGTCTGCAAAGGGAAGTGAAAGGGATAGATGGAAAACCTATGTTTATGCGTTTTCTGAACAAGTTTGTACTGTTGTTCGAGGCTCGGGAGGATAAAAAAATTGAACGGGAACTGGAACGTATTTTACGGACTTTAGATGACAGTTTTCAGTTTAAAGGAAAAATCAGAAGTACGTGTATTCTGGGGGAAGCGTACAGGAGTCCGAAGGATTTTGGCAAAAGTTATCAGGAGGCAAAGAGTTTTATTCCAAGGAAAGATGTTCTGCCCAATGCCAGGAGCAAAAAAGTAATCAGTGCCAGTGCCATGGGAATTTACAAGTTTATGTTTAACAGTGGGAATCAGGCAGAGGTTCTGCAGTATTGTAATGAGAAATTGAAAAAACTGGAGGAGTATGATCATGCCAATGGCGCATTTTTATGTGACACATTGATTGCATTTTATATGAATGGATTTAATGCCATAAAAACGGCGGAGGAGTTATATATTCATCGGAATTCGCTGCAATATCGGCTGAATAAGATTAAAGAGTTGTTGGAGATGGAGTTGAATGACTATGTGGAATATCTGGATTTGGTGAATTGTATTCTGGTAAAAAAGTGGATGTTTTCGTGACAAACTGTGCAAAGTGCAAAGTATGTTTGTGCGTTTTGTACGTTGAAGAAAAGAAGGAAAGTTATTAAAATACTTAGCATGAGCAAGGGCGCTAGAGAAACGGGATGTTTCGTCTGGCGCCCTTTTATGAATGGCGATGTTTGCGCTGGCAGACATGTCCGTTTGGAACATAACTTATTTTACGGATCGTCACAGGGACTGATCAGAAGGAGGATTATTATGAAAATGGGAAAAGTACTTTCAATGGCAGTGGCAGGAATGATGTTGATGGGCATGTTTACAGGCTGCGGCTCATCTTCCGCCAGTGGTTCATCTTCAGAGAGTGGATCTGCTTCAAAAAGCGAATCCTCTTCCATCGGTGGAGATAAGGATGTGCTAAAAGTAGGTATGGAATGTGCGTATGCACCATTCAACTGGACACAGGAAAATGCGGCAACGCCGGATGGAAGTGAGGCGCAGCCGATTTATGGTTCGAATTATTATACATATGGTTATGATGTGGCGGTGGCAAAAATGTTGGCGGACGAGCTGGGAATGGAGCTGGAAATTCATAAGGTGGAATGGTCCTCGATCGGAATTTCCATGGATTCCGGTGAATACGACTGTATCATTGCCGGTATGGGACGGACGGCTGAAAGAGAAATGGCGTATTCTTTTACGGAGCCTTATTACTACAGGGATAATTGTATTGTTGTTAAAAAGGGCGGAAAATATGACAATGTTACAAAGCTTTCTGATTTGGCGGGAACTGGCTGTAAGGCGACTACACAGCTTGGCACAGGCTGGATTCCGTTATTGGATCAAATTGAAGGCGCAGAGACAGGCTCTAATTACGAAACAACTTCTGAGTGCTTTATGGCTGTTTCTAACGGTGTTGCAGATGTATGTATTGTGGATCTTCCAACTGCTGAGTCCGCTCTGTTGACAAATGATGATCTGGCAATTATCCAGTTTGATGAAAGTGATACCTTTACAGGGGATGATGAAATGGTCAATGTATGTATTGCAACAAGAAAAGATGATACAGCTCTTTGTGATAAGCTTCAGGGGGCTATGGACTCTTTGGGATGGAATGATAAGGACAAAATGGATGAACTTATGGCGTCTGTTCTTACACAGCAGCCGGCAGCAGAATAAAGGCGGCATGACACAGATGAAGTGTCGGGTATGAAGAGGAAAGAGGTGGAACTATGTGGGCAGTATTAGCAGTTGAAAATCCCGGAAATTCTTTGGAATGGATGGTTTTTCTTGCAGAAAAATATGGCAATATGTTTCTGGAGGGAACGTGGCTTACTTTGTATATTGCAGTGCTTGGCACGCTGACAGGCTTTATTCTGGGATTTTTGATTGGAATTATTCAGGATATGAAAATCAATAATGGTGACAATCGTATCAAAAAGTTTTTTATAAGATTGATAAAGATTGTGGCAGCCATTTATGTGGAAATTTTCCGGGATACGCCGATGATTGTGCAGGCGATGATTATTTTCTACGGATTAAGGCAATCTGGCGTCAGCATGACAACGACATTTGCAGGTATTCTTGTTACGACATTGAATACAGGCGCTTATATGGCTGAAACTGTCCGAGGCGGCATTGGATCTATTGATCTGGGGCAGAGAGAAGGTGCCTGGGCTATGGGAATGTCACCTATGAAGACTATGCTGTACATTGTTCTTCCGCAGGCTTTCCGGAATATTATCCCGGAGATGGCAAATACATTTTTAACAAATCTGAAAATGACGTCAGTTCTGAATGTGATTGCAGTTCAGGAATTATTTATGGCAGCAAAAACTGCCGGTGGCAATTATTATAAATATTTTGAGTCTTATTTGGTTATAGCAATCATTTACTTTGTATTGTGTTTCGTCTTCAACCGAATCTTTATTCTTATGGAAAAAAGGATGCGGGGAAAGAACGATTATGCTTTAGCTGTTGAATATATGGATAACCAGTGAGGAGGAATTTTATGAGTGAATGTATTATTTCTATTCAGGATTTGAGTAAATCTTTTGGAAAACATGAAGTACTTCGAAAGATTGACATTGATGTCAGGTCGGGAGAAATCATATGTATCGTGGGTTCCTCAGGCTCGGGCAAATCTACGTTGTTAAGATGCATCAATAAGCTGGAATGTCAGACATCCGGAAAAATTATGTATCATGGAAAAGAAATCAGGGATGTACAGAAGGAGATTAACAATTACAGATCAAAAGTCGGCATGGTGTTCCAGTCTTTCAACCTGTTTCATAATATGACGGTGTTGGAAAATTGCACGATTTGCACACGAAAAGTGCTGCATATTAATAAGCAGGAGGCATTTGAAAGGGCAATCACGCATCTGAAAGAAGTGGGTATGGCACCATATATTCACGCAAAACCGGACCAGTTATCGGGCGGACAGAAACAGAGAGTGGCTATTGCAAGATCCCTGTGTATGAATCCGGAGGTATTATTATTTGACGAACCCACATCGGCTTTGGATCCGGAGATGGTAGGAGAGGTGTTAAATGTTATGAAAGAACTGGCAACTACAGGGCTTACAATGATTATTGTAACCCATGAGATGGCATTTGCCAGAGATGTATCTACGAGAACGATATTCATGGACCGTGGTTTCGTGGCGGAAGATGCAGCACCATCAGAGTTGTTCAGGAATCCAAAGAATCCACGTACCAGAGAATTCTTAAGCAGATATCTGGCGGGCTGACAGGAGGAATAAGATTATGGGAAATTTTGTTGTGACCTTTGCCAGAGGATTTGGCACCGGGGGAAAAGAAATCGCATCACGTCTGGCCAAGGATCTGGGCATTCATTGTTATGAAAATCGAATTCTGACCCTTGCCAGTCAAATGAGCGGCCTGGATGAAGTGCTTTTTCAGGAGGTAAATGAAAAAATCCGAAAAAATGGCGGTTTTGCCGCCTTCATGAGAGGTCTTCCAAGATCAAGAAACTATATCAGCAGAAATGAGAAATTTGTATCAGATGATAAATTATTTGAATATCAGAGTAGGATTATCCGGAATCTTGCAGAACAGGAATCTTGTGTCATTGTAGGAAAGTGCGCGGATTATGTACTCCGGGATAAGCAGAATGTAGTCAGTATCTATATAGAAGCGCCAAGAGCATTCTGTGTTGAGCGGACGATGGAGCATATGGGTGTGACCGAGGAAGTTGCCAATGCGACAATTGAACGGGCTGATAAGTTCCGGGCAGACTATTATAAATATTATACTCATGGAAATTACTGGACGAATCCGGTCAATTACGATATGACGCTGAATAGTGAGAAGATCGGAATAGAGGATTGCGTCAAAGTAATAGAAAAGTATTTGATGATCAAAGGATTCATTTCAACGGACAGGATAAAAAAAGCAGAATAAGGACAGGATTCAGGAGGAAAACAGTATGAAATTAGCAGACACTGGGTTGACCGTACAGGATATAAAGGATAAGGCAAGCAAATATATGATTGAAACTTATGAGAGATTTGATTTTCTTGCAGAAACTGCAAAGGAGCAGTTTATCTACGATGAAAAGGGAGAGGCGTACTTGGATTTTTATGCAGGTATCGCTGTAAACTCCGCCGGAAACTGTAATGAGAAGGTTGTGGAGGCAGTTGTAGAGCAGGCAAAAACTCTGATGCATACCTTTAATTATCCTTATACTATTCCGCAGGCATTGCTGGCGGAGAAAGTATGTACAACAATCGGCATGGACAAAATCTTTTACCAGAATTCAGGTACAGAGGCGAATGAGGCTATGATTAAAATGGCCAGAAAATACGGTATTGAAAAATATGGTCCCAACCGTTACCATATCGTGACAGCGAAAATGGGTTTCCATGGAAGAACATTTGGTGCTATGTCGGCTACCGGTCAGCCGGGTAACGGCTGCCAGGTGGGATTCGGTCCTATGACGTATGGATTCTCCTATGCTCCATACAATGATTTACAGGCATTTAAGGATGCGTGTACAGAAAATACGATTGCAATCATGATTGAACCGGTGCAGGGGGAAGGCGGTGTACATCCGGCTACGATGGAGTTCATGAAGGGACTTCGTGAATTCTGTGACGAAAACGGCATGTTGCTGTTGATTGATGAAGTGCAGACCGGATGGTGCAGAAGCGGTAAAGTAATGAGTTATATGAACTATGGCATCAAACCGGATATCGTATCCATGGCGAAGGCTCTTGGGGGTGGGATGCCGATTGGCGCAATCTGTGCTACCGAAGAGGTGGCAAAGGCATTTACGCCTGGTTCACATGGAACAACGTTCGGCGGTCATCCGGTTTCCTGTGCGGCGGCGCTTGCGGAAGTCAATGAACTGTTAGAGCGTGATCTGGCGGGAAACGCAGCGAAAATGGGCGGATATTTTATGAAAAAATTAAAGACACTTCCACATGTGAAGGAAGTGCGTGGGCAGGGCTTACTTGTTGGTGTGGAATTTGATGATGCTGTGGATGCTGTGGAAGTAAAACATGAATGTCTTCGCAGGCATCTTTTGATTACAGCCATCGGTTCCCATACGATTCGTATGGTTCCGCCGTTGATTATTGATGAGAAGGATTGCGATCAGGCATATGATATTATCAATGCCGCTGTCGAAGCATTGAGTTAGGAGGACGATACGATGATGCTATCTTCGGATATATTTTCATTTTCTATTCCGCAGAATATCGTGGTGGGAGAGGGGAGCCTTAGACGGCTCCCCAAACTGGCCAAAGAATTACATAGGAAAAAAGGTTATATTATTTCAGGTCCCCATCTGAGACGGATTGGTATGGTGGACAGATGCCGTCTGGCGCTTGCCAAGGAAGGCATGGAAAGTGAGGCATTTACGGAGACAGAAGGAAATCCGGGCACAGAGACCGTGGAAAAGGCAGCAGAGGGTTTTCGGAAAAGTGGTGCCGATTTTATTGTGGCAATCGGTGGAGGCTCTCCGCTGGATGTTGCGAAAGCGGTTGCTGTCGTTGCGGTTTTCGGCGGTAAAATTACAGACTATGAGGGACAAGGCAAAGTACCAGGTCCGGTGGTTCCTATGATAGCGATTCCAACCACAGCAGGAACTGGATCTGAGGTGACGGCATTTTCGGTAATTACAGATCACAGCAGAAATTACAAATTGACGGTTGTCAGCAATTATCTGCTTCCTGCATATGCGATCCTTGATCCGGAGTTGATTACCAGTGTTCCAAAGAGGACAGCGGCAGCATGCGGTGTAGATGCTATGGTTCATGCTTTGGAAGCTTATACATCTTTAGCGGCTTCTCCGTTTTCGGATATGTTTGCTTTAAAGGCTCTGGCATTGATTGGCGGCAATATCCGGGCATATGTGGCCAATCGTAGCAATAAGAAGGCAGCGGAGGCAATGCTTATAGGTTCTTTGTTTGCCGGAATTGCTTTTTCTCATGCGAGACTGGGAGATGTGCATGCTATGAGCCATCCTGTCAGCGCATATTTTGATGTGGCCCATGGTGTTGCCAATGCAATCCTGCTTCCTGTGATTGTAGAATATAATGCACTGGCAGATCAGGGAAAATATTATGACATATACCGTTGTATTGCCGAATGCCCGGCAGAGGTGAAAGATTTTTCTTCAGAGATGCTTGCCGAAGAGCTTGTGAAATTAAATGAGAAATTGGGAATTCCAGTCAGCCTGAAAGAGGTCGGAGTAAAAGAGGAACTGTTTGAAGCTATGGCAATCGATGCTATGAAAAGCGGCAATATTACTGTAAATCCAAGAATGACGGAAATAGAGGATGTTATACATCTGTATGAACAGGCATTTTAAACAGAATTTTTTAAATAGCATAATCAGCTTATTCGGAAAGTGAGAAAAATGTTCCTATCTGTTTTAATGATGTGAAAGCGTATTGGATATTAGTTAAATTAATAGATGAGATAAGAGATATTAATTATACTTATAAGAAATTTTGTGCTACAATAAAATCATCTTATGGTGGCAGAATAATTCTGCCGATGTTCAACCGTAGTATCCCAAACGAAAGGATAGGAAAAGTATGAGTACAGTAAGACGTGTGTATGTTGAGAAGAAACCGGAATTTGCCGGAGAAGCAAAGGATTTAAGACATGAGATCAAGCATTATCTGGACATTCCGGGGATTCGGAATGTTCGGATTCTGATTCGGTATGATGTGGAAAATGTCAGTGAGGAAACTTTTGAAAAGGCTTGTCATGTGGTATTTGCAGAGCCTCCGGTCGATACTTTATATAAAGAAGAATTCCCGATGGCGGAAGGTGCAAAGGTATTTTCCGTAGAGTATCTGCCGGGGCAGTTTGACCAGAGAGCAGATTCTGCCGTACAGTGTGTACAGTTCCTGAAAGAAGATGAGCAGCCAATTATCCGTTCCGCAACCACTTATGTGATTGAAGGAGAGGTAAATGATGCGGAGTTTGAGGCGATTAAGAGCCACTGCATCAACCCGGTGGATTCCCGGGAAACTGGTATGGAAAAACCAGAGACTTTGGTGACAAAGTTCGAAGATCCTGCGGATGTCAGCATTTTTGAAGGATTTAACGAAATGCCGGAAGACAGACTTCATGAACTTTACAGTTCTTTGAATCTGGCTATGACCTTCAAAGATTTCCAGCATATCCAGAATTACTTTAAAAAGGAAGAAAAGAGAGATCCGTCCATGACGGAGATTCGTGTACTGGATACCTACTGGTCCGATCACTGCCGTCATACTACATTTTCCACAGAATTGAAGAATGTGGAGTTTGGTGACGGTGATTATAAAGAGCCTATCGTAAATGCATATGAAAGATATGTTGCGGATCATAAGGAGATCTTCAAGGGCAGAGATGACAAGTTCATCTGTCTGATGGATCTGGCATTGATGGCGATGAGAAAGTTAAAAGCAGAAGGCAAGCTGGAGGATCAGGAAGAGTCTGATGAGATTAATGCCTGCTCCATCGTTGTTCCGGTTGATGTGGACGGTGTGGAAGAAGAGTGGCTGATCAACTTTAAGAACGAAACTCATAACCATCCTACGGAGATTGAGCCGTTTGGTGGTGCGGCTACCTGTCTTGGCGGTGCAATCCGTGATCCGCTTTCCGGACGTACCTATGTATATCAGGCAATGCGTGTGACCGGTGCAGCCGATCCGACGGTTTCCGTAAAAGAGACGCTTCACGGCAAACTGCCGCAGAAGAAGCTGGTTCGCGGCGCAGCCCACGGTTACAGTTCTTACGGCAATCAGATCGGACTGGCTACCGGATATGTAAAAGAAGTCTATCATCCGAACTATGTGGCAAAGCGTATGGAAATCGGTGCTGTCATGGGTGCAGCTCCAAGACGCGCAGTCATCCGTGAGAATTCCGATCCGGGCGATATCATTATCCTCCTTGGAGGACGTACCGGACGTGACGGTATCGGCGGTGCAACAGGTTCTTCCAAAGTTCATACGGAAGCTTCCATTGAGGTCTGCGGCGCTGAGGTCCAGAAGGGAAATGCTCCGACAGAGCGTAAGATTCAGCGTATGTTCCGCCGTGAAGAAGTGAGCAGGCTGATCAAGAAATGTAATGACTTTGGTGCAGGCGGTGTATCTGTAGCGATCGGAGAGCTTGCAGCAGGTCTGAAAGTAGATTTGGATAAAGTTCCGAAAAAGTATGCCGGTCTTGACGGTACGGAGATCGCAATCTCTGAGTCTCAGGAGCGTATGGCAGTTGTTGTAGATCCGAAAGACGTGGATCAGTTCCTGAAATATGCCAATGAAGAGAATCTGGAAGCAGTATGCGTAGCGGTTGTTACAGAAGAACCTCGTCTGGTACTGAGCTGGAGAGGCAAAGAAATTGTGAACATTTCCCGTGCATTTCTGGACACCAACGGTGCTCATCAGGAAACAGATGTATATGTTGAGATTCCGGAAAAAGACGGTAATACCCTGAAACGCAGTGAGGATATTGCTGATGTGAAAGCAAAATGGCTGGAAACCCTGTCAGATCTCAATACCTGTTCTCAAAAAGGTCTGGTGGAGATGTTTGACTCCTCCATCGGTGCAGGTTCTGTTCTGATGCCTTATGGTGGAAAATATCAGATGACAGAGACACAGTCTATGGTTGCTAAAGTTCCGGTAGCCAACGGAAAAACCAATACGGTAACAATGATGAGCTATGGATTCGATCCATATGTGTCCAGTTGGAGCCCATATCATGGAGCTGTCTATGCGGTTCTGGAATCCATTGCCCGGATTGTGGCAACCGGCGGTGATTACAGCAAGATTCGTTTTACGTTCCAGGAATACTTCCGTCGTATGACTGAAGATCCGAAGAGATGGAGTCAGCCGTTTGCGGCACTGTTGGGTGCATATGATGCACAGTTGGGCTTTGGCCTGCCTTCCATCGGCGGAAAAGACAGTATGTCCGGTACGTTTAATGATATTGATGTTCCGCCGACACTGGTTTCCTTCGCAGTGGATGTGGCAAAAGAACAGGATGTCATTACACCGGAACTTAAAAAGGCAGGAAATAAACTGGTATGGATTCATGTTCCAAGGGATGCGTATGATCTTCCGAAATACGAGGAGATCATGGATCTCTATGCAAGATTCCATGCAGATGTTCTGGCTAAGAAGGTGGTTTCCGCATATGCTCTGGATCGCCACGGTATCGCTGCTGCCGTATCCAAGATGGCATTCGGTAATAAGATGGGTGTGAAGATTGAGCATAATGTGGATGTCAGAGATCTGTTCAGCCCATACTTCGGTGATCTGATCTGTGAAGTGGAAGCAGGCAAAGTGTCTGAACTTTCTGTGACTTATACCGTGATCGGTGAAGTGACCGACCAGGCGGCAATCGAATACTGTAATATGAAGCTTTCGATTGAAGAGGCCTGCACTGCCTGGAATGCACCGCTTGAAAAAGTATTTAAGACGGTATCCGGTGCGCCGACAGACGCGAAGGTGGAATCTCCGCTTTATGATACAAAAGATGTGCATATCTGCGCACATAAACTGGCGCAGCCGACTGTATTTATTCCGGTATTCCCGGGTACGAACTGTGAATACGACAGTACAAAGGCGTTTGAACGTGCCGGCGCAAAGGTAATCACAAAGGTCTTCAAGAATCTGACTGCAGCAGACATTGTAGATTCTGTCAACATCTTTGAGGAGGCAATCAGTCAGGCACAGATTATCATGTTCCCAGGCGGATTCTCTGCCGGCGATGAACCGGACGGATCAGCAAAATTCTTTGCAACTGCATTCCAGAATGCGAAGATTAAAGAAGCGGTTATGAAACTTCTGAATGAGCGCGATGGTCTGGCTCTGGGTATCTGTAACGGATTCCAGGCACTGATTAAACTGGGATTGGTACCTTACGGTGAAATTGTAGGACAGACAGAGGATTCTCCGACATTGACATTCAATACCATCGGACGTCATATCTCCAAGATGGTATACACGAAAGTTATGACAAACAAATCCCCGTGGCTTTCCGGAGCAGCTCTGGGCGGTGTTTACACAAGCCCTGCATCCCACGGAGAAGGCCGTTTTGTTGCCAGCGAAGCATGGCTTGACAAACTGTTTGCCAACGGACAGGTTGCAACCCAGTATTGCGATCCGGAAGGAAATGTATCGATGGATGAGTATTGGAATGTCAACGGTTCTTATCGCGCAATCGAGGGTATCACAAGTCCGGACGGACGTGTTCTCGGTAAGATGGCTCATGCAGAGCGCCGGGGTGATGGTGTAGCTATCAACATCTATGGTGAGCAAGATCTTAAGATTTTTGAATCCGGAGTGAACTATTTCAAATAATTTAGGCAGGACAAATAAAAACATAAAATGACAGGAATTTTATCCTTTATTCCGCTATGATAAGTCTAAAGGAAGGGATGAGCAGCGATGGAATGGACAGAAAGCTTACGCGGTGCAATCGCATATATGGAGCGGCATTTATATGAGGACATCGGAGCGGATGATGTGGCGGAAGAAGTGCACATTTCGTCCTATTATCTTCAAAAAGGCTTCCGCATCATGACGGGATATTCCATAGGAGAGTACATTCGTTGGCGCAGATTATATCTTGCAGCATTGGATGTGATTTCCGGAGAGGAAAAAGTGATTGATCTCGCTTACAAATATGGATATGAGACACCGGAAAGCTTCACGAAGGCGTTTTCCCGTTTTCATGGTATATCGCCGATGCAGATGAAGAAAGATTCCAGTAAAATCAAGCCTTTCCTTCCTTTGAAAGTTATTGTTGAGGTAAAAGGAGGAACTGACATGGATGTAACGGTTGAAAAGATGGAAGGCTTTAAAGTGATTGGTTTTGAAAAGACATTTGAAACCGCAGATGCTTATCAAAAAATACCGGAATTCTGGGCGGAGTATAGAGATAAGTATTTGATGCCGCTCCTGCTGGCGGATAAGCAGCCGGAAAATGAAGTGGAAGAGACAATCTGTAATTGTTGTGTGGGAGAATTTGGAGTTTCCATTGATGATTTAGGAGAAAAAGGAAAATTCCGTTATCTGATTGCTGGCAGATATACCGAGGGAGAAGTTCCCAGGGGAATGTGTGTCTATGAATTCCCGGATATGGAATGGGCAAAATTCCGATGTGTCGGTTCTATGCCGGGAGCGATGCAATCCGTTAATACACAGATTTTCAAGGAATGGCTGCCAGGAAATCCGGATTATGATATTGCCATGTATGTGAGTATTGAATGGTATTCTGAGGGTGATATGACTTCCCATGATTATGAAAGCGGGATATGGCTGCCGGTAAAACACAAATAGAAATGAAAGGAAGGGAACAGAACCTCTTAAATGGATGAAGATCCGTTTAAGAGGTTTTTACAATATTCCAAAGTGAAATAGAATCGTCCTTGGGCTTCCTCTTCATTGACATCCCCTATTGAAATATAGTAGAATA
Organism: uncultured Lachnospiraceae bacterium; assembly: GCA_900539175.1. GTDB lineage: Bacteria > Bacillota > Clostridia > Lachnospirales > Lachnospiraceae > Novisyntrophococcus. The sequence continues at coordinate 35,244 of UQAW01000021.1, forward strand.
GTCTCCGTAAACATTTTTAATATGATTTTGTTATTTTTAGGAGGAATGTATTTTGGACAGTGACCCTTTGATATGGCCTATTATCTTGCAGATCATACTGATTGCGCTCAATGCAGTATTTGCATGTGCAGAGATTGCAGTGGTTTCGATGAACGACACAAAGCTTGCCAGGATGGCTTCGGAAGGAAATAAGAAAGCGGTGCAGCTTGAGAAACTTGTTTCATCACCCTCGAAATTTTTGGCTACGATTCAGGTTGCGATTACATTGTCCGGTTTTATGGGCAGTGCTTATGCGGCAGAGCACTTTTCTGACCGCTTGACGAATTTTCTGGTGCGTATGGGTATTCCGCTTCCGACAGTGACATTGGATGCGATTGCTGTGTTTCTGATTACCTTGATTTTGTCATATGTTACACTTGTCTTTGGAGAACTGGTACCAAAGCGCGTGGCGATGAAAAATTCGGAAAAGATAGCACTTGGTATGGGTTCGATACTGAACGTACTTGCAAAGGTTTTTGCACCTCTGGTATGGCTGTTAACAGTTTCTGTCAATGGGGTCTTGCGATTGATTGGAATTGATCCGAACCATGAGGAGGAAGAGGTTACAGAAGAAGAAATCCGTATGATGGTGGATGCAGGAAGTGAGAAAGGCACGATTGATTGTACGGAAAAAGAAATGATTCAGAATGTGTTTGAATTTGACGATATTTCAGTGGGGGAGATCTGTACACACCGTACCGATGTAGCAGTACTTTGGGCGGAGGATGAAAAGGAAGAATGGGAGGGAATCATCCATGAAAGCCGTCACTCCATGTTTCCGGTCTGCGGAGAGGGTGTGGATGATATTCTGGGTGTAATGGCTGCAAAAGATTATTTCCGGCTTCAAAATCTCGGCAAAGATGAAATTATGGAACAGGCAATCCGTCAGGCATATTACGTGCCGGAAAGTATCAAAGCGGACATTTTGTTTCGTAATATGAAAAAGAGCGGTAACTACTTTGCGGTGGTACTGGATGAGTATGGCGGTATGGATGGCATTATTACTCTGCGGGATCTGATTGAGCAGTTGGTAGGCGATCTGATAGAGGAGGATGATGAAGATCGTCCGGAGGAGATTGAACAAATTTCAGAGGATACCTGGCGGATTCAGGGTTGTACGCCTCTGGATGATGTGGAAGAGGAATTGCGTGTCAGCTTGCCGGTTGATGATTATGATACTTTCGGCGGCTATATCTTCGGAAATCTGGGTTCTATTCCAGATGACGGGAGCCAGTTTGAACTGGAGACGGAGGATCTGCATATCAAGGTTATCGAGGTCAGGGAGCATCGTGTGGAAAGTACTGTTGTTCGGAGAATAGAGAAACAAGAAGAGCCGGAAGAGTCTTAAGCAACTGCCTCGAAGTCTGCAAAAGGCGGGAAAGCTGTTTTAAGTGTAACGGTCAGAAGGAGATTGGATATGAAACATGAAATAGATGCAATTGACAGACAGATAATAGATATCTTGCAACATGATGCCAGATTGCCGGTGAAGACAATTGCTGACAGAGTTTCTTTGTCTTCTCCCACGGTTTCGGCACGGATTGAACGACTGCAAAAGGAGGGTGTGATTTCCGGCTATATGGCTGTAGTAAATCCGGAAGTGTTTGATTACAGGATCAAAGCATTTATTAATCTGGAAGTGGAACCTACGCAGAAAAAGGAATTTTATCCCTACATAGCCAGTGTTCCTAATGTGATCGAATGTAATTGCGTGACAGGGGATTACGCCATGTTGATGGAAGTTTTATTTAAAACGACCAAGGAGCTGGATCAGTTTATCGGTCAGCTTCAGCATTTTGGAAGGACAAAGACACAGATTGTATTTTCCACCAATATTGATCATCGGGGGATTCCGATTGAAGTGGAAAACTGAAGTTTTAATAAAGAAGAAAACGGTTATTGAACTTCGGTACTAAGAGTGCTATAATAGCCGCAGATAAATAATATGCAAAATAGGATTCCATGCGTTAAGTGTTCCGTGGATGGGGAGTTGCCGCAGAAACGAAAAGTCAGTGTCAGAGCACTAGGCTTACGATATGGGATTCGCACCCGTTGCAACACACAGATGATATACATCTCGATTGTGAAGGGATAAGAAGAATTATTATTTATTCCAGATGCTCATTCACATCGGGATGTTTTTTTGTACACAAAATTGTTCGACTTTCTGCTGCATTTCTTAATATTTATCGGAAATGCCCGCATCCCGAAATAAATTTTAGGAGGTAGAGGGCATGATGGATCATGAAAAGATTAAAGAAGGTGTCCGTCTGATGCTGGAAGGAATCGGTGAGGACATCAACCGGGAAGGTCTTCTTGAGACGCCGGATCGGATTGCACGTATGTGTGAGCAGATTTACGGAGGACTTTATGAAGACGCCGGAACACATCTGAGCAAACAATTTCAGGCAACGAATAATAATATTGTTTTGGAGAAAGATATTACCTTTTACTCCGTATGTGAACACCATCTGCTTCCTTTCTATGGAAAGGCTCATGTGGCATATATTCCAGATGGGAAAGTGGCAGGACTTAGTAAGCTGGCGCGGACAGTAGAAGTATTTGCGAGAAGACCGCAGATTCAGGAGAATATGACAGCACAGATCGCAGATGCTCTGGAAAAGCACCTGAATCCAAGGGGCGTGATGGTGATGCTGGAGGCAGAGCATATGTGCATGACTATGCGGGGCGTTCAGAAACCGGGAAGCAAGACAGTCACGACGATTGTCCGCGGTGTGTTTGCGGAAGATTACTCGCTTCAGCAGACATTTCTTCAGATGGTGAACAGATAAAGATATGGAACGAGTACATAGTATACAGAATCATCCCTTGTTTCAGAAGCAGTTTCATCTGCTTCAGAAAGCAGAGGAGGAGCGTTTTTTCTGCCGTCATACCATGGAGCATTTTCTGGATGTGGCAAGGCTGATGTATATCTATAATCTGGAAGAGGGTGCAGGATTGGATAAAGAATTGATTTATGCTGCTGCACTGCTTCACGATATTGGGCGTTATGAACAGATCAGCCAAGGAACGCCGCATCATATATCCGGGGCAAGGATTGCTGGTGAGATATTAAAGGCATGTAATTTTTCGGAAATTGAGGCAGAAAGAATTCAGAATGCCATAGCAAGCCACCGGAAACAGGAAGAAGGAATGGAAGACAGATTAGCAGCCTACCTTTATCGGGCAGACAAGCAATCCAGAAATTGTTTTTCCTGTCCGGCAGTCAGGGAGTGTAACTGGCCGGATGATAAGAAGAATACAAGTATCATATATTGAGGTGATAAGCGATGAGAATAGGTAATCGGGATTTTGATACGAAGCATAAGACGTACATTATGGGTATTTTAAATGTGACACCGGATTCTTTCTCCGATGGCGGAAAGTTTGATAATCTGGATGCGGCACTGTATCATACAGAAGAAATGATACGTGAGGGGGCGGATGTTGTCGATATCGGAGGAGAGTCTACCCGCCCCGGTCATACGGTGATTACGGAGGAGGAAGAAATCGCCCGGGTAACACCGGTGATTGAAGCGGTAAAGAGCCGGTTTGATATTCCGGTATCGATTGACACGTATAAAGGAAAGGTAACAGAAGCAGCACTGCAGGCAGGTGCAGATCTGGTCAATGATATCTGGGGATTTAAACATGAACGTAAAGTGGCGGGGCTGACCGCGAAGTATCAGGCAGCCTGCTGTCTGATGCATAACCGCCATGAGGCTGTGTATGGGAATTTTCTGGAAGAACTGGTAGCAGATATGGAAGAATGTGTCAGGATAGCCAGAGAGGCAGGCGTACCTGAGGAAAAAATCATGCTTGATCCTGGTGTTGGTTTTGGCAAAACTTATGAGATGAATCTGGAGGCTATTCATCATGTGGATGTGCTGCACAGATTAGGATTGCCGATTTTACTGGGAACCTCTCGAAAATCAGTGATCGGGCTTACTTTGGATCTTCCGGCGGATCAACGCGTGGAAGGAACTCTCGCGACTACGGTAATTGGCGTGATGAAGGGATGTGCTTTTGTTCGGGTACACGATATCAAAGAAAATAAGAGGGCAATTCAGATGACAGAGGCGATTCTGGGCCGGCAGGAGGCATGATGGATAAGATAAAGATACAGAATCTGGAGGTCTTTGCAAAACATGGGGTATATCCGGAAGAAAATGTTCTCGGACAGAAGTTTGTGATTTCAGCCGTTTTACATACAACCACCAGAAAAGCCGGTATGACGGATGAATTGGAATATTCCATCAATTATGGAGAAGTCAGCCACTTTATCAAAAAGTTTGTGGAAGAGAATACCTGGAAGTTGTTGGAACGTGTGGTGGAACAGCTTGCTCAGGCGCTGCTTGTGGAATATCCGTTGCTTTGGAAGGTGGACCTTGAGATTCAAAAACCCTGGGCACCGGTGGGCCTTCCTTTAGATACGGTATCCGTGGAGATCAGCAGAGGATGGCATACGGCATATATTGCCCTTGGTTCCAATATGGGTGATAAAAAGGGATATCTGGATCAGGCGATTCAGATGTTGGGTGAGCAGCCAGACTGCAAAGTTTTGAAAGTTTCTGATTATCTGGTAACAGCACCGTATGGAGGTGTGGAGCAGGATGATTTTCTGAACGGAGTGTTGGAGTTAAGGACGCTGTTAGAACCGGAAGAACTTCTGGAACGGCTGCATGAGATCGAGCGGGCGGCCAACAGGGAACGGAAGATTCATTGGGGTCCCCGTACACTTGATTTGGATATCTTGCTTTATGATGAGTTGGTGATGGATACTAAAGATCTTCATATCCCTCATGCAGAGATGCATTTGCGCGATTTCGTGCTGGTTCCGTTAGCTCAAATTGCCCCGTGGAAACGTCATCCGTTGAACGGACAGACTGTGGAGCAGATGCTCAAAACATTATCTAAGTGAAATATGCTTGCATTTTCCAGGGGTTTCGTATATACTATAGCTGTTGATTTATGATCGTTGTGCAGTATTTGCTTTATGCATTGCTGCAGGTCTTTTTGCACATACTATTTTGGATTAAAGGATGGTAAGGATATATGAGTTTATTACAAGACTGGAGAGATATGGCGTACTCTCAGGAAACTGACAAAGCCCAGTTGCAGAAGTTCTGGACCAAGTATTTCGTGATTGAAAAAGGAATTTATGAAAAGCTTCTGGTGAATCCGGATGAGGTAGTTCGCGGAACTGTGAAAGAACTGGCGGACAAGTTTGGAGTTGATGTAATGACCATGGTTGGTTTTCTGGATGGTATCAACGACAGTCTGAAAGTTCAGAATCCGATCGAAGAGATGGACGAGAATACAGAAGTAAATCTGGGATTTGACAAAGAATTATTATATAAGAATATGGTGGATGCAAAAGCTGACTGGCTGTATAATCTGCCGATGTGGAATGAAATTTTTACAGAGGAAAAGAAGAAATCTCTGTATCTGGAGCAGAAGAAATCAGGTACAGTCATAAAAGGTGCAAAGATCGGAAGAAATGAGCCATGTCCGTGCGGAAGCGGCAAAAAGTACAAATATTGCTGCGGACGTTAAGGAATTGGAACATGTGGAAATTATGTGAAAAAGACAGGTTGGCGCCTGTCTTTTTTCAGGAATAAGATAGGGAAAGGAAGGGTGACAGATGCTGAAAGGAAAAACAGTGATTCTTGGAGTGACAGGCTCTGTTGCAGCATATAAGACGGCAGGTCTTGCAAGCATGTTAGTTAAGCAGCATGCAGATGTGCATGTGATTATGACAAAGAATGCCTTGAATTTTATTAATCCGATCACTTTTGAATCATTGACTGCTCATAAGTGTCTGGTGGATACTTTTGACCGTAATTTTGAGTTCAGCGTGGAGCACGTTGCCTTGGCAAAACTGGCGGATCTGGTGCTTGTTGCTCCTGCAACAGCAAATGTGATCGGAAAGCTGGCAGGAGGAATTGCGGATGATATGCTGACCACAACGGTGATGGCGTGCAGTTGTCCGAAACTTGTTTCACCTGCCATGAATACGCATATGTTTGAAAATCCGATTCTTCAGGATAATCTGAGAAAATTGGAGACCTATGGGTATACAGTCATTGAACCGGCAAGCGGAAGATTAGCCTGCGGAGATACCGGAGCCGGAAAAATGCCGGAGCCGGAGATTCTCTTAGAATATATTTTAAAGGAGATTGCCTGTGAGAAAGATCTGACTGGAAAGAAAGTGCTTGTGACTGCAGGACCAACGCAGGAATCGTTAGATCCGGTGCGGTATCTGACCAATCATTCTTCCGGAAAGATGGGATATGCGATTGCCCGGATATGCAGCTTCCGCGGTGCGGATGTGACTCTTGTGTCGGGCAGAACAAATCTGCCAGGACCATTGTTCGTAAAGACGGTGGAGGTTACCACGGCAAGAGAGATGTATGAGGTGGTAGCAGCAGCATTTCCTGATCAGGATATTGTAATTAAGGCGGCAGCAGTAGCAGATTACCGGCCAAAACAGGTAAGTTCAGAGAAAGTAAAAAAATCGGGTGAGATGTTTGTCCTGGAGATGGAACGGACGGACGATATCTTAAAATATTTGGGAGAGCAGAAGCGTTCTGATCAGTTTCTGTGTGGATTTTCTATGGAAACGGAACATATGCTGCGTAATTCCAGAGCAAAGCTGGCGAAAAAGAACCTGGATATGATTGTGGCCAATAACCTCAAAGTACCAGGAGCAGGTTTCGCGGGCGATACCAATGTGGTGACTCTGATTACGAAGGATGAGGAGACAGAACTTCCATTGCTCAGCAAGGAGGAGACTGCCGTACGCATTCTGGATAAAATCCTGGAGAGGATCTCCGGGGAAATGTAACTTGTCAACCTCGTACATGTATTGTATCCCGAAGAAGGGAATAATAACAAGGAGAGAACATGAAAACAACATCAAAAACAACGCAACTCACAATCTTTGGTCTTATGACCGCTATTTTACTGTTGATGGCTTACACGCCTCTGGGTTACCTGAATATAGGTCCCCTTGCCATTACATTTAATGTGATCCCCGTGGCTGTCTGTGCAATTACCATGGGACCTGTCGGCGGTGCGGTGGCAGGAGCCGTCTTCGGACTTACCAGCTTTCTGCAATGTATTGGTATCGGAGGTACAAGTGCAATGGGAGCAATTCTTTTTGAAATCAATCCGATTCTGGCATTTATTCAGCGCTTTGTCCCGCGTGTGCTTGACGGTTTCTTAATCGGGTTTGTTTTTCAATGGGTAAGGAAGCGGAAGAATACATACGCTGCCAGTGCGGTTACCGGATTTTGCGCTGCATTCTTTAATACAGTGTTCTTTATGACGGCACTGGTTGTATTGTATGGAAATACGGAATATGTTCAGGGGCTTATGGGAGGAAAAAATGTAATTGTATTCATTTGTACCTTCGTTGGGATTAATGCTGTATGTGAAATGCTTTCATCAACGATTATAACGGCGGCGGTAGGTTCTGCATTGTATCGTGCGGGTGTGATCCCGGCGGCAGATGCTTTGCGCCGCAGATAGAGGAAAGGCCGGAGAAAATTATGATTTTAGCGATAGATATCGGGAACACCAATATTGTACTTGGATGTATCGAAAATGAGAAAATATATTTTATCGAACGATTGTCTACGGAGCGAAAACATACGGAATTGGAGTATGCGGTCAGTATTAAAAACGTGTTGGAGATTTATAATATTCAAAGTGATTCGATTGAGGGCGGAATCATCTCTTCGGTAGTGCCGCAGATTACAGAAGTTGTAAAACATGCCGTTGAAAAATTGATTCATAAATCGGTGAAGGTGGTGGGTCCCGGATTAAAGACAGGTTTAAATATCCGCATGGATAACCCTGCACAGCTCGGAAGTGATCTGGTGGTAGATGCGGTGGCCGCTATGGCAGAGCATCCGGTGCCTTTGGTTGTTATTGATATGGGAACGGCTACGACGGTAAGTGTCATTAACAGTAAGCGGTATTATATCGGCGGTATGATTCTTCCGGGAATCCGCACAGCCAGTGATTCTCTGGTAAGTAATGCTGCACAGTTGACCCAGATCAGTTTTGAGCTGCCGAAGCGCCTGATTGGAAGTAATACGATTGACTGTATGAAAAGCGGAGCCATGTATGGAAACGCTGCGGCGTTGGATGGGTTGCTTGAACGCATTGAAGAGGAGCTTGGGGAAACCTGTACGGCTGTGGCTACAGGCGGACTGGCGAAGTGCGTAATCCCATTATGTAAAAGAAAAATTCTTTTGGATGATAACTTGCTGATGAAAGGTCTTCAGATTATTTACAATAAGAATCGTTAAGAAAAACGTCCCGATTGGAACAAGCCAAGGAGCTGTTTCAGACGGGACAGTTTTCGTTTAAAGGCGAGAAGCTTTGATTTCGTTTGACAGATTTCAGAAAGAGTGTTACACTCTCTCTATAACACTCTGCAACATTTGATTTGGCATGATTTTGCATGCCGGATGGGGAATTGAATACAAGAGGATAAAAGTTATGCGGTATGAATTGATTCAGATTGATTTTGACAGTGATGAAGCGATTTATATACAGCTTCGTAACCAGATTATTCTGGGGATTGCTACTTCGCGGCTTCAGGAAGGGGATTCTCTCCCCTCTGTAAGACAGTTGGCGGAGGAGATTGGGATAAATATGCACACAGTGAATAAAGCGTACAGTCTTTTGCGGCAGGAGGGACTTTTAACATTAGATCGGCGCAGAGGTGCGGTAATCCAAATTGATGTGGATAAGCTGTTTGCTGTTGAGGAGTTGCGGCAGGATTTGCAGGTGATTCTGGCAGAGGCAGTATGCAAGAATATTTCACGGGAAGAGGTTCACCAGATGGTGGATGAGATTTATGAGCGTTATGAGTCTTGAGCTGGTTCTTTTTGCAGAAGGGCGGCATACGTTTATAGAAGACAGGAAAGGATGGACATTGAATGAGAGAAGCATTTACAAGTCAGGCACGGAATGCATTGATTCAGGCGGGCCGGGCAGCCCGGCAGTGTCAGCATAATTATATAGGGACAGAGCATATTCTTGTGGGGCTTTTAAAGGAAGGGCACGGCACAGCCGGGATGGTTCTGAAGGAGTTCGGCGTACAGGAAGAACGATTACTGTCTTTGATTGATCGGTTGATTGCCCCTGCCGGAGGTGTTTCGGTGGTGATGCAGCCGGGTTATACTCCCCGGGCAGAGAAAGTTCTGGAAGATGCAAAAGGAGAGGCACACCATTTTAGAAATACAACAATTGGTACAGAACACATATTGATTGCTTTACTGAAAGAGACGGATTGTGTTGCTGCCCGTCTGCTGTTTACGATGGGAATCAATATCCAGAAACTTTATGTGGCTGTTTTGGCAGCTATGGGTGAAGAACAGAATGGTTCAAAGGAAGACTTTCAGGGCAGGAACTCCAGAGATACTGCAGGAGCAGCCACTCCCACATTGGATCAATACAGCCGTAATCTCAATGAGATGGCAAAACAGGGAAAACTGGATCCGGTTGTGGGAAGAGAGCAGGAAATTGACCGTATTATCCAGATATTAAGCCGGAGAACAAAAAATAATCCTTGTCTGATTGGAGAGCCGGGAGTCGGTAAAACTGCAATTGCCGAAGGGCTTGCGCAGAGAATTGTCTGGGGTTTGGTTCCGGACAATATGAAAGAAAAGAGAGTGGTGGTGCTGGATCTGTCCGGCATGGTAGCAGGAAGCAAGTATCGCGGTGAATTTGAAGAACGAATCAAAAAAGTGGTTAAGGAAGTGATGGAGAACAGGAATGTTCTTCTGTTTATCGATGAGCTTCATACAATCATTGGAGCAGGGGGAGCAGAGGGAGCTCTGGATGCTTCAAATATCCTGAAACCATCACTGTCCAGGGGTGAGATTCAGCTGATCGGTGCCACTACCATCGAGGAATACCGGAAATATATTGAAAAAGATGCAGCTTTGGAACGGCGTTTCCAGCCGGTGACAGTGGAGGAACCGACAGGGGATCAGACATTGGAGATCTTAAAGGGACTCCGGCCGTATTATGAAAAGCATCATGGTGTGGAAATTACGGAGGAAGCACTGGATGCAGCCGTGAAGATGAGCACACGCTATATTAATGACCGTTTCCTGCCGGATAAAGCCATTGATTTGATTGATGAGGCATCTTCCAAGGTACAGTTGGGCGGATATAAGATTCCGGAAGAGATTCTGGAGGGAGAAAAGAAGCTGCAGGAAGTGCTTGGCGAGAAGGAAGAGGCAATCAAAGCCGGGGATTTTGAAAAAGCGAAAGAGTGTAAGAGGCGTCAGGAAGAAGTAGATAAGGTTTTACATGCAGCAAAACAAAAGTATGAGCGCCGCTGCAGAAATAAAAAACTGAAAGTAACAGAAGAGCATATTGCTCAGGTGGTATCGGGTTGGACGAAGATACCAGTCCAGAGAATAGAAGAAGGAGAAAGCCGGCGTCTGGCACGCCTGGAGCAGACGCTGCATAAAAGAGTGGTTGGCCAGGAGGAGGCAGTCAGTGCAGTCGCAAAGGCAATTAAGCGGGGAAGGGTAGGATTGAAAGATCCGAATCGTCCGATTGGTTCTTTCTTATTTCTGGGACCGACCGGCGTAGGAAAGACAGAACTGTCAAAAGCACTTGCAGAAGCTGTATTTGGCACAGAACAGGCTATGATCCGTGTTGATATGTCAGAGTACATGGAGAAACACAGTGTATCCAAATTGATTGGATCGCCTCCGGGATATGTAGGATATGATGAAGGCGGTCAGTTGTCTGAAAAGGTACGCAGAAATCCCTACAGCGTGATTTTGCTCGATGAGATTGAAAAAGCACATCCGGATGTATTTAATATTCTGCTTCAGGTTTTGGATGACGGACATATTACAGATTCTCAGGGAAGAAAAGTAGATTTTAAGCAGACCTGTATCATTATGACTTCCAATGCAGGCGCTCAGGCAATTATTGAACCCAAGAAACTTGGATTTGGAGCGCAGGAAGATGAAAAACGTGATTATGAGCATATGAAGGGACAGGTGATGGATGAGGTAAAACGGATGTTCAAGCCGGAATTCCTGAACCGTATTGATGATATCATTGTATTCCATGCTTTGAATAAGGAAAATATGAAAAAAATTGTGAATATTCTTCTGAAAGATCTGAAAAACCGTTGTAAAGATCAGATGAATATAGAATTGAAAGTCAGTGAAAAGGCAAAAGAGTATCTGATCGATAGCAGTTTTGACAACAAGTATGGAGCAAGACCGCTGAAACGGGCAATCCAGAATAAAATAGAGGATTCTCTTGCGGAAGAAATTCTGCTTGGCAATGTGAAAAAAGGAGACACTGTGAATATTGGTATAGCCAAAGATCAAATTACAGTCAAGCGGGCAGAAGGATAAGAAGTTATATTAGTGTGAAGGACGAGGAGTAAAAGAATGGAAGAGCAATTTCAGATAATCAGCGACGGTTCCTGTGATTTACCGACGGATCTGGCAGAAGAAGCTGGAATCAGTATTGTACCTTTCTATGTATCTTTCGATGAGAAAAATTATTTGAAGGAGATTCGAGAGATTGGGATCCGGACATTTTATCAGCAGATGGTGGAGAATCCTGGGGTATATCCCAAATCTTCCATGCCGTCTGTGCAGGATTATATAGATGCGTTTAAGCCATATGTTGAAAAAGGGATCCCCGTTATCTGCATATGTATTACGACAAAGTTTAGCGGTTCCATGCAGTCGGCGCTCAATGCAGTGCGGATGATACAGGAAGATGATCCAAAGGCGGAGATTACTGTAATAGACGCAATGGTGAATACGGTATTACAGGGGTTGTTGGTTCTTGAGGCGGCGGACATGAAAAAAAGGGGGCTTTCTTATCGGGAAACAATTGAAAAGCTGGAACAGATAAAAAGTTCCGGCAGGATTTTTTTTACCGTGGGGGATATGGAGTATCTGAAGCATGGCGGCAGAATCGGAAAGGTGACGGCGCTTGCTGGTTCTGTACTTGGAATCAGACCGATTATCACATTGAAAGAAGGCGAGATTTTTCCTTCGGGAATAGCCCGAAGCAGAAAGAAGACAATGGAGAGAACCATTGAACTGCTATTGAATTATCTGAAAGAGCATGGAGGCAGGATACAAGACTATTCAATTGCAGTAGGATATGGATACGATCAGCAGGAGTCTTATGACTATCGGGAGAAGGTAGTGGAACGTTTAAATGCCAATGGATACGAGATTACCAGAGAACAAATTCCGGTTCGGCAGATAGGAGCCACGATTGGAGTTCATACAGGCCCATATCCGTTGGGACTTGGGATTCTTGAAAAGTGGTAATTGTTAAATTCTTTTGAATTTTTCAGATATTACTGGTAAAATTGACGGAAATATTATATAATAGGAATATGATGATACAAGCGTCAAAAGGTCATGCTTTTCATGCTTGCATGAAAAGGCATGACTTTGGGACGCGAAAAACACCGAAAAGTAGCCATTTTTCGTAGAAAAATGAGCGAATTTGAGGTGTTTTAGGATTGCGGGAGCATGAAATGCGAAGCAATCCGTATATCATAAGCGTCAAAATACCTTTTGACGCTTTCATCATATGATTAATTCATCAAAAGGCTTTGTTTTCATCGGACTGTTTTTTGAAACTTAACCAAAATATCTGATAAGATGGACTGCATTGATGCAAGTTATCGTGGTACAGTGTTCAGAAAAGCAGTTCGGATTTGAATATGAGCTTTTGTTTCTTAATCATAGATCTTATCCGAATGATTAATCGACATTTGTAAACCGGGCAATCGTCTTGTTTACTCATATGGAGTAATGGATTGGGAAGATCAACATGACATATGTGTCAGAAGAAAACCAAAGATAGAAACCAGGAGGGCATTTTCGATGTCAGTTATTAGTGAATTAATCCGCACAGAAGCAGATGGCGGTATCAGTTTTGGAAATTATGAGTTGGACACAAAATCAAAACTGTCTGATTTTGAGTATGAAGGTGATATGTATAAGGTGAAAACCTTTAAGGAAATTACGAAATTGGAACGAAATGGAATGTTTGTATATGAATCAGTTCCGGGAACGGCAGTAACAGGAATGAAGAATGTGGGAACAGGACTGGTATTTACAGTGGAAGGAAATGAGGACGCGCAGATTACTTTGGGTATGGAAGAGGATACGGAATATAGAGTAATCTTAAATGGCGTCAATGTTGGACACATGACTACCAATCTTGGCGGTAAACTTTCCTTTAGCGTTGAACTGGAGCAGGCAGAGCAGGTGAAAGTCGAAATTTTGCGTGTAGAATAGGCAAATACATAAGGCCGTTGTACCGGGAAAATTGTGTGAAAGGTTTTCTTGGGGCTTCGGCCTTTTTTAATGGAGGGATTTATGGCAAAAAGCGCGAAAACGGTATTTTTTTGTCAAAATTGCGGTTATGAATCTGCAAAATGGATGGGACAATGTCCGGGGTGCAAAGAGTGGAATACTTTTGCGGAGGAAGTGATAGATAATAAGACGACAGCGGTAAGGAAAATGGTTTCTGAGATAAAAACAGTTTCTCTTTCGCAAATCGACATGAAGGAAGAAAGCAGGATGATTACCGGTATCGGAGAATTGGACCGGGTTCTGGGCGGTGGAATTGTACCGGGTTCTTTGACGCTGGTTGGCGGAGATCCAGGAATTGGAAAATCCACGTTGCTGCTTCAGGTTTGCAGACAACTTTCTTTAAACGGGAAAAGTGTGCTTTATATCTCTGGTGAGGAATCACTTCGTCAGATTAAACTGCGGGCAATCCGAATCGGGCAGTTTAATGAAAAATTACAATTGTTATGTGAAACAAATCTGGCTGCAATTCATGAAGTGATAAAACGTGAAAAGCCACAGGTTGCAGTGATAGACTCAATACAGACAATGTTCAATGAAGAAGTTAGTTCTGCACCGGGAAGTGTTTCTCAGGTAAGGGAATCTACCAATGTTTTGATGCAGATTGCAAAAGGTATGGGGGTATCCATTTTTATTGTCGGTCATGTAACAAAAGATGGCAATGTTGCTGGTCCAAGAGTATTGGAACATATGGTGGACACTGTGTTATATTTCGAAGGGGAACGACATGCGTCTTACCGCATCTTGCGGGGAGTTAAAAACAGATTTGGATCTACAAATGAAATTGGTGTCTTTGAAATGCGTTCGGAGGGATTGATGGAGGTGAAAAATCCTTCAGAATTTATGTTGGACGGAAAACCGGAAGGAGCTTCTGGGTCCATAGTAGCCTGTTCCATGGAGGGAACAAGACCAATACTCATAGAGGTTCAGGCATTAGTGTGTCCCAGTAACTTTGGAATTCCCAGGAGGACTGCCGCAGGAACTGATTTTAATCGCGTAAATTTATTGATGGCAGTTCTGGAAAAGCGTGCACATTTGAATCTTTCCGCCAGCGATGCTTATGTTAATATCGCGGGAGGAATCAGGATGAATGAACCTGCTATTGATCTGGCGATACTTTTAGCTTTAGTGTCCAGTTATCGGGATGCTGTAATTAATGAAAAGACAGTTGCATTCGGTGAAGTTGGGTTAAGCGGTGAGGTACGTGCCGTAAGCATGGCGGAACAGAGAGTTGCGGAAGCAAAGAAACTTGGATTTGAAACGGTCATTTTGCCGGCTGTCTGTATGAAGGCGGTAGATAAGATTAGGGGTATCAGATTGATTGCGGTAGACAATATCAAAGATGCCATTTGTTATATTACCTCGTCAGTTTCCTGATGAATAGCTGGTAAACGGACATGTCTGCTGACGCAGACATCACCATTCATGAAAGTCGATT
>UQAW01000022.1 GCA_900539175.1 uncultured Lachnospiraceae bacterium
CCCCTATGATACACGGATTGCTCCGCATTTCATGCTCCCGCAATCCTAAAAACATTCGAAATCTGCCCTATCCGGGCTACTTTCTCATATTTTACGGGTCCCAAAGTCATGCTTTTTCATGCAAGCATGAAACGCATAACCTTTTGACCCTAGAGCGTGTTTGAAAATTCATTCCCGCAATCTGCATCCCCCACTTTGCGGTCTATTTGTCCCAAATTCGGTCAGCGTAGCCCGCTACGCCTCCCTTATTTGAACCAAATATCCCACAAATTGTGGAATACATCTTGTGGAAAGCAATTTTCAAACACGCTCTAGTATCATATAGATTATAGTCTATTTAGTACAAGAAATCAATCTTTAACGTTCCTGCGTCTCCACCAGATACCAATTACAAGTAAGGAAAAAAACAGACTGCATAAAACGCCTGAAGAAAATCCGGGACATCGATAGACCATCTGTATCCTATGATCTCCTGCCTCCAGATAAATGCCGGAGAACCCGTAATTCACCTGATGAATCTCTGTCTCCTCTCCATCCACATAAGCATGCCAGCCATTCTCATAAGGAATTGAAAGCATCAAAATCCCTTGATCCGAAACCCTGGCTGTTCCTTCAACAATACTGTCCTTCTCACCTGCTTCAAAATGTATCCCCTGACTTAAATCAGAAAGATTTCTGACCTTACAGCGTGAAAGACGTTTATTTGTAATAACCGCCTGTTCTGCACTGGGAATCCCCGCCTGAATCAACCGCACCTCCCGGACATTTCCGGGTACTGACAATTCTACATGGATTGGTGTTGCCCCCGCAGTCAGATGTGTTGTATGTGCCCCAACCTCAGCTTTAAGCTTTCCGATTGTTTCCGGAAAAGACAGTTCAAATTCTAACAGATATTTTTCCTGTGCATTTCCCGTCAATTGCGGAAACTTTAACAATATAACCGATTCATCCTGTAATTCCTGAACAATCTGCTCCTCCTGCGCTTCTATACGTTTCTGATAAATAGAAATCTCGTCAGAACTGCGTGTCAACGCAGGAATCGTATCACACAACACATTTTCCGCAAGAAGCGCTTCTTTATCCAAAGAAACCGAAGAACTCTCATATGCTTTTGTAGTGAAAACTGTTTGATAAAACTTTCCCAACTCCTGGGTGTTAGTATTCCGGTACACATAAATATCTCCGAACTGTCGGTAAAATTCATAGCCCTGCACTTGAAAATCTGCTTTATCAGAAAGAACGTATTTTACATGACATAAAGAAGCCTGAAAATCATCATTGACTGCGTTCGCAAAACTATGATGTGTTTCATTCTCAACCTGAAGACTGGGCCAGAAGTTTTGAAGAAACTCTGCCGTTCCTGTATTAAGTGTGGAATTATACGTACTTACTCCGCTGTAATTCTGCGCCAGTGAATTCAGACAGGAAATCTCCGTTCCAATGGTATAATCCTTCTCCACCCGATAGAAGGAAGTATCCATCCTGGAAAGCTCACTTAACGCTTCTTTAACCGAAGGCTCATACAAACGTTCAAAATATTCCGATGGTGCTTTCTCAAGTATCGCCCGTTGGCAGTTATAAGAATAATATGCATCCACACTCATAGTCAGTATCAGAGTAACTGCAAGCCCTGCTGTGGAAACCGTCCGCATCCTGTGCGAACGAAAACGGGCGGAACCTGCAAGAAAGCCTGCCATAAAGAATGCAAGAATTCCCAGACACAACGCCAGGCTTCCTTTATGCCCCAGATAAATACGAACATATTCGCCAACAACTGCGAACATCGAAACAAGCAGCAGCGGCAGACATAACCGTTGATTTTCCAAAATTTCCTGCAAAACATCTGCCATCATCCATGCAAAAAAGGGAAGACAAACAAACGTATGTCTGGAGAATGGATAGGAAAACCCATTAAATACCAGACTTCCAACCGGAAGCAGCAGCAGTATTCCGCCTACTCCAAAAGCGGCCGCCAACAATATCCTCTGTTTTACTGTATATTTTCTGCGAAAAAACAAAAACACAAATTGCACCAGAGCAAACAAAAACAGAACGGATAGAAAAACATTACTGTCCTCATAGTAATTCGAATAACCGGAATACGCATTGATTCCCTGAAGATTGCTGGAAAAAAAACGCTTCATAAGCGTCACGTAATACGCTCTTTCATACGGTCTTATTTCACGCAAAATTTTCGTGACAATGGAATCTCCTCCTACACGGCCAGATACATTCAAAAGCATCATAGCAGATGGCAGAAGAGAAAACATTCCCATACCGATCCCTAAAATCATGGAACCATACGCCTTTCCAACCTTCTTCAGTCCCTCTGCACAGAAAAGGCGCCCCCGCCAGGCGGTCCGAAACAGAAGGTAAAATCCAAGCACCAGAAACTGCATATACGCAAAATACAAAGAAGAGATACTGCATACACAGCAAAAAAGCGTGAGCCCTAAAAGCCATATCGTCTTCTTATACGCCTTCTCTGCCGCCATAAGAAGAAGCGGCAGCCAGATTACAACATTCCCAAATTGATAATGCTGTCCCCAGACTATCATATAACCGCATAATCCATAGGCATAAGCGGACAAAAGCTTGCTTTTTTCTGAAAGGGCAAAGCAAGACAGGAATCCATAGAGAGAAAGTCCCGCCAGTACAATACGCAGAATCTGTAAAAAAATCAGCATTCCATAAATCTTATCCGCCCCAAAAAGAGTACCGAACAGATAAAGGAGCAGCAAAAACGGATCAAACATATTCAGTGAAAACATATTAATCCCAAAACCATTATTAAAATCCCACAGCGAAAAACTGCCCTCCTGCAAATGATTAATAATTGTCTGATAATGCATGAGATACTGGTCATAAGTATCGGACCCAATATCTGTAAAAGCCAAAAGCTGATTTCCAAACAGAAACGCCCGGAAGATAAACAGACACGAAACCAGAAGAAGACCGGTCAGCAAAATGATTGATTTTTTACAGGTCTTTGATTCGTACATAGAACTCTCCTTCTTCATCACAACTTATCTCTCTTGATTCTTTTGTTTTTAACACAAAAGGGTGCCGCATCACCGACACCCCTTAGCTCTTCCATCCGTCAGATATGCAAACACATTTTCTTTTCGGACACTGTTACCCTCTTCTGTCAGTTACATGATTTCCTTCAAATAACGTCCCAATGCATCCTGCCAGGAAGGAAGACGTAAAAAACCATTTTTCTCCAACTTATCTTTATTCATCCGGCTGTTATGCGGACGTTTTGCCTTTGCCGGATAGGCCTCACTGCTGACCGGAACAACATTGACTTTCATATTTGCCTGTCTGAAGATCTCCTGTGCAAATTCATACCAGGAACATAAGCCTTCATTCGTTGCATGATAACGTCCGTACTTATCAGTCTCAATCATATCGACCAGAAGTCTCGCAAGATCATAGGTGTAGGTCGGTGATCCGATCTGATCGTCTACTACGGTTATGGTATCATGTGTTTTCCCAAGATTCAGCATTGTCTTAATAAAGTTCTTCCCGTTCACACCAAATACCCATGCAATCCGCACAATGAAAAACTTTTCCACATTCTGCTCTACGGCAATTTCCCCTTCACATTTTGTCTTTCCATAGACATTTAATGGAGCACGAACGTCATCCGGCTCCCATGGACGGGTTCCTTCGCCGTCAAAAACATAATCAGTGCTGATATACATCATCTTAATATCCAGTTCCCTGCATACTTTTGCGATATTTTCCACACCATATGCATTCACTTTACGGCAGATATCCACATTTTCTTCTGCGGCGTCCACTGCAGTATAGGCCGCACAGTGGATGACAGCCTCCACATCTGCTTCTTTGATTACCTGATCACAGGCCTCCGGACTGGTGATATCCATTTCTTCAATATCAACGCCAATTCCAATGTGACCACGTTTTGCAAGTTCATTCATGACATCATGCCCCAACTGACCTTTGACTCCTGTTACCAGTATTCTCATACTCTCATCCTCCATTTTATTGTCTCTCTCATATCTACTTTAACCTCTTCAAAGAAAAATCCTGCGTTTCCAGCGAAAGATTGGGATTATAATAAGGATCACCATTTTTTAGAATTTCCGGCCATCTCCTTTCTATTGCCGCAATCTCCCGATTAAAGCGTTCCACCTTCTCCGGTGTATCCTCAAGTCCTCTTGATTTGGACTCATAGTGATAAAGTTCCGCATAGGGATTATACACAATCAGGTAACCGGCCCTCCGAACCTTCAAGCAAAAATCAATATCATTAAACGCCACCTGCAGTTCAGATGTCAAACCGCCTACCTCTTCAAAGACAGAGCGTTTTACTAACATACACGCTGCTGTTACTGCGCTGTAATCCTGTGCACATATAATTCTATGACAATATCCACTGGATGAACGCGGCTGCTGTACAAAGCAGTGTCCCGCTATGCCGCCAAAGCCGATCACTACACCTGCATGTTGGATGGTATCATCGCCATAGTAAAGTCTCGCCCCCACAATTCCCACATCCGGCCGCATACAATATCCTAACAACTCTTCCAGACAATTGGAATTAATGATTTCTGTATCATTGTTCAGTAACAAAAGATACTGACCCTTTGCATAGCCTACTCCAAAATTATTAATTTCCGAATAGTTAAAATCCCCCTTCCAATATACCACATGCACATTTTCATTTTCTTCCTCTAATTTCTTGTAAAATGAAAATGTTTTCTCCTCCGTACTATTATTTTCCACAATAATATACTCATAATTTCTGTAAGAGGATTTTGTATCTATGGAATCCATGCATCTCTGTAAATCTTCAATGTGATCCTTATTCGGTATAATAATCGAAATCAATGGTTTCTCCTGAAATTTATATTTCGTTCGATACAAACCAGGATACTCACCGCATACAACCTCCGCCTTCACTTTAAGCCGGTCATAATGTGCTTGTACAGCCTGCCTTCCCGCCTCAAAAGCATACGATTTACTTTCCGGATTCTCCGCCGTAGAATCCTCATGACTTCTCCAATGATACAGAATCTGAGGTATGTGATAAATCTGATCTGTAGCTTCCACGCATCGTAAAATAAAATCGTAATCCTGTGCTCCGTCAAATTCTCTTCTCAGTAACCCTACTTTCTTTGCAAAATCTCTTTTAGCAACAAACAGATGGCATATATAATTTACACTACACAATAAATCAAGATTAAAATCCGGCTTGAAATGTGGCTGAAAGAACTTATGCCCGTCCATCGTCATCTTATCCTCATCTGAATAAAGTACTTCAAGCTTTGGATTTTTGTTTAGTGCCTCAACACAAGCATACAACGCGTGGCTGCACAACACATCATCGTGATCCATAAAAACCAAAAAATCACCTTTAGCACACCCAATCGCAGCATTGGTGTTTTCGGAAATCTGCAGCGACCTTTCATGTTCTACAACACGGATTCTTTTATCTTTCTTCGTATACTGCCTTAGGATATCTTTCAGTGGCGAAGCTGGACCGCTTCCATCTGAAAGACACAGCTCCCAATTTTCATAAGTCTGCTTTTCTACAGATTCTATCATTTGTTCCAGATATTCCTTGGGTGTTTTGTAAAGAGGAACAACAATGGAAAAACAGGGTTGATAATCAAATTTCTTCTTCCTTTGCTGCTGCAGTTGAGTCTCCGTCGGGAGATGAAGTAGGAGCCATTTTTGATACGGTAAAGGACGATCTTTCCATCCAGCCACCTTCTCTTCTGCTTTTTTGATCAGCGCATGCATTCCATACAATCGCAAGTATCGCTTTCCTTTTTTCCAATATACGGCACCCTTGTCTTTTGCAGCAGCGATTCGTCCCAGATGAATCGGATATACTTGTTTTGTATCTTTTGCCCCAAAAACTAGATAGATCGTATTTCCCTGTACCTGATCCATCTTCAAAAAGAATCCACATTTAGAATCAATCTTTCTTTCCTTATATAGACTTTCCACATCTGGTCGGTTGTTCCATACAAGCTGAGGATTGATCTGCTTCTTTTTCTCATCATAAACTCGAAGCTGCACACCAGTCTTATATACCGCCCATCCCCGGATCTGCAAAGATCGTTCCTTCCGATTCCAATTTATCTCTTCCAGAAAAACATTCGGCCTTCCTTGCTTTTTTCTCAACTCTTTTACTGCTACGGAAAACCAATTGATCCTTTTATCCGCTCCTGCCGCATATATATTTAGTTCGCGGTATCGCTCCAGATTTTCAGGCAGATTTACAACAATCGTGACTCGATATGCATCAATCCGGTCTTTATCCTTAAATCTTTCCATAGCTCCGATATCTGTCTGTTCCTCAATTATAACCTCCACTGGTTCATGGTCCAGATATGCTTCTGCTTTGCTTTCTTTCGGCCAAAGACCCTGCAGAATATATTTATTGTTTTGATTCAGATGAAACCTTTCTCTTTTCACCTCATAAATGCAGTCTGCCATAATCATTCCTCTCTCAATTATCGGTTCAGCGCCCTGCTCCTTATTCACTCTTTTCTCTTAAAAATCCTACCACCGCAACATTCATGCGATACAGCAGCCCTGTCACTACAAGCACAGCAATAAAACAGATGATAAAAAGCAAATATACTTCTGTTCTTCCAAAAACTCTTCCAGAAAAACGTTCGGTCAACCACTCTGTCATATAATGATGTGTAAGGAAAAAAGCATAACAATATTTTCCGCCTAATAGGCTGATTTTTTTCACTCCCCTCCAGTGCTCTGCCTTCTGTGCCAAAAATGCAAGAAACAGAAATGCACTGATTCCCACAACAACAGTCTGTATCATCACGTTAATATTACTTAAGGAAATAAACGTAGTAAGAATCAGTCCCAAAATACCGATTCCAAACTGCCACAGTCTGACCTTTTTTATATATTCCATAAAAATCATACCAAATAAAAATTCCGGCACTCTTGAGAACACCAGACACTCAATTGGAAGCTTTGACCGGAACCATATCATACAGCAAATCAACATCAGAATCGCTGCCGCCATAGTTACGCACGGTTTTCTTTTTACAAACTTTCTGAGAAGCGGGAACAACAGATACAGGCAGATAATCACTGATAAAAACCATTCGCCCAACTGATAAAAGTTTGCCCCCCACCATAGTGCGTTTCCGTCAAACCCTACCAGGCTGAATAGAATCTTCCACTTTGGTATGTCTGGATTCAGTCCTTGATTCCGGAAAAACGAAATACCTGTTGCCAACATAAACCCCAGCCAAAACATGGGATAAATACCCCAAAACCTTTTTTTTAAATAAGTCTTAACTTCTAATTTATCACCATAGACATACATCAATGATGCCCCGGACGCAATAAAAAACAAACTTACCCCAAACGATCCTATATACAAATTGCAGATTTGATCCGGTAAAACTTTACACAAGTATCCTACCCCGTTTTTTTCAAGACTACGCGTAAAGTGACATACAAAAACAAGTATTAATGCAAAAACTTTTATTGCATCAATATAATATAATCTCTTTTTCATTATCCCCTACCAAAAATCTTTTTAATCTTTCCGGCAATTCTCCATGTCCTGGAGTTGATCACCGTCTCGTATGCTGTCTTCCATTGCTGAATTTCCTGCTGATGGATCTGCTCTTCCTGTGTCTTCTGTGTCAAAGCTGCTTCTGCCGCAAGCAACTTAGCATTCAACTGTGCATTCGCCTGTGAAGACTGTTTCCAGTAGCGTTCTATCTCATTGCATGTTGCCTGCAGCTCATCATAGCTTTTCACTGCACTCTTCCAGTTATTCGCACATATCTCCCACTGCTCATGGGCATTTTTAGATTCTTCTATATAATATTGCACATCTCTCTCTTCCTTTAAACAAACCTGCTTTGCACTCGCAAAACTTTTTCCATCTTCTTCACTGATTACGGAGTGAAAAAAGGAACTGCAAGCCTGCTGCAGCACTTCCTGACCAATTGTAATATGAAGAAATTCCAATGCCCTGTGCAAAGGGTAAAATTCTTCCAAGTGAAGAATGTGCAGATACAGATTATGAATACAGTGAAAAATCACCAGGTCTCTTGGCAATGGCTCAAGAAAAACCCATTCATAGTCAATGAAAGTTGGGATATCTCCATCAAATATTATATTCGAAGCGATTGCATCAAAATTAGAGATTTTCAATCCCGGAGTATTATCAAAAATCTCACCGTTTCCAAAAATGCGTTCAAATTCTGAACTCTTCTGAAACACACAGCTATTCTCATCAGGACCGCATATCAATGAAGTATGATATGTCAGAAGCTTTTCCAGTGCCTCTTCGTCCTTCTCCCTTACACAACGACGATACTGCTCCTCCAGAGACTCACCAACAACATAATCAAACCAAAGCGCATGATCCTTCAAAATCACAGGACACATCCGAATATTCGTGTAAACATCCCCAAGAACAGACGCATAATTTAAAATACTTTGCAAATGATCTCTTCCTTCCGGAAAAATTGCTTCCTTCGTCACATAGCGCTTTCCATCTTTCTCATCCATCAGAATGGTCGTTTTTATACTGCATCTTTTATTTCGTTCATCACTAAATTTTATCCACAACTTCTTCATCTATTTACCCCTTTACTGCCTCTACCAGAAATGAATTTGCAAATAAAGCTCTCTCATCAGATCCCTTAAGGCTCGAAAATGCTTTATTCATGTTGAAGTTTTTCAAAATCGGCATATCATAATTACTTTGTTCCGGAAACTCAATCTCTATGTCCCGAATTACATCGTCACTATAGATAACAGTCGGTAATTTATAATCTGGAAAAGGATAATAAAAATAAGTGGATGTAAATCCATTCCGGAGAACTACTTCTTCCAACTGCGATTTACTGAAAGTCTTTACCTTATCATTCCTATGATAACCCTCGATTCCTTTAAAAGGCCTTCCTAAATGATCTTCATGATAACCAGCAAAATATTTCATTCCCAACTTGTTCTCAATCGCTATATATAATCTTCCACCAGGTTTCAGAGAAGAAGCAACTGCCTGAATAAATGCATCATATGGTTTTGGGGCCTCAATGTAATGATATGCGTATTCTAAAACTCCAATCAACGTAACCACATCATACTTTTTTTTGATCGGAATATCCTGGAAATTGCCCACCCAAATCTCAATATTATTCTGGTCTCTGTGTCTGTAGGCATTAATCAGAGATCTCCTTCTTGACAACTCGATACAGTCTACGTGTGCTGCCTTCTTTGCTAATGCTCCTGTAATTGCACCCATGCCAGCACCAATTTCAAGTACCTTATCCGCTTTTGAAAGTTGCATAGGCTCCACAATATTTTCTCTCTGACGACTCAAATGATAAAGACACGCCCAATTACTGTAGGATTCATGAACATATTCATATCCTCCTTCTTTTTTTACAATCTCCAGAAGCTGATTCTCTATCTGTTCTCCGTCACTGTAGAGATCCTGTCCTGAATAATATGCATAATTCAAAACTACTTTTCCAATTTTTTCCGTAACCATATGGAATACCGCCCCTCCTATACAAATGCATCATTCTTAATGTTTTGCACACACACATTATGGAAATTTGCACCATACTTATCAAAAATCACCTTGTTTGTTTCTCTAAACATATAATCCTGGTTTGTAATTGCAACAGATGCATATTCTTCACTATATGCCACTCCCGTATAAAAGCCGGTTTTCTGCACAAGAAACGGCAAAGCCAATAATACTGTCTGAAAATCGGTCTTCACATTCATCTGCAAATATTCATGCATCTTCTTCAGCACTTCACTGCGTATCCAAAAACTTCCACCAATCGGTGTCAACGGTGCGCTTGTCTCCCGGACATTTATACGGATCTTCAAATTTTTCAACAGCTCCAGAGTATCCTCATATCGGTTCATCCATCCATCGCCCAGATCAGCGAATAGCCGTCCAAAGTCCGGCACTGGCGGAATCATCATTCCAAGCCGCAAATTTTGCTGGAATACCTCCAGTAAGTTATCCACATACTCCGCACTCCCCAGCATATTCTCCCAATCGCGGAACTGCCAAGATACATCATTGCTGTACGGCTTACATTTCTCCACATTTTGCAAATATAAGATTCCTACATACGTATAACCATTACTGCCGATTCTTTCCATGGTCCGTAGAATCTCCAGATAATCCTTTATCTCACACTCAACCTTCTGCAAAGGATTTCTAATGCAGCTTTTGACGACTTGTGCTACTTCTTCACACAATTGTCTGTTACTGCCCAGAAGATACACATCTGCCCAAGATGGAATCTCTTTCAAGAAACGTTTATACCAATTCAAGCGTCCGGTCCACTCTACTGCAATTAAAACAGCGGTTTTTCCCTCACTGACTCGTCCGTTTCCGTTTCCATATTTTGGAAGCATATAATTAAAATGCATATCTCGATGTACATCGCTGATATTTTCCAATCGAAGAATATTATCCCAGATTTCATCCTCACTGTAATCCAGATTCTCTCTTATATATTCATAAGCATCAATGGATGTTTCTCCACAGGAATTCAATAAGAAATCACTGTAATCGGTAAAAAAGGAACGGCGCTTGATCATCGGACAGCGTTTTTTCTCAATCATCTCCTTAATATAAAACATATTAGGACAATATGCATATCGTTCATATTCATCTGTATTCACATAGACATCCCAAGTAAAACCAAAGTCCTCAAAATGTTTTGTAAATATCGTTTCATACTCCACAATCGACTTCTGATAAGATACCGGGTTTTGCATATTAAATATGAAGTCTTTATATTGGTAACTCAGGAAAAGACTGGGACGTAATACCATAAAAAATGACTGTATATGTTCCGGCAGATAACCATATGGCAGCATTCCAAACGGGTCCGGATCTACCTTATGATGTTTTGTAATTCCCCAAAAATCCACGTCTCTTTCTGCCATTGTATCAAACATCTCTGAAAAAGGATACAATGGACCAAAAAAAGTATAATTCAGCATTACTACTTCATCATATTCAGCCAACTTCTTAAATCCGATGTAAAACAGCCCTTCCCGGTAGCCACCCACATCCAATCCAAGATTTGCCCTGCAGTAAACATCATCTGCAGCTCGTTTTAATTTCTGCAGCCCAGAACGTTCCACATAACCATTACTGATTACAAGAATATATTCCACACTATTCCGCAAATCCTCCAGCATATGACAAATATAATCATCTACAATTCCATCTTTATCAAAAAAAAGAAAAATTGCACATCGTCTAAGCTTTTTTTTTCCCAATATCATACTCTCTAATCTCCTTACATATGTCTCGGTGAATAAGACCTGATCGCTTCCAATAGCTCCCTGTAAGGTTTCACGCCTACTTTTTGAAACTCCGCCTGATTCAACTCACGATTCATGTAATTCCAGTTATCTAATTCAATTCTTGCATAGGAATCCACCATCACCCAGGCTGGATAGTATCCCTCTTCCTGCACACAAAACGGATAAATTCGTTCGATAGCATGCAGCACTGTGGCATCATCTGCGATTGGCTCTTCCGGCATCTCCTCGTACTGCCAGTCATGGGCAAACAAACACTTTAATGCCTTAGGTCTTACCCAAAACATAGATCCAAGAGGAGCAACCGGTTCTTTTTCCGGATTCAAATCCACATGAAGCCCCAATGTCTTGGCCAGTTGCTTTGCGACAGCAAAATTTTCTCCCCACTCACCTTTTCC
Source organism: uncultured Lachnospiraceae bacterium (assembly GCA_900539175.1). GTDB lineage: Bacteria > Bacillota > Clostridia > Lachnospirales > Lachnospiraceae > Novisyntrophococcus. Next base: position 11,739 of record UQAW01000022.1, read on the forward strand.
TGTAGTGGGATAATATGGACCATGATTTGGAACCGGAGGTGTGAGAAGACCCAAGTATGGATTTTCTTCAAATGTATTAATGATATTCTCCACAAAAACTTTGTTTTTCAACAAGTTCTCAAAGCACTTGTAAGACCAGGACTGCCCCAGTGACATTGGTGTCACCTGATATACTCTTTTATCATGCATTTTACAAATCAGATCATACCGATCAATCAAGTCTTTACAACCTACGATAAAAGGACCTACATCACGTCCCCTGTTTCCAACCACACGAAATTCCAGATTGTATGGAAAACTTTGAAATGCCTGCTTCACAATCTCCAGCTTTTTTGCATCAGGAACTGTTACATAAACATCTGTACCCTCCGGCATGCTTTCTGCATACTTGCGGCAATACTCTGCCAAATCTTCGTAATAAATATGAACAATTAATGCAAGCCTTAACTTTTTTCTATTTTTATTTTTCACAATCCGTGATGAGAGCACAAAATTAAGCTGCATACGTTTCTTGATATCCGCCTGATTCTGTGTCCTTAACAAATTTTTCCATATAAGTCCGCAATCATAACTCAATTCTTTCTCTATATATTGGAAAGCATCTCTTGTAGCCTCTCCTCCGCTACGTTCCATAGCCTCCCCATATTCATGATAAAAAGATCTTTTCTTCATCACCGGACATCTTTTCTCTTCCAGCAAATAACGCGGAAAGTCTCTGAGGGGGTCGTACGTATATCCTTCCAAATCTTCACTGTCTGCATAAACTGCCCAACGAAATCCTTTTTCAGCAAATTTCTTTGTAAACACAGCTTCATAGCGTCCAATCGCCTCCTCATACCCGTGAATTTCCGGAAATTCTTTCCAGAAATTCTGAAACTCCCGGCTACTGACCAGACTTTTTCGAAAAACCATGAAAAAAGATTGAATATGTTTGGGAATATAACCATATTCAATCGTACCAAAAGGATCAAACGGCACCTCATGAAAATTTGTGATTCCCCAAAAATCGATATCCTTCCCTCTCATCGTATCAAACATCTCGGTAAAAGGGTAGAAAGGCCCATACATGGTATCATTGCAAACTACAACTTCATCATATTGCATCAATTCCTCAAATCCGGGTTTTAGGATTCCTTCTTTATATGCAGTCACATCATATCCCTTGTTCTCCCGGCACAAGACCTCATCTGCTATGTGTTCCAGCCTATTCCGTCCGTCTTGCGATACTTCTCCATTGCAAATCACAAGCAGATGAGATACCACATCCTTAAGACCCTTTAAAAAGAAATCATTATATTCATCTACAATACCATCTTTATCAAAGAATACATAAATTCCATATCTTTTTACATTGTCTTTTCTTATAATCATACTGTTCCTCTCTCATCCGCGCTCTGACACTTATTCAATTTCTACAGCCGAATCCATATCATAAAAACCGACCGTATTCTTGTCTGATATTACATCAATATCACAGACATCATAAAGCCTGTGATATACAGTAAACTTATTACTGGTAAAGCCTACACATCCCAACGAAAGCAGATAAGTCTTTCCCTGTAGATTCATGCTCTGAGTAAATGTAACTATCTTTTCATCTCCTGCCTTTACTGGACCTGCTGATATATTCTCATACATGGTATTTGTACCAGTAATTTCTGTCCCTTGATTGTCTTTGATTGTAAATGCAAAAATCGGATCCTGTAAATCTTTGTGAAACCTGACTCTCATACGGATCTTAAAATCTGTTCCTTTTACAATTCCGGAATTAATCTCACCATGGTCATCAATCACTGCAAAATCAATAATCTCTGCCTGTTTCTCACCATAATCAAGCAGATTAGGATTTATTTCCAATCTTGTTTTCCACAGTACACCATACTCTTGATCTTCTGATCTCTTTGCAAGTTCACTCTGGGTTCCCTGCTCTATGATTTCACCGTTTTTGTTAACCAAAATTTGCTTGTACAAATCTACAATTCGTTTCGGCCGACCCTCTGCAACCTTCTGCCCTTGATTCAGCAGTACCACTCGATCACAATACTTGGAAATACTGCCCAAATCATGACTTACAAACAAAATAGTCTTACCCAGCTTCTTAAACTCCTCAAATTTGTGATAACATTTTACCTGAAAGAATACATCTCCAACAGATAGCGCCTCATCTACAATTAAAATTTCAGGATCAATATTAATAGCCACTGCAAACGCCAGCCGGACAAACATACCGCTGGAATATGTCTTTACTGGCTGATATACAAAATCACCAATATCTGCAAATGCCAATATGTCATTAATTCTGCTGTCAATTTCTTCTCTGGTAAATCCCATCATTGTTCCATTTAAGTAAATATTCTCAATGCCGGTATACTCCTGATTAAATCCGGCTCCCAATTCCAACAAAGCAGAAATCCTTCCATTGACTTTTACCTCACCATCGGTGGGGTTCAGCACACCAGTAATAATCTTTAGAATCGTAGATTTCCCAGATCCATTGGTACCTATTATTCCCACACACTCTCCGTTTTTCACCTCAAATGACAGATCGCGCAGAGCATAGTGTTCCTTATATTTGGGAATCCTTGTTAAACCCAGGGACTCTTTCAGACGATCCATAGGCTTGTCGTACAACTTGTACATTTTTGAAACATTTCTTACCTGAATTGCTGCCTCACTCATATTTTTTCCTCACTTATAATATATCTGCAAAATGCACTTTCAATCGTTTGAAGATAATTGTTCCTACCGCAAACAGGACTGTTGTGACAATCCAATAATAGAATGTCAAATCGAAACGTTCCCAAAACCAAACTTTATTAATCAGCGCATCCCGGTACCCATTTACAATATAATACAGAGGATTTGCCTTAAAAATCATAGTAAGCCATTCCGGAAAATCTGCACCAAGTACTTCGATATTCCACATAATCGGAGTCATCCACACGCCAATCTGAAGCACAATATTAATGATCTGAGTCAGGTCGCGGAAGAAAATTACAATTGCACAGGTTGCATAACATATTCCCAAAGTAAACAGAAACAACGCCGCCGTATAATAAACTACCTGCAACACATAAAGATCCGGAAAATAACCGTAACATGTATAAAGCACCAGCATAAAAGCCACAAAAAATGCATGTACAAAAAGAGCAGAAACTGCTTTTACGATAGGAAGAACACTGATTTTAAATACAACCTTTTTTACAAGATAACTGTACTCAATGAGTGCATTCGTTCCTCCATTCAGAGTGTCCTGGAAAAAAAACCATGGAACCAGACCTGCCACAAGCCATAATACAAAGGGAAAGTTGCCTATATTTCCACTTCTCAAACCCACCTGAAATACAAACCAATAAACCAACACTGTAATAATCGGCTGCACAAACGCCCAGGTAATCCCAAGATAAGATCCTGCATATTTCGTTTTAAAATCATTCTTTGCAAGACTCATAATCAACTTTCTGTTTTGGATCAATTCCAACGGCAGAGAGAAAAATTTCTTCCGAAAGCAGACAACAGCCAAACAAGCCAGATCAAACAATCCTGCCAAAAGAACAATCTTAACCCAGTTTACCGTATGAAGATGATCAGTCACCTGCTTCTGCAAAACAGAAGGACCTACCGCTATGGCAAGGTAAGGATCCTCTCCCCGTACTTCAAACTCTATTAGTCCGCTCTCTGCAATTGTTACTCCCACATTATGATTCTCCAATAAGGAATCTTCCCCGAATTCTCCGGAATTAATATCGGCTCTTTCCCCCCTATACTCATAATAAACATCCCGAATCTGAAACTTCGTTCCTCCATCTCCAAAATCCAATCGAATTGCCGTATTCAGTGAATCCATATCAAACACTAATCTCTGAACTGTACCTGGAGTTTCATAAGATTCCGTTTTCGCATGTTCGATATCAAAAACATTGGTTACAGAATAAAATGCCGTAATCTCTGATTTTTCATCTGCACAGACAGACAGATGTAAAGACACATTATCACTTTGTGGGGGCTGATGGCGCAAAATCCCTACATTTACTAACACCACTGCCGCAAACAGAAAAGCCAATATCACTTTTTTTTTGACAGACATGTAACAATAATCTCCTATCTTTGATTAAAGGTTTCCTTTAACCCCTTCCACTTCTGATCCTTTTCGGAAATTGTCAGTTCCATTCCCGGCTGAATCGGCCATTCCACTCCAATCTCAGGATCATTCCATGCCAATCCGCCCTCATCGTTTGGATGATAAAAATCTGTACACTTATAAGCAAATTCTGCAGACTCTGACAATACCAGAAAACCATGTGCAAAGTTCTTCGGTATGAAAAACTGCTTCTTATTTTCTGCTGACAACAACACCCCATACCACTTTCCGTAAGTAGCCGAACCTTTTCTCAAATCAACAGCCACATCGAAAACTTCGCCGCTGACTACGCGAACCAACTTATCCTGGGGATAATTAATCTGAAAATGCAGCCCTCTAAGGACACCGTATTTGGAACTGGACTGATTATCCTGTACAAATTCCATGTCAATTCCTGCCGCTTTGTAATCATTATAATTATAGGTTTCCATAAAATAACCGCGTTCATCACCAAATACAGCAGGTGTGATAATCTTCAGTCCTTCAATTTCACATGTTTCAACTTGAATCTTTCCCATATCTTTTCTCCTTCATCTTTTCAAAATCGTGTCAATTTTTGTTGGATTCCCCCAAATGCCCGGAGAATCATACGGCCTGTCTGGGTAGACTCCATAGTCAAGCCGAATATTCAGACCGTGTTCCTGAATAAAGTTTTCCACTTCTTCTGCTAATGTATGTGGTTTTCCAGTACAGCAGTTAATAATCCCCGTAACCTCTGTCTGTTCTGCAACCGCCACTATCTGTTCTGCAAGCTGGTCTACCTTTATAAAATCGTACTTGTTCTTTCCGGTGGTAAATGGAAACGTGGTTTTTCCTTCCATGTCGGCTTTCATAATTTTGGAAAAAATAGAATTATTTTTTAAATCGTCACCTAAGATATAAAATCCTCTTAACCACTGCATGCATACCTGATGTTCCTTTGCCATCTCCAAACATACCTGACGGAGTGTATTTTTAGCAATTCCATATAAAGATTTAGGGTTGGTAGGAGTATTTTCATCAACCGCACCTACCCAGTATCCTACTTCATGCATACTTCCCATAACTACAAAATGTTTACAGCCGCCCTCCATCATCTTTTTCAGAAATATATAGTGTCCGGGCAAATCCATAATATGACTATCCGCATTATGGATAAAGCCATTCCGCCATGCCAGATGAATGCATACTTCAGGTTCCATAAAACGCTGAAATGTATCATCTTTTCCACTGAAAATATCCTCTTGCAGACATACTGCCCGCTTATCTACGCTTGTATAATTCACATCGGCAGCATATACCTCATGCCCACGTTCCAATAGAAGCCTCACAATATGACTGCCAATATAACCATTGGCTCCTGTTACCAAAACTCTCATATGATCACCATTTTCGCTTTCTTTATAGTCCCTCCACAATATCCATCAGGTATTGTCCATAAGCAGTCTTAAGCAACGGCTGCGCCAGTTTCATCAATTGATCCCTATTAATAAAGCCTCGCTTATATGCTATTTCCTCAATACAAGAAATATATAGTCCCTGCCTCTTCTGGAATGCAGCCACAAAATCAGCTGCATCTAACAATGAATCGTGATTTCCCGTATCTAACCATGCAAACCCCCGACCGAGTGTTTCCACATGAAGTGTCCCACGTCTCAGATACTCATTATTAACACTGGTAATCTCGATCTCCCCACGTGCCGATGGCTTCACATTCTTTGCGATCTCCACTACATCATTATCATAAAAATACAATCCCGGCACGGCATATTTTGATTTGGGATGCTCAGGTTTTTCTTCAATGGAAAGGGCTTTTCCTTCTTCATCAAATTCAACCACTCCATATTCCCGCGGATCTTTTACATAGTAACCAAAAATTGTTGCGCCGTGTTCTCTTGCTGCGGCAACTTTCAACACATTTGAGAAGCTTTGTCCATAGAAAATATTGTCTCCTAGAACCAACGCCACATTATCATTTCCAATAAATTCTTCCCCTACAATAAAAGCATCCGCCAAACCACGTGGGGATTCCTGCACTGCATAAGACATCGACAGCCCCAACTGCTCACCAGTACCGAATAATTCCTCAAACACCGGCAGATCTCTGGGTGTTGAAATAATCAATATCTCTCTAATTCCCGCAAGCATAAGTGTAGACAACGGATAGTAGATCATCGGTTTATCGTATACCGGCATAATCTGCTTTGAAATGGCTTTTGTCAATGGATATAGCCTTGTACCCGAACCGCCTGCTAATATAATTCCCTTCATCCTAATATTCCTCCATAAGCTCCTAATTGGTTCTACTTCTTATAGACGCAAAAAAGCAGTGTTGAATCACCAGCCACTGCAATTTGCTCAACTATCCGATTATATTATCGATTACTGTACATGTCCTCGTAGTACTTCTGATAATCACCACTTGTGACACGCTTCATCCAGTCCTCATGTTCAAAAAACCATGCAATGGTCTTTTTGATCCCCTCTTCAAACATCGTTTCCGGATACCAACCAACTTCTGCCTTGATCTTGTCCGGGGCAATTGCATAACGACGGTCATGTCCTTTTCGATCTTCTACATATGAAATCAACTTTTCACTAACCAAAGCATTTCTTGGATCTGAATCTGAAAGCATTTCCTGCAGCGTATCTAAAATAATATGAATAATCTGAATATTCTGCTTCTCATTATGTCCACCGATATTGTATGTTTCAAACAGGCGTCCCTTCTCCTGAACCATGTCAATACCTTTGCAGTGATCCTCCACATACAGCCAATCACGGACATTTTTTCCATCACCATATACCGGAAGAGTTTTTCCCTGCAAAGCATTGTTAATAATCAATGGTATCAGCTTTTCAGGGAATTGATACGGTCCATAATTATTACTGCAGTTCGTAATATTCGCCGGGAAATGATACGTATCCATATATGCTTTAACAAGCATGTCTGAGGATGCTTTACTTGCAGAGTAAGGGCTATGCGGTGCATATGGTGTCGTTTCATAGAAATATCCGCCGTCTTCTTCCAGAGAGCCATACACTTCATCTGTAGATACATGAAGGAACTTATGATCCGGTTTAAAACTGCCGTCCGGAAGTTCCCAGGCCGCTTTTGCTGCATTGAGCATTACCAATGTCCCCAGAACATTCGTCTTTACAAAAACTTCCGGATTTTTGATACTTCTGTCAACATGACTTTCTGCCGCAAAATGTACAACACGCTGGATATCATTTTCTTCAAAAAGTTTGCTGATCACTTCACTGTCACAAATATCTGCTTTTACAAATGTATAATTATCTCTATTCTCAACATCCTTTAGATTCTCAAGATTTCCAGCATAAGTTAACTTGTCTACGTTAATAATCCGAATATCATTATCATACTTCTTAAACATATAATGAATATAATTAGAGCCTATAAATCCTGCTCCTCCTGTAACTAAATAGGTACGCATTCTATAAACCTCCATATTTTTCGCCAATTCAAGCTAATATCTTTGATATTATAGCATCATTCATTGCAAAACGCAACCTTTGTGTTAATTAACTCTTTTCACACTGGCTGATTGGTTTGTCTCTTTAATAATATAGTGTGGGCGTCTTTTCACTTCCATATACGTTTTTGCCAGATATTGACCCATGATTCCGGTACAAAACAGTTGAATTCCGCCAATAAATATAGTCACACAAACCATAGATGCCCAACCGGCTACCGGGTCGCCAAAAACTATTTTTCTAACACATATGAAAAGAATCATCAAAACTGCAAGCACCGTAAAAAACAGTCCAGTCCAGGATGCAAGTGCCAGAGGTGCCTGTGAAAAGTTAATGATTCCTTCAATACTATATTTAAACAAGCCCCAGAAACTCCATTTTGTCTCCCCTGCCACCCTTTCTTCATTCTGAAAAGGAAGCCATTTGGTTTTATAACCAATCCACCCATAAATCCCTTTTGAAAATCGATTATATTCACCCATCTCTACAATTGCTTCAACCATTTCCCTTTTCATTAGTCGATAGTCTCTTGCTCCATCTACAACATCCGCATCCGAAATTTTATTAATAATCTTATAAAACATCCGTGCAAAAAAGGAACGAATCTTTGGCTCTCCCTCCCTTGTAATCCTTCTGGTAGCCACACTATCGTATTCTCCACTTTCCAAATAAGCCACCATCTCCGGCAACAATGCTGGTGGATCCTGCATGTCGGCATCCATAACTGCCACATAATCTCCTGTAACATTTGAAAAACCCGCATACATCGCCGCTTCTTTTCCAAAGTTTCTGGAAAAAGAAAGATATTTTACTCTTTCATCACTTTTGGCATACTCTTTGATCACAGATAATGTTCTATCTTTTGAACCATCATCAACAAATATATATTCAAAAATATAATTATTCATCGTCCTGCTCACATTGTTAATTGCGGAGAAAAAAAACGGCAATGCTTCTTCTTCGTTATAACATGGGACAATCAACGATATTTTCCTCACAGCATTTCTCCTTTCATTCCTGTAACTCATATTACTAATCAGAATAATTCGTAATTATTCAACACCTTTCTTTTCAGGATAATTTAACAATAATCACGCCTTCTTCACAGCGAACACTGCCTGTATCCGGCCACGAAGGCATTTTTTCCGCATATCTTTCAGCAAAACTGCTTTGCTCTGCATTTGGCATATGATAATCATATCCTAAGGTAGTCCAAAAATTTTGGATAATAAATGTACCGTACTCAACTGTAAAACACCATTCATAGAAAGAGTTCCCCGGATTTTCATATCCTCCATACGCTGAGGGATTCAATCTCGGAGAGCGGCTTCCAATAATAACAACGGGTTCTTCCGGATTCTCTCCCAAATTCAACTGATCTATTCTATCCGTAATTTTCACCGCCAAACGCACATCTTCTTCATATTGTACATATTCTGAATAGAACATTTTACTGGTAATATTAATTTGCTGGAAAATCAAAATGACAGAGATTGCCGTAATTCCGCGTAACAAGACTTTGCCCCCATTCTTTCCAATCTCAATAAGCTCCAAAGCAAAATTTTGAAATAAAAAGCCGAATACAAAGGGCAATACGATTTGAGTACGGAATTTCGGCTGCTGCCCCAAAAGGATTGTCATAATAAACGGTGTAAGTAATAAAAACAGCAACCCCAACAGATACAGATAGAAATTCTTTTGTTTTCTCCGAAACATCATTACAAGCAATACAATTGCAAAAATCACCGCTATCGGGTAAGCCATGGAATAATAGATATCCCTGCAAAACAAAGCGTCTCTGATATGATACAGAATATTCCTGACACACTGTACCACACTTGTGTTTCCCCAAAGGATCTGATCAGACAAATAATTTGTCGGCGTAATCTGGAAAATCTGCAATGCAACTTTAGAGCCCAGTTCATAGATTACAAAACTTACCCCCATGATTCCAATCATCCAAAAAATACTACTCCAAAATCTTTCCTGCCTTTTATAATAAATCAAAAAGCACGCTGCTGCCGCCGCCATATACAAAGGAATAATCGTTTGATAACAAGAAAAGCTCAATGCCAGCAACAATACCGCAGGGACAGCATACCAGTAACGTCTCCTGATAAATCCCTGCCATATCAGCAAAAGCACCACCCCAGTAATCAGAATAGCTAAGGATACTTCAAACGCCTGCAGCTCAAAGCTCAATTGTTCTGCCATCATCGGGGCTGTCAAAAAAAATGCCGGAAAAATCCAACTAATTTTTCCAAAACCTTTTTTGGTATTAGCCAATTGATAAAATAAATACTCCCAAATGACTGCTCCGCTCATCATTGCCAAAAACATCAATACAGAAGCCAACCAGGGATTAAACTGATAGAGTCCAAAAATTTTTTTCAACAGCAAAAGTCCATACCTTCCCATAGAAACCCACGAATCATACAAAGAATCGGGAACTGATATAATCGCCTCCGTGTCATGCGAGATAGAAAGATGCGACAACTTCATTCCATAAGCTACCCAAAGCATAATCCCCAAAAATGCAAAAGAATATATGTTTGCCCGAATAAACGCTTTCAGATTCTCCTGGTTCATTTGTGTTTTTTCCCGACATTCTGATGCACTACATTCAAGATTCATCTGTCTTAAATTCCTTTCTTGTATTCAAATAATTGCAACTTCTTCAGTACCTTCTGAATCGTTGCAAAATCATTTCTATCATTATATCAAACCCCCTTTTCCAAAACAACCCTTATCCTGAAAAAGCCCGGTAATCCGGCAAAACAATCATTGTCTGTACCATGGGACAGGAACGATTCATTTACCTTATTACCAGGCTTATCCTCTTCATTTAAGATAAACTCAAATCAATGATACCCATTTTTCAAAGAAAATATGTCCATTGTAAATTAACGTATCACACTTTTCGGCATCTAAACCTAATCTTGCAAAAGCCTCATGGGTCATGAAAAACAAGTAATTAAAGTCCTCTTTTCCGTTCGGCATTGTGATTCCGCTAATTACTCTTTTTGTCCCCGTACTTTTGTATGCGTTCATAATCTTTCTGGCTTCCTGCACGGCCTCCAGCGACTGTGCACTCCTCAGCCATTTCAATGTTTTTTCGTCCTTATCTCTGAATGCAGTCAAATACTTGGTCAATGTGCCGTTACGTGCAACTTCAAACTGGTTTTTTGCATAAATGATAAAACTTAACGTATCTGGAAAACTCAAACTCTCTGATCGGTTCAATATCGTCATAGCAACTGCAACCTGCCCCGCAAACCCCTGATCTCCCGCTTCTGTATAGAGTACGGATGCCAAAAATTCATCTTCTGTAACATCTTTTCCGATTTGAGGGTCCGTAATATAGGTCCCCTCCAACGTATAAGACTTTCCATTCATAGGATCTTTTACTGTTACATATTTGACAGATGAATCAATCAGTACTCCGTCTTCATTAAATTGATATACAGCATGAACAATTTCTATGTATCCGGTTACAGCAGCTCCGTTATCTTCCGGATTAAAATACATTTTAAATGCTGCCAGATCATACCAACCAAAAACTTGTTCTCCATCACCTTTAAACGCATATTTTTTTCCGTCTATCATCGGCGTTCCGCCAATATACAGAACTCCCTCTTTATTGGCACAATACTGCTTTCCTCCAACTTTAAAAAATCCAGTCATCAAAATACCGTTTGCATCAAAATAATATCGGTTGTTCTCTATAGTCTGAAACCCTGTCAGCACCGCACCATGGTCGGCCGGATCACAGTACAAAGTCCAAGTTGGAGTCAACTGCAGCCAACCAGTATAGAATGCCCCATCGTCTTTCACATAATATTTCTTACCATTGATAATAGGCATTCCTGCTGTCTGCATAATCCCATTTATATCAAAATAGTATAATTTTGTATGAATCATTTTAAATCCAACAGCTGCTGCTCCCTGGTCTGCCGGATCAAAATACAAACGCCAATCCTTCGTTAATTGCAGCCAGCCGGTATATGCAGCTCCATCATTGCCAAAATAATATTTTTTTCCATTGATAATCGGCATGATTCCTTTTTGCATCACTCCGTTGGTATCGAAATAGTACACCTTAGATCCAACAGCTTTAATCCCCGTTGCGGCCGCCCCATTATCACCCGGATCAAAATAAAGACGCCAATCCGCAGTCAATTGCAGCCAACCGGTAAAAAACTTACCACTTTCTGGCACATAATATTTTTTTCCATCCAGAACAAACATTCCTGTTGGAACTGGTATCATAATCCCATTACCATCAAAACAATATACTTTTCCTTCAATCGTTTTAAGACCTGTAACACCGACTCCATTATTTTCCGGATCAAAGTACATTTTCCAACTACCAAGCTGAAGCCATCCTGTTGTAATGACACTATTTACAAGATAATATTTTTTTCCATCATAAATAGGTGTTCCATTCCCCTCGATTACCACCCCATTGGCATCAAAAATATATTTTTCTCCATTAACTTCTGTAATGCCGACTGCTGCAGCTCCATTATCATTGGGATCAAAATACATTCGCATTCCCATAAACTTCAGCCAACCGTACTGTTTCTCACCATCTGCGCCCAACCAGTATTTTTTTCCATCAATAACAGGTGTCCCCGGAACCGCCCTTCCTTTAGAATCAAAATAGTAAACTTTTCCATCTATTTCTTCCCATCCAGTCACTTTTATTCCGTTCTGCACGTAATACCGATAGCCGTCAACGTCTGTTCCCCAGCCTTCTCCGGAATCTACAACTCCCAAATATGCAGCAATTCCTTTTGCATCAGCCTCCCCAAGGCGCTTTAATCCGTCTTCCGTACTCAAATACTTTCTAAAATCAGATTCATTGTTAAGGAACCCATGTTCAACAATAATGGAAGGCACGCCGAGTTCTTGTCCATGACGTACAATAGCGTAATAGTCTGCCTGACTATTGTCAGGATAAGCACCATCTCCCATTCGAAATACAAAGCCCCGGTCTTTAAAACCTAAACGAACCAATTCCTTTAATATTTCATCCGCAAGATTCTGTCCTTCCTTAGCATTCTCTGGATTATAGCTACCAATCTTGGCAACCATGGCTTCCACACCATTAGCTGTGGTCGTACTCTCATTCTTATCTCCAGCCGAATTCAGATGAATACTCACCAAAGCGGCCGCACCCTTGTCTGCTGCAAACTTGACACGCTCATATAAACTTGGATTTCCACTCTCATCCCTCGTCAAATAGACCGTAATATTTCCATACCTTTCCAATGCCGCTTTCGTATAAGCAGCAATTTTCATTGTTAAATCCTCTTCATGATAAGTAATCCCATCCCAAGTCTTATATGTTCCTGACGATTTTTTACTATGACCTGGATCTATTACTACCACAGGATTTTTTCTTACCCTTCCATATACAGATAGTGTATCTTGGGAGACCTGTCTAAACGCATCTCCAATTGCATTCACATCTTCCTGCGCATTGTCAACAATACTTTGACCTATCATCTCGCTTTCCGAATACTCTTCCATCCCTTCCGCATCGGACACTTCCTGTCCGCTTTCCGCTTCCAATGATAACAACTCCGACACGAATTTCTCTCCATCTGCCAAGCCTGAAATACTTACCAATATATCCTCTTTCTGCAAATGAAATGCAGCAACATTCTCAATCAAGGTGTCTACTGCAACTCTGCGTTCTTCCTCTCCCAATCTAACCGTCAATACTACCTCAGAAAAATTCATATTTTGTTCATCCAACTGAATAAATACATCTTTTCCATCTTCCGTCGGGGATTCGAAAACATATCCGACAGAAATATCTACATTGGAATTATCCTCTCCGCTTTCCACGGAATGTATAGTTTCTGTATTACCCGACGTTTCTGCTTTTACAGAGACCATACCTGTAATCATCATACACAAACATAAAACTACGGCAATAATCTTTTTTACTTTTTCCAATTTCTTCATATTTCCTCCTTAACCACAACGTGTGGAACCCTAAAAGATTCCACACGCTAAACTTATATTAAACTGCTGGATCGGTTGGGTCAACGCTTCCAGATATTTTAGGTAATGTTGGCTTTCCAAACGGCATTGAATAATTGTCACCGATCTGAACCTGAGTTCCCAATCCACAATGATCATAAATCCATTTTGCATCTCTCACACATAAACGGATACAACCATGAGATGCCGGACGTCCCAACTTATTATATTCGCCTGCTGGTACTGCATGGGTCGGATCTGTTGCACTACTGGTTGCTACCGAATGGAAATATATTCCTCCTACTACTCTCGTCGCCCATTTACCCCAAGACGGTCCCATCAACTCCTTCAATTTGAACTTTGCAGAAGTATAGTAAGTTCCTGTGGGAGTTTCCGTAGCAGCTAGTCCAACAGAACATACCATCGACCTAACCGGAATCGTATATCTCCCCAAAGAGTCCTTGGCATAGGCAGTCACCACACAATTTGTACGATCAACCACCAATTTATATGGACCTGGATATTGTGCAGACAAATCTGTAAGACCTACTCCATTACCGTCAACATATATTTTTTCACCATTAACAATCACCCATGTTCTTCTGAGAAGTTCTCCATTCGCCCCAAAATAATACTGTTTTCCGTTGATAAACTGAGAACCGGATGTCCTTACTCCATTTTTATCAAAGTAGTACTGCTTTCCGTCTATCACAGTCATTCCAGTTGCGGCTTCTCCGGTAACCGGATTAAAATACATGACCCAATTACCTATATTTACCCAACCAGTTACAACCGTTCCATCTGATTGAAAGCAATATTTTTTCTCATTGATCTCCACAGTTCCGCTTCCTGTCAGCCAGACTCCATTTTGATCAAATAAGTATCTCTTTCCTCCAATCGTGGTTATTCCTGTTGCTGCTTCTCCAGTTTCCGGATGAAAATAAAAAGTCCACCCTCCCAATGTTTTCCAGCCCGTCTCAACAGAACCATCCGCATTAATCCAGTATTTCTTTCCATTTACTACCTGCGTTCCGTTTCCAGTTATGAGAACTCCATTCTTATCAAAGGCATAATTTTTCCCTCCGATATTTTGCACTCCGATAGCTGCTTCACAGGTATCCGGATCGAAATACATTTTCCACCCTTCAAGTTCCAACCAGCCAGTATGTAGAGAGCCATCTTCACTGAACCAATATTTTTTTCCGTTAATCACAGAAGTACCTGCATAGGACTGCATCACTCCATTATTATCGAACATATATCGCTTTCCTTCTACCACAGACAATCCAATTCTTGCCTGACAGGTATTTGGATCAAAATACATCCTCCAATTCCCCAGATTCAACCATCCGCTACGCAAAGATCCATCTTCACTGAACCAATACTTTTTTCCGTTAATCACAGGCGTTCCGGCATAAGACTGCATCACTCCGTTATCATCAAATATGTAACGCTTTTCTCCAACCGCGGACAATCCAGTTCTTGCTTCACAGGTATCCGGATCAAAATACATCTTCCAATTCCCCAGATTCAACCATCCGGTACGTAAGGACCCATCTTCGCTGAACCAATACTTTCTACCATTAATTACAGGCGTTCCAGCATAGGACTGCATCACTCCGTTATTATCAAATATATATCGTTTTTCTCCGACCGCGGACAATCCGACTCTTGCCTCACAGGTATCCGGATCAAAATACATCTTCCAATTTCCCAGATTCAGCCATCCGGTACGTAAGGATCCATCTTCGCTGAACCAATACTTTCTACCGTTAATCACAGGCGTTCCGGCATAGGACTGCATTACCCCATTATCATCAAATATGTAACGCTTTCCCTCAATCGTCCTTAACCCAACCTTTGCTTCGTAAGTCTCTTCATCAAAATACATCTTCCAGTTGTCCAAATAGAGCCATCCGCTGTTCAAAGAACCATCCGTATTCAGCCAATACTTTTTCTCTCCTATTAACGGCGTTCCTGCTCCAGTATAAAGTATCCCATTATCATTAAAAACATATGCCTTATGGTCAATTTTGTTCAGACCAACCAACGCTGCTCCATCCTGCACCGGATCAAAATACATCTTTCCCTCGACCGTTTGATACCACCCTGTATAATGAGTCCCATCTGAATAAACCAAATAGGTATTCCCGTTAATCTTTTCCAGTATTGGCTGTTCCAATACTTCCGACTGTGGGGTTTCCAAATCTGCCGCCTGAACTTCAGGCATTCCTGCTGATGCTGATACTGTTATTGGTAGTGCCAGAACTAAAGCCCCAGACATTAAAAGCATCTCTATTTTCTTTCTCATTCTAGTCATCCTCCTATCCTGATTATTTTATATCATCTATCATAATTTTAACTGGCGCAATCTCACTGTATACTGTATCTCGATATACCAACAGAAAATCCTGTGCTTTCTCCTCCATAGCATAGGCTACCTGTGCTGTGCATTCTTCTCCTTTCTCCAACGGCTGCGGTATCTGAATCTCCGCAAAATAATAAGACTCATATAACTCTTTCTGTGTTGAATCCATTAATTGAAAACGCATATCATCTATCAGCAGTGTCTCATTCGAGTAATTCCTATATGTATATGTAATCAAAACTACATACTCCGGATCCTGAGTATATTCATCTCTTTTCTCCGTATATTCTGCCTTTTCAATCAGCAACTCATATTCCTTACCATCAGACGCTATGTTAATAGTCTCACCAACTTTGTACTCTTTACTTTTTGTCAAATCTATCTGTTCAGTTGAAGGGCTTCCCTCTCCGCTGGCTTGCGGCACATCAGACACAACCTTGCCGTCCGAAACACGATTACTTTTGTCCGTATGCTTTTGTTTTTCCGTACATCCATTGAAACACAACGCCAGAACAATACAAAATGCTGCTACTCTTGCACGTTTCAAGTAAATCCTCCTCCCCGCCTAACAGTCTTTTTATTAACAAGCCTCGCGTCATATTATAGCATACTCATTCCCAAAACACCCTTTAAATAGTATTAATACCTCCTTACGTTTTCCTTAACGGTGTTTAACACTGTTCTCAGCCTATGCTTCCTTGCGTTTCGCAGATCATCTGTGTATCTCCCTGTTCATCAATGATATAAATATGGATATGATAGTCACCCTCCTGATAATAAAAATCTCTTGCCCAAACCTTCATCAGATAAGAACTGTCTTGTCTTTTCTGTGCTTCATACCATTTCAAGTCGCTCTGATCGTCCGCCGACCACACTGCACAACGAACGGACTGAATATTTTCATCCGTCATAAGCTGATCCACCACTACTTCGAATTTCCCTGTTTTGTAATCATATGGTTTGACATCCACCTCAGCACAAATGGCAGGCGTCGGAACTTCAGAAAGCTCCCCTTCTCCTACTGTTGTATTTACAGTACCGACAAGTAACTGCACTCCCGATTCCGTCTCCATGTAAACATGAACATTATAAATACCGCTCTTATAATTAAAATCCGCTACCGGAACCGAAATCACATAAGAACCATCGGGCTTCTTTTCACCATCATACCACTGCTGATCCTTCTTCTCTTCATCCGTCCATACACATCCTTTGATTTCCTTAATTTCTCTTCCACATTCCAAGTTTTGAACCATAACTTCAAAAGTTCCTGTATCTTCTGCATCACCTTCTATAGAAAGATCAGCGGTAACAGTTATGATATCCTCCGTCAGTTTTTCCATAACTTCAGACTTTTTAGTCAATTCCCTGTTCAAATTCTCATATCCATAAACTTCTGTCCATGTATCCATATCCGCAAACAGATTTGTTCCCAAGCCTAACCGATTTCCGTCAATCTGAACTCCCAGACTTGCCAAAGTTGTAGGGAAAGCGTCAAAAGTACAGAATTCACGATAGGTTGTCCTCTCAGGCTGAATAGGCGCATTAATATAAGTGGTATATACTTTGCGTTCATAAGAAGAATCAATATCCTCACAATAATCACTGTCCATCGTAAGGTGATCACCTGAAATCACAATTGTTGTATTTTCATAAAAAGGTTGTTGCTGAATCCATGCAACAAATTCCGAAACTTGCTTACTGGAACATGCCATAACATTAGAATACGGATCGTCAAACTGGTCTTCACATAATGAACACGGATACCCATCTTCAAAATGGGTATCAACCGTTAACATAGTAAAGTTAAATGGTTTTCCTGAAGCAGCAAGTTCATTCAGTCTTGCTTTTCCATGTTCAAAAAGCTTTTCATCCTCATACCCCCACCACACATGGTAATCTCCCGGGATCTCACCATTCTCTATGGAATAATTATAATCATAGATATCATAATTACCGTGCTGCTCAAAATATAATCTTCTTCCTCCAAAAGTAGCATCCGATCCAAGCACAAATGCCTGTTGATAGCCTTCCCGTTCCAGAATATCCCCAAGAGAAGTCACGCCGGGCATAAATACATCCTGTGTACTCATAGCATTCATATCTATTGGAATCAATAACGGCATTCCTGTTGTCTGAGAGAACAAGGCTGCCATGGTCCAGGTTGAACCTTTCAGTGCATATCCCCCGTTCAGACAATTTTCTGCACCTGAAAAATTCTCATTCTCAAGTGACAATTTCGTCAATTCAGGAATCCGGTCTTGTTCAAATGCTCCCCCTGCTTCCTGACTTGCATAAGTATTCTCCATAGACTCGAGGAAAATATAAATCAAATTACGTTTTTCCTCCGGAAAGGCAATATCTATCATTGAAGGATCTGCATAATGCTCATCAATAAAACTTGAATATGTATTTTGATCGCTCACATAGCCGGAAACCTCCAGAGTATTCCATGCATATCGAATTGAAAAATAGCCCAACAAAACAGACACAATGCATGATAAAGACATCGTTGTATAATAAATTTTCTTGTTATGGCGAATCCATACAAAAAATATCACAACAATTGCAGTTGCCAAAATGCTTACCGCCAGGCAAGAACCAATATACCCCCAAATCAAATCACTGTCTGTCCCCTGTAACGGTGATTTCAGATGAAAAACAATTTCTTCCATACTGAGATTACTCCAGGTCCTGAGCATCCATTTTACGCTTCGATAAATGAGTATAGAGAAAAGAACAAGTATTACAGTCAGTACTGTTCCGGTAACCTTTAAGATATTCCGCAATTTATCACCTGAGTTCTTATCTTTCTGAACATCCTCTACTTGCTCCGCCAAAAGCCGAACCTGCTTTTCACTCAGCTCATTATTCTCGATTTTTTTTTCGTCGATGACATTTTCCTGCATTTTTATCCTTCCTCTGTGCATATTATTACGTAACCATTCAATTTGTTCAAACTTCATAACAGTTTCTGAATGATCACGGCTTTATCATCATTGTATTTCAACGATATTATAGCAAATAAATGTCAGGTAAACAACAGGTAAATTCTTGAGTTTCCGCAGTTTTATCCACCGTCACTTTTCATAGCCCCGTTGGATTATAAACAACTTTAAAAAATGTCCAAAATATAAGGAATCTCTTTCATTTTTGATGTAAAATAAAGTCACCACAACAATAATCCACTAAACTAAAAAGAAAGGATTCCTCATGACTAATTTTCAGTCTCCTGCCATTGATCTTGTCAAAATCCTACATGCAGATTGCCCGGAAGAAATCATAATATGCAGATTTCCTCCGGGCAACTGTTTAAAAATTAATTCGCTCTTCTTCCACCACCAACGGTCTCTTCATCACCCTGGTGTTGATACTCATAATATATTCGCCAAGCAATCCCACAAAGAACAATTGAATTCCTCCCATCATAAAAAGTCCTATGATCAGTGGAGCAACTCCGGCTGAAAACGAATACCAGTGTGTCAGCTTGTATAACAAATAAATGATTGCAATGACAAAACTAATACCTGCACATAAAAATCCGCCTATTGTTGCGATACGAAGACCTATCTTTGTATATGAAGTAAAGCTCAGCATCGCGGCATCATATAAAGAATACCAGTTATTATGTGTCTTACCTGCACGCCTTTTCTGCTGTTCGTACGCAATATTTTTTCTTTTATATCCCAATTCCGCAACAATCCCTCTCAAAAAAGGAGTCGGATCATCCAATTCTCTGAGTACCTCGA
Source organism: uncultured Lachnospiraceae bacterium (assembly GCA_900539175.1). GTDB lineage: Bacteria > Bacillota > Clostridia > Lachnospirales > Lachnospiraceae > Novisyntrophococcus. Next base: position 31,468 of record UQAW01000022.1, read on the forward strand.
TGAAAGAGCGGTCATATAAACCGAAACCAGTAAAATGTTCAATCTGTTCAACATCTGACATTTTCTTGATCAATTTATAGTAGCAGCTCCGCAGGAACCGCATAATCTTATTCTCTTTACTTGTCGTTTTAATTGCGGATACAATTTTATATCCCTCCTCCCAGGATTTCACGAATTCCGGTACCATCTCTATGGGATCCTGAAAATCACAGCACATCAATACCACACAATCCCCGGTAGTCTGAAGCATTCCATAATACGGCGAGTTAAACTGCCCAAAGTTCTTAGCGTTGAGTACTGCTTTGATCTTGGGGTTTTTGCGGCAAATCACCCGCAGTTTATCCCTCGTTGAATCTTTTGAACAATTATCAATAAACACAATTTCATAATCATAAGCCGGCAAATCCCTTTGAAGCATCTCGACCAACGCATTGCTGAGCGGAATTACATTTTCTTCTTCATTATAACACGGAACCAGTATACTAATTTTTTTCATCTTCTCATCCTTCTAAACATAACCTAAGTATTGTCTTTTGTCTTAAATGCCCATAATTTATTCAACACAAAATTCAGCGGAATCGTTATAATTAAATTTAATAACGGTGCAAGATATTCTGATATCCCAAGCACATCCACCCACAGATACAAAAGCAGCGATGCCAGTACAATTCCGGTAGTGCCATAAGAAACAAATGTCTTAAGCAACGCAGGAAGCCAGGACCGTTTCTGGCCCTCCTGACAGGTAAAAACATACTTATTATTCCAGTAAAAGGAGTTCAGCACACTTATTACAAAACCGATCGCATTGGCTCCAAAATAATGGATACCGACATAAACGCAAACCACATAGGCAACATAGGAAATCACGGTATTGGAAATACCAACAAGGCCGAATTTTATAAATTCACACAATACTGTCACTTTTTCATCTGTTATTGACAACGGCAATACTGCCACGATCTTTTTTATCAGCTTTTCCAATTCCTCTTCCCTATCTTTCAACAGCTGTACGAATCGTCTTCGCCATATAGTCAATCATCTCATCGCTCATACCCGGATAGACACCTACCCAAAAAGTATCTTTCATAATCCGATCCGTCACATTCAAATTACCGACCACGCGATATCCCTCGCCGCTTTCTCTCATCTCATCAAAACATGGATGCTTAACCAGGTTCCCCGCAAATAACATACGGGTCTGCACTCCCTGCTTCTCAATATACTCTACAACCTGGTTTCTGCTGACGCCTTCCTTACAAGTAATCAGGAACCCAAACCAGCTTGGTCTTGAGTGTTCCTCTGCCTCTGGAAGGATGATTTTCTCCTCCAGTCCTGCAAGTTTCTCCTTCAAACGCTCAAAATTATGACGGCGTTTTTCAACAAATGACGGGAATTTTTTGAGCTGTGCGCATCCTATGGCAGCCTGCATATCTGTTGCCTTTAAATTATATCCGAAATGGGAATAGACATATTTATGATCATATCCCAAAGGAAGTTCTCCATACTGTCGATCAAACCGATGCCCGCACAGATTATCACGGCCGGATGGACATACACAATCCCGTCCCCAATCTCTGAAAGAACGGATACACTTATTTAATAACGGATTCGCAGTATATACAGCACCGCCTTCTCCCATTGTCATATGGTGCGGAGGATAAAAACTGGAAGTACCAATATCTCCGATTGTTCCCGTAAATTTTTCCACACCGTCTATTGTATACCGGGACCCCAACGCATCGCAGTTATCCTCAATCAACCATAACTGATATTTTTCGCAGAATCTTTTCACTTTCTCCAAATCAAATGGATTTCCCAATGTATGAGCAATCATAACCGCCTTCGTTTTCTCAGAACGTGCCTGCTCCAGCAGATCCACATCAATATTATACTGCGGAATTGTCATATCCACGAATACCGGAACTGCGCCATACTGAATAGCCGGTGCTACCGTTGTCGGAAATCCACAGGCTACTGTAATAATCTCATCTCCTCTGCATATTCTCCTGTCACCAAGCAATGGTGAAGTCAGTGCCATAAATGCAAGCAAATTAGCTGATGAGCCGGAATTCACCAGACTCACATACTTCACGCCTAGATACTCACCCAACTGTTTTTCAAACTGATCCGTATAGCGGCCCGAAGTCAGCCAGAATTCCAAAGAACTGTCTACCAAATTAGACATCTCTTCACTGTCATATACCCGTGATGCATACGGAATCCGATCTCCCTCTTTATATTGCTTCTTATTGTGAAAGGTATCACAATATTCTTTTACCGCCAATAAAATCTCTTCTCTTGCCTGTTTCTCTGTCATTTTTTCAAACATCTCATTACTCCTCACCAAATCTTGTCCCATTTTTCTTATTCTTCAAAGAAAGTCCGTATTTGTTGTTCCATACACGCCTCAATGTCCCCACCGGACATCCAGCATTTCGTCCACTCCACCGTCATCTGAATCGCTTCACTCACACCCAGTTTCGGTTTCCATCCAAAAACATTCTTTAATTTTGAACAGTCTAATTTCAGGAAGTTCGCTTCATGGGGACCTCCGTCAAAACGATTTTCCCAACAGCTCCCTTCCCCCCAGGTATTACAGAACAAATCGACCAGCTCTCCTGTTGTAACACAATCTTTTTCATCCGGTCCTACATTATAAAATCCCGCATAACTTTTATCGTTATACTGTTTCTCTGCAATCATCAAATAAGCGGCCAGCGGCTCCAATACATGCTGATATGGTCTTGTAGAATACGGGTTCCGGACAATGATTGGCTGCTTCTCTATCGCTGCTCTGACACAGTCTGGAATAATACGGTCATTTGCAAAATCACCGCCTCCAATCACATTACCCGCTCTTGCTGTAGATACTGCTGTTCCATCTGCTTCAAAAAAGGAATGAATATAACTATGCGTCACCAGTTCCGAACAGGACTTACTGTTGGAATATGGATCATATCCATCCAAAGCTTCATGCTCCCGGTATCCCCAGACCCACTCTTTATTCTCATAAACCTTATCCGTGGTCACATTTAAAAAGGATTTTACACATGCATGTGTCCGCACACACTCACAGATGTTTACGGTTCCCATAACATTCGTTTCGTACGTATACACCGGATTTTTATACGACTCTCTTACAATCGGCTGTGCAGCCAGATGAAGGACAATTTCCGGCTGAACCTCATCGAACACCTGATTCAAATGCTTTAAATCCCGGACGTCTCCAATGACCGAGTTCATAGAGTCTCCGATTTTTATAATCTCAAACAAATTTGGAGCAGTAGGCGGATTCAATGAATATCCAGTCACTTTTGCCCCCGCATCAATGAGGATTTTACAAAGCCAGGAACCTTTGAAACCTGTATGACCGGTAATAAGCACTTTTTTATTTTTATAAAAATCCAAACTATGCATAATTCCTCCTGTCTCGGGTTAATCTTTCCATTTTTTCCAAGGGGCCTGATTTATCGCCCAAAGTTCTTCCAGTTTATCCTTTTCTCTCTTGGTATCCATACACTGCCAATATCCATTATGACAGTAAGAAACCAACTCTCCCTCCTCTGCCAGTTTCTGCAGAGGTTCTTTCTCAAAAACAGTACTATCGCCTTCTATATAATCGAAAATTTCAGGATTCAACACCATGTATCCTGCATTAATTCTGCTTCCGTCATCATTCGATTTTTCCCGAAATGCTCTTATCGTATTATCTTTTGCTATATCTAGAACACCAAAACGCTGCGTCACATTAACCGATGTTAATGTAGCAATCTTTCCATGTGTCTGATGAAATTCCCCAAGCTTCATCAGATCAACATCACATACACCATCACCATAGGTCATAAAAAATGGTTCGTTGCCAACGTAAGGCTGAATTCTTTTAATCCTGCCTCCAGTCATTGTATTCAGACCTGTATCAACAACCGTAACTTTCCACGGTTCCGAATATTCCCTATGTACAATCATCTTGTTTCCCTGTGTGAAATCAAAGGTAATATCACTGTTGTGAATAAAGTAGTCGGCAAACCACTCTTTAATCACATATTGTTTATATCCTGCACAAATGATAAATTCATTGATTCCGTAATAAGAATATTCTTTCATAATATGCCAGAGAATCGGCTTTCCGCCAATCTCAATCATTGGCTTCGGCTTAAACTCCGATTCCTCAGAAATTCTTGTTCCAAAACCACCGGCTAATATTACAGCTTTCATTATGCTTATCTCCTTTTATACGGTATCCCAAAAATTACAATGTTCCGTATGATTTTATCATTCTTTCTCTATAAAATCAACGTTTTCTCTTTGCTATGTTTGAAATGATGAACAAAAAAAGCCCAACTGCCCTACAGCGTGTCTGAAAATTTATTCCTGCAAACTTGCAGAAAGCAATTTTCAGACACACTCTAAAAGCAGGCAGCTGGACCCGTCATTTTTCTATTTCTGCTATCTAGAATATTATAATTCTTCCTCTTTGATAATGGTTTTGTACCATTCTACTACCTTTTGAATCCCCTGTGAAAATCCTACTTCCGGTACGAAACCCACATCTTTTTTTAGTTCCTCACTATCCGCACATAAATACATAACCTGTTTTTTTCCATAAGGGAGCACCCCAATCGCAAGGGGTGCTCCCGGCCTCACCACATCTCTGATCGACCCTATATATTCTGAGAGTCTGGAAACCTGTCCGCTTCCTAGTACATAGACCTTCTGATCAATCCCCCGCTCTGCCAGAAGCCAAAAGGCCACAGCCGCATCCTTGCTGTATAGATAATCCCAGAGCTGCTCACCCTTTGTAAATTGCGGAACCTCTCCGCGCAGAAGCTTATGAATCGTTGACATCACCATACTATTTTTGGCATCATACGGTCCATATACACTTAATATCCTCACCCATATATGTTCTATGCCCAATTGTTCAGCCAGTACTCTGGTCATCTGTCCTGCACAAAGCTTCGCCATACCATATCCGTTTTCCGGAAATACCGCCGTATCAGCTTTCAGTTTTCCCTCAACTCTTCCATACTCCGCCTGGGAGCCGGCGCCGATAAAGATATGGCAGCCAAAACGTTTTGCTGCTTTTACCGCCTCCAGAGCATATTTTACATTCTGATTTTGAAGCATCATTTGATTCCGTGACTCGCCTGTCGTTCCCTGCCATGCAAAATGATAAAACACATCATACTGCTTTCCTGTTGTGTTCTGCACCTCTCCTAACTGGCTTAAATCACAATCCAAGATACTTACCATAGGATGCCTGGGAATTCTGTCGTTTCTCTCGGAATTTTTCCGGCAGAAAACCAACACTTCCACACCCTGGTTTACCAGTTCTTCTATAAGTGCCATCCCTATCGCACCTGTTCCACCGGTTATAATAGCTCTTTCAATCGTTCTTTTTTGCATGCCTTTTCACTGCTCCTCAATCGGCTTAATGTACATGTTCCTTAACAGTTCTTCCTTGCTTAAAAATGGTGCAAGATCTTCCAATGGAGGACTCACAAGCGTTCCTTCTTCCAGACGCTTCGTACTGCTCTTTGGTTCCCATACCTGTGCAGTATCCTTAAAAATCTCGCTGAAAACAAATGGTGAGTTTTTCAATTCTGCTGGATTGATATCAACCATAATAGATCCTTATTTTCTATTCTCTTTTCGTCAATGATATTACCCTGCATTTTTATCCTTCCCTTGCGCAAATTATGATGTAGTCATTCAACTTTTCCGACTGACCACAGTTTTATCCCTTTGTATATCTCCGATATTATAACAAACAAATGTCAAGTAAACAACAGGTAAATTCTTGCTTAGCAGGTAAGTTTCTGGTTTACTGTTTCCAAGGCCACAGCTATCACTTTGTCCATATCATAATACTTATAATTACCGAGACGTCCTCCGAAAATGACATTTTTCTCCTTCTCTGCCAATTTTTGATATTGTGCAAAGAGACAATTATTTTTCTCATCATTTACCGGATAGTAAGGTTCCATCCCGACTTTCCATTCAGAAGAATACTCTCTGGAAATCACCGTTTTCGGCTGTTTTCCAAATTCAAAATGTTTATGTTCAATAATCCTGGTATATGGAACTTCCCGTTCTGTGTAATTAACAACTGCATTCCCCTGATAATTATCACAATCCAACACTTCTGTTTCAAACCGCACTGAGCGATATTCCAATGCCCCAAGCTGATATCCGAAGTATGCATCAATCATTCCGGTAAATACTATTTTTTCCGCTATATCCGGATTTTCTTTACGAAACTCAAAGAAATCTGTATTTGTGCGCACTTCGATGCCTTCCAACATCCGCTCAACAATCTTTGTATAACCCCCGACCGGAATTCCCTGGAATCTGTCATTAAAATAATTGTTGTCATAGGTAAACCGGAAAGGCAGTCTTTTAATAATAAATGCCGGCAGTTCTTTACAATCTCTGCCCCATTGTTTCTCTGTATAGCCTTTAATCAGTTTCTCATAAACATCTTTTCCTGCCAGGGACAATGCCTGTTCTTCCAGATTACCCGGTTCCCTGATATCCAATTCCTTAATCTGTCTCTGAATAATCTCTCTCGCCTCCTTGGGAGTACGAATATTCCACATTTTACTGAACGTATTCATATTAAACGGAAGATTATAAAGTTCATCCTTATATACAGCAATCGGTGAATTAATATAATGATTAAATTCCGCAAACCGATTCACATAGTCCCATATTTTTTTATCTGACGTGTGGAAGATATGTGCTCCATACTTATGGACCTGAATTCCTTCTATCTCTTCCGTATAAATATTCCCTGCTATATGATCTCTTTTGTCAATCACTAAAACCGATTTTCCCTGCTCTGCCAATTCATGTGCAACTACCGCACCAAACAATCCTGCACCTACTATAAGATAATCGTATTTCATTGTCTTCTCCTTTTCTTCTGATGTACAGCACTTACAATAATCAAAATAATACCAAGCAAAATGAGAGCTGCCAAAACGCCGATTGTAATATATACTCCCAATCCAGCCCTTCTTTCCGTCTGCTCTTGCTTTGTAACTTCCTCATTGGTAAAATTTGTTTTATCCGTGACCTCTATCGGTTCTTCGGTTGGTGTCGGTGTAGCAATTGCTTCCTGATATTCCGCTTCCGTCAATATCTGATTCTCATAGACATACTTACCATCAACGGTCTGTACCATTCCTTCCTCAGTCCTCTTAAAATTCGCATATCCATAATCCAAAAGCTGTCTTGTGTCCTCATACACCGCATCATCACCCAACCCGTACATCACTACGGCAATCAGATCCATTCCATCTCTGCTTGAAAATGTCACCAATGTACTTAAAGAGGCGTCCGTATAACCAGTCTTACCTCCAATACAGCCGTCATAATACCATCTTTCACCATCCAACATCATTTTATGATGATTGGTATAATCCCTTGCTCCCGAAAGATTGGTAGACGGTACCACATAGTGCGGAGTAGATACTACCTGCCGGAATGTCTCATTCTGCAGTGCTGCCTGTGCAATCAACGCCATATCATGAGCTGAAGTATAATGATTTTCATCTGGCAAACCGCTTGCATTGTTAAAATGTGTATTTGTACACCCCAGTTCAGCAGCTTTCTGATTCATCATATCAATAAAATTCTCAACACTTCCGCCTATCGTTTCTGCAACCTGTGTGGAAACATCATTGGCTGATTTGAGCATGATCATATAGATACATTGCTCCATGGTAAATGTTTCGCCCAACTGTGGGATAATATTGGAACTTCCCGAGTAAGCATCTGCCATACCTGTCTCAGTAAAAGTAACCTGAGCATCCAAATTACTGTTCTCTATAGCTACCAACGAAGTCATAACTTTTGTAATACTGGCAGGATACCGCTGATCATCCATTCCTTTATTATATAAAATCTGTCCCGTTCCGGCATCCATCAATACCCCGGTTCCGCAGGATATATCCGGAGCCTGAGGCCATCCTTTCCAAGTATTTGATTCTACTGTACAAACATTCCCATTATTTACAGCGGCACAAACCGACATTTCCGCCGAAACACAAATGGTAAGTGTGGACATGATAACCACACTTACCTTCTTGATTCCTTTTCTTAACCGCATATCTCCTATTCTCCTAACCCACTCTCTATTGCCTGAACCAAAGCCTCTAAAGCCTCATTTTCATCTTCTCCGTCACAGCAAAGTTCTATTTCATCACCAGTTTTTACACATGCCCCCAATACGCTCAAAACACTTTTTGCATTTGCCGTTCCTGTCCTTTCCCGCTCTTTATATTCGAATGTAATCAGTGATTTATAACTCATCGCCTTATTACACAGAATACCGGCAGGTCTCAAATGGAGACCCGACGGATTGACTATCACTACCTTTTTACTGACCATAATACTCCTCCTGTTTTGTTACTGAATGTTACACCTTGCTGTTCTAAGAAATCCGATCCGTCTCAATCTCCATCCGTCTTTGTGACCTCCGCTTTTTTCTTGAGATGAACGACTGTTGAAACCCGATCTACCAGTTCATATCCCTCCGGCAGACTCACGTTCACCGTTACCGGGTAATCACCCTCTCCCTTATTGGACAAATCTATAGATGCCTGTACCATTGCTGCCGGATCAAATTGATCCAAATTATGATCAGATGCCTTAATACGAATAGGAACGGTGGACTGATCATAGGATAAAGTCAAATCCTCTGCCAGATTCATCTTCTGTATCTGTTCTACATCCATCAGAAACTCCTGACTTCCATTCGGCAGAACAGTTACTACAACCTTAATCGCAGATGTATTTTCCGCAACTCTGATCTTGGTCTCATCCAACACCTTATCTTTCATTAAGTCGATGGAAAAGTCATCCCTGTCCTGACTGGCATAATCAATATTAACCAGTTCTCCCGGAATTGTAATCACATTACCGGCTTCCGCCAATTCATCTAAGGCTTCCTGACTTCCAACTACGGTCACTTCTGACGGCGTAGCTGTCACTTCCCCAACCTGGAATCCCTGAGCAGGCTCCCCGCTGTATTCCACCCTTATTTTTACTTTCTCACGCTTTTTCCATAAAGAAATTTCAGCATTGATCTGCGGAGTCATTCCATTATCAAAGGTCAGATAATCCATGGTTTTTTCTGTAAATTCCGTACCGTTTTTATCATATATTTTAAATTCGGCCGTCTCAATTCCATCTTCTTTCATACCGTTTACATTAATTTTCGCCACCACTCTTCCAATAATATCAATAATAGACTCTGGTCCTGATATATTTACCGTGGCTGGATTTAAGGAAACCGTTCCCACTTCGTAACCGCTTCCCGGTTTGCCTTCACAATCTGCTTCCACATCAAATGTGGCATTCTCAATATCTTCTATTGTAATCGGAATCGTAGTTCTGGATAACGTTATGTTCTTTTCATCTATGCCAGTAAGATCCACAGATACATTGACCGGAACATAGACGGGAGAAGATGTCATATCTACAATCTGAGTTAAATCCGCAGTCAACCTGATTTTCGATACATCCAACTTTTTAAGTGTGCTTTGATTCGCTCCAACAGTTACCCGCAACGTGCGGTACTGATCATCAATGCGAAACGTCTTTTTCCCCGACACAATGTAAGATTCGTTCAAAATCTCCACCGGCACATCATAAGGCTGCCGTGTATAAGGATTACTGACTTGTACTACCAGATACCAAATCAACACCGCAACAATGATGGAAAGAATCTTCAAAGCCCAATTATTTGTCAGAAACTTCTTCATGTTTCACCCGTCCTTTCCACCGCTTGAATCTGGAATTCTCCTGCTGCACAGATAATTTCTGTATCTTATACAATTGTTCCTTCAATTCACTTGGCGTTACACCCGTAAACAACTCTCCATTCAAAGCATAAGACACTTTTCCTGTCTCCTCGGAGACAATAATTGTAAGAGAATCACTGATTTCACTAATTCCAACACCTGCACGGTGTCTTGTTCCCAGATTTTTGTTCAATGCCATATTATCTGACAGCGGAAGGTAACAGGTCGCCGCCGACACTCTGTTATTTCTTACAATCACTGCACCGTCATGAAGAGGTGTATTATGTTCAAAAATATTGATCAGCAACTGCCCTGTCAGCACTGCATCAATTGGAATTCCCGTCTTCTCATAATCCGACAGAGAAATATTCTGCTCTATTACAATTAATGCCCCTGTCTTTACCTCTCCCATCTCAAAACTGGCACGTACCAGTTCATTTAATGTCTGGTCATCAAATCTCAGATTATCTTCCACATTCGTAGTTCCCAATGACACAAGAGAATCGAAAAAATTCCTGTCGCCAAGCTGTTCCAACACCCGCCGAAGTTCAGGCTGGAAGATAATAACCACAGCAGTAAGTGCCGCTACACTCACCATCTTAAATATCTCCATGATTACATCCATATGGAAGACCCCTGCTGCAAGTACAAAGACACAGATTAATATAACTCCTTTTAAAAGCAGATATGCCCTCGTATGTTTTACCCACAAAATCAAATGATACACAAAATATGCAATAATCAATATCTGCACAATATCAATAAATTCAATATTCTTAGGAGGCCGTAACGAAAATGTTGAACTTTCAAGCTGCATTTTCAGCCAGGTAATAAACTCGTCCATCTCATCACTTCCTTTCTCTAAAATTGTATTCTGTTTTTCCTGATTTCTTCGATTTTCCTGTTCACCTCAGATGCTTCAGAGATTCTTCCAGTTTTTCCGCTAAATCAATCTCAGAAAACGCTGTCACTGCCTGCTCTTCTTCCTGCCAGTTCAGATTTGCTTCAGTGGGAGATCCTTGTAAGTTCTGCCCTTCTTTTGTATGCTCCCGGTAATCCCTCTCGGCTCTGCCTGATTGTTCCCTCACGTAAGTTCCTTTTGCTCTGTTTCTTATCTTCTCTGCTTTTCCATCTACCGCAATTTTAGGAACCGCTTTTACATAATATACATATGTATCATCCTGATACTGCAAGAATTCTGTCTTTTTGTAATCCACATGAAAACAGAAAAGCTCTAATATCAAAGCAATCACACAAGAACCAAGTGTTCCAAGCAAAATGCCTCCAACTGAAAAATCCGCCTGCAAAAAAAATGCTCCGCCGACAGCCAGCAGTATATAGCAGGCGGCTCCCAATGCAATCGCAATATACCATGCATAATCGATGCTGAATTTTCGAATCAGCGCCATGATAATCACCACCGCTGCTCCCGCAACCATCCCAACAAACATCTCACGGTTCTCCAGAACGCCTCCGATCAGCGCCTGAATATTTTCCAGGAGGTTCTGCTCTTTTGCCTCTTTTAATGGTTCAACAACATCTTTTATCACCTGCATATAATAGAACGTTACTGTTCCCATACATGCTGAAACCGCAGATACCGGCTCCCTCAAAAGCCCCAATCCCATCGGAACTGCACAGGGCATGCCAATGGAACAGGCTGCCGGGGCCAGCACAAACGCAAGCGCATCTTTTGGCACAATGCGAAAATAAAGAAGATACATCAGTGTAAAAAAAATCAGAGTCACTGCTCCAATTTCCATCCCAAGTGTAAAGGTGTGGGCTATAATCATAATTCCTCCAAACACTACGATTGTGTTTAAAGGAAGAATTGCGCATAACAGTGATATAATTAAAAGGATAAAAATATTATCCAACAGTTTCAGATATCCTAATGTATGATTAATATTAAAAAACACAAAAAAAGCCAGCAAAAACTTCAATACCGGCAGGATATAACTACTGTATCTGCCAAATATCTGCATGATTTTTTCTTTTATTTCCAGTAATACTGTCATCGCTTCCGACCTCCCGCTTCTTTATAACGATCATTCCGCTCCTCTTTTTCATAAAGTTTTTCCAGCTTTTTTAAAGTTCCGTCGTACGCTTCCATGCTTTTTCTTGCTTTGGTATAACGAATAGAAGCAACCGTGTAGACAATGCCGGAATATATCGCCAGCACAATCATATACCCTGCAGCTGCTTCCAATATCATAGGTCGAATATTCAAATCATTCAGATTGCGCATAAATGCTTCCATCCGATACAAAAAGACCAGTATCAGAATAAGGATATAGGCAATTGTGGACGCAAAAAAGTTCTTCAGCAGAGCGATTCCAATATAGTCACTGCGGTAATATTTACTGATTTTCAAGTATCTTTTTTCCTCTTTTTGCTCATAGCGAGCCAGTTTTGTCATCAGCCGCACTTTTTCTTTGTTTAGCATAATTGCTCCTTTTTTCTAAATTTTCCACAATTCATATGAAATATTGTACCATATATCGGAGGCTATGAAAAGAAATTTTCTATTAAAATCCGTGACAACTCTGTGAAGAGGGGAGAGTTTTTTGTAAGACGGACGGAAAAGAACGGCAGGGGAAGGTCTGCTGGGATTCGCTTGCTTCTGCGCTTCTCCTCAGCTAACTTGCGTTCTCACTAAGTTCATCGCCAATGGGCTCATACCTAAGTGTTTACAGCAAGTGGATCTTCGGACGCGCTCCGAAGTCAGCGCGAACTCCAGCAGACCTTCCCCCGTCACTCTTTTCCTGACCTCTGATTCAAAAGATACATACATTACTTCACAAATAAGGAGAAGTCTTTTAAAAATCATCTAAAACACCATATATTGACTCTTCAAAGTAATGTTCTCGCCTAGCACCACGATCAAAACAAACCTTTTTTTCATTCGTTTCCCTCCTGATTTTTGAAGTCAAATTCCCTTTCCGATACAAACCGTTATAAAATATACGTTTTCCACTCCATGTTCTTTCAGAAGCTTTGCAAGGGTATCCACAGTACTTCCGGTAGTGTAGATGTCATCTACAATTAAAACACGGCGGTATTTTACGGGATGAGTCATTCTAAATGCTTCTTTTAGGTTTTTTCTGCGTTCTTTGTTGTCCAGATTTTTCTGGGCTCTTGTTTTTTTGGCTCTTTTCATGCAGCGGCTGTCCATGGGAATTTTCCAGATTTTGCTTAATTCCTTTGCTAAAACCTCTGCCTGATTGTAACCTCTTTTCCTTAATTTTGCGGCATGTACAGGAACTGGAATCAATACTTCCGGTTTCCATCGTTCCACCCATTTTTGTGCGAACAAATTCAGCATCTTTGCATAAAACAGTCCGTATTCCTGTCTTCCGCCGTACTTGAACCGCATCAGTGATTCTCTGATTCTTCCTTCATATAAAAAAGCAGCAACCCCCTGGTCATAAGAAAACTTTTGCTGCCCGCAGTCCAGGCAGAGTTCCTCCGTATCACCGTCCAAAGGTTTACTGCAATGCATACATCGTGCTCCCTCAATGGGCATAATCCATTTTCTGCACACAAAACAAACCGGATACTCCCGGTCATCAATAATTTTATCACATAAAGCACATCGCTTCGGATATAAAATATCCAGTAAATTCATCCGAGTCCTTTCTCCCCGATGACTCTCTTCCATTTCATTTCTAATTCTTCCATGCAGGCGTGTGTTTAAAAATTGCTTCTTGCACAAACACTCAGAAGAATTTTAAAACTCTGCAATCCGCTCTGCCAGCGTGGTATATCTGCTTTCTTCCTGATGATTGTCAATCATCGCCTGAAAGGTCACATCACTGCCTACTAAAGTAACGCATTTTCTCGCCCGGGTAACTGCTGTATACAACAGGTTTCTGGTCATCAGCATCCTGGGACCGCCCAGTAATGGAATAATAACTGCAGGGTACTCGCTTCCCTGAGCCTTATGAATGGTGGTGGCATAGGCAAGTTCCAGCTCATCCAGTTGTTTATATGTATAATCGACAAAACGATGTTCGTCGTATTCCACAGTCAATAATTCAGCAAAGGGATTAATCTGTCGGATGATTCCCAGATCACCGTTAAAGACACCCAATCCTCTTTCTGCGGCAATTCCATACTGACCGCGCACTTCCCATTCCAACTGATAGTTATTCTTGATCTGCATTACTTTGTCACCCTCACGGAAGACGGTATTTCCCACTTCTTTTTCCTTCTTTTCCTGATCCGGAGGATTCAGGTAACGCTGCAGAATTCCATTCAAATTCTCTACACCCAGTGCGCCTTTCCGCATCGGAGCCAACACCTGAATGTCTAAAGGATCTGCATCCACATACTTAGGCAGTTTCTTCAAAATCAAAGTGACAATCACCTGCTGAATCAGATTTGCATCATACCGCTTTAAAAAGAAAAAATCCAGACTTTTATTATCCAATACAATCTGCTCGCCCGCGTGGATTTTATGGGCATTGACAATGATATCGCTCTTTGCCGCCTGACGGAAAATCTTTGTCAACTCCACTACTTTGAAACAGCGCGAACGGATCATATCCCGAAGAACACGCCCCGGTCCCACACTTGGCAGCTGATTCATATCTCCAACCAGAATCAGACGGGTTCCGGGGAGAATTGCAGCCAGTAAAGCATGCATCAGATGAATATCTACCATCGACATCTCATCAATAATGATGACATCCGCCTCCAAAGGATTTTCTGCATTCCGCTCAAACCGCACATTTGCCGAAGATTCCTCTACAACACCAGATAATTCCAGAAGCCTGTGAACGGTACACGATTCGTAACCGGTAGCCTCCGTCATTCGCTTTGCGGCACGCCCTGTCGGGGCCGCCAGCAGAATATCCAGCCCTTCTGAAGCAAAATAATGAATCATTGCATTGATGGTGGTTGTTTTTCCGGTACCTGGTCCTCCGGTCAGAATCAGAAGTCCGTTGCACACAGCTTCCACGACGGCTTCCCGCTGAATCTCGTCCAACTCTATATCGCTGTTTTCCTCAATCCTGCGGATTCTGTGAGCCACCTGCACCCTGTCATCCTCACATACGATATTTAACTCATGGAGCATACGGGCAGTATTCAGTTCCAGATAATAAAATTGGCTCACATAAACAATGGGATACGGTTCGCCGTTCGAATCCGTTTCCTCCTTCAGAACTACTTTTCGTTCTATCGCCATATCCATCAGGTATTTGTCCATGTCATCAGAACGAACCCCCAACATTTCTTCCGCTCTGGCAAACAGCACGCTTTTCGGAAGATAGATATGTCCCTGGGCACCTGCCTGGGACAAGACATAATATAAACCGCTTCGGATACGAAATTCCGAATCCACATGAATTCCCGCCCGTGCTGCAATTTCATCGGCAGTCTTAAAACCGACTCCCGGAATATCCTCCGCAATCTTATAAGGATTCTCGCGTAAAACGCGGTAAACATGATCGCCATACTGATTGAAAATTTTGATTCCGAGAGCCAGTGATATACCATATTGGGACAAAAAGATAATAGCATCCTGCATCTCGGATTTTTCCGCCATCTGCGCAGCGATCTCTCTCGCCTTTCGCTCACTGATTCCTTTGATCTCAGCCAGACGCTCCGGTTCCTCTTCTATAATACGCAGCGTATCTTCACCAAATCGCCTTACGATTCTGGCCGCCAGTGCCGCACCCACTCCCTTAATTGCCCCGGAGCCAAGATAACGTTCAAGTGCCATGGAATCCTGAGGAATCTTTGTTTCATAAGATTCTACCCGGAACTGCTGTCCGTAAACCGCATGATCCGTATATTCCCCCTGCGCTTCCAGCATCTCTCCTTCGTTCACACTCTGAAATGTACCGACACAAGTCAGTTCACCGCCGTCCACAGTCAGATTCAATACCGTATAGCCATTTTCTTCATTCCGGAAAATAATATGCTCCACATATCCCTCTATTTTTTCTTTCATGTTCCCTCTTCATCTGTCAGTCCGACATCTGTCTGATATCGGTATCCATACCCGCTTCGATATTAAACGGACATGTCTGCTGACGCAGACATCACCATTCATGAAAGTCGATTGCTCCGCACTTTGTGCTCCCGCAAT
>UQAW01000023.1 GCA_900539175.1 uncultured Lachnospiraceae bacterium
GCCGCCAGTATTCGTAATCCGGGCTGTCGCCCTCCTTACTCATACCGGCTTGCCCGTCCAATATCCATGATCCTGCGCGTGCAAGCACGCTCCGGGTCATGGCTGCTGTACGGGACTTTCATAGTAAACTTTTCGGACCAAACCCCAGAGGAAGCAGCTCTTCCAACAGAAACGTGTTAAATCCTCCCCTTCCATCCTCCAAAATGATGCGAAATTCATCTGGCCGGCAAAACTCCATCATCACCTGGCGGCAGACACCGCAGGGTGAACACATTTGATCCCCTCGTTCTTCACCCTTTCCGCCGACAATTCCAATTGCATCAAATGTACGCTCTCCCTCAGATACTGCCTTAAAAAATGCTGTCCGCTCTGCACAATTGGAAGGACCGTAAGCAGCATTCTCAATATTACAGCCCAGATAGATCTTTCCACTTTTCGCCAGAAGCGCCGCTCCTACCCGAAAACCGGAATAAGGGGCATAGGCAGATTCTCTTGCATGATATGCCAGTTCAATCAAATTTTTTTCATCCATGCTTTTGTTCTCCGATCAGACGGATTGTCTCCGTCAACAGACACTTAAATTCACTTGCCACCCGATCGGCAGTTTCCTGAACCTCCTGATGGCTCAGCGTCTGATTCAACATTCCGGCCGCCAGATTTGTGATACAGGAAATTCCGCAGACCTTCATCCCCATATGCTTTGCAGCCATGGCTTCACAGGCAGTACTCATACCTACTGCATCTGCTCCCCATGCTCTGCACATTCTGATCTCCGCCGGTGTCTCATAATTCGGACCTGTGAATTGCACATAGACCCCCTGCTGAAGGGAAACTCCCATATTCCGGGCTGCCTGCCTGACGATTTCCCGCAGGTCTTTATCGTACACCTCACTCATATCCGGAAACCGTACGCCCAATTCTTCCAGATTCGTTCCAATCAGCGGACTTGGAACCGCCGTCGTGATATGGTCTGTAATCAACATCAGATCTCCCGGCTGAAAACTGAAATTCACACCTCCTGCTGCATTGGTCAGAATCACCGTTCTGGCACCTAACAGCCCCATCAACCGAACCGGAAGCACCACGTCTGCCATCGGATACCCTTCATAATAATGCACTCTTCCCTGCATCGCCACGATCGGGATATCTTTCACATATCCGAATAAAAACCGCCCCTTATGCCCCGCAACCGTAGATACGGGAAACCCCTCGATTTCCGAATATTCGATTCTTTCCACAATCTTCATCTCATCCGCATAATCCCCAAGTCCGGATCCCAGAATCAAAGCAACCTCAGGCTGAAAACTGATTTTCTCTCTGACTGCATCCGTACACCTCTGCAGCTTTTCATAAACTCCATTTGCCATCCCTGCACTTCCTTTCTAATACGACTCCACTCCCTCTTTTGACACCCGGGCATAAATCAGCGGTTTTACTTCCGGCTTCCTGTCTCCGATTTTCACTGCCCTCTGATACCGTTCCTCTGCCGTCTGAAACCGCTCTTTCTCAGAAGCATACATCACAGCAAGCGTATCCCCTGCTTTTACCAGATCTCCAACCTTTTTCTTCAATACAATTCCGGCTGAAAAATCAATTGTACTGTCCTTTGTCTCACGTCCGGCGCCCAACATTGAGGATGCAATTCCGCAGCTTTCCGTATCCATGGATACCATATATCCGCTTTCCTTTGCTTTCACTTCATGTGTATACGGCGCTTTCAAAAAAAGATCCGTATCTTTGATTACGGAACTGTCACCGCCCTGTGCCTCTACCATCGCAGTCAACCGTTCAAGCGCCCTGCCGCTTTCTATCGCTTCGTCAACCATCCTGCCGCATTCCTTCAATGTTCCCCTGCCTGCCAGACATACCATATTGGCAGCCAGTTTTTTGCACACTTCCGTTAAATCCTCCGGTCCCTGTCCGCGCAGCGTATCCACAGCTTCTATCACTTCCAGACTATTGCCGACAGCATACCCCAGAGGAACATCCATATCTGTAATCAAAGCCACCGTCTTCCTGCCTGCATGTTCGCCGATGGATACCATCTCCTGAGCTAAAGCGACAGATTCTTCCACGCTCTTCATAAATGCACCGCTTCCGGTCTTTACATCCAACAAGATACAGTCACTGCCCGCCGCCAGTTTCTTACTCATGATTGATACTGCAATCAGAGGAATACTGTCCACCGTCGCAGTCACATCCCGGAGTGCATACAACTTTTTATCCGCAGGAGCCAGATTACCAGACTGACCGATAATACTTAATCCGGTCCGGTTCACGACCTGAAAAAATGCTTCTCTTGTAAGTGTTGTCTGAAATCCCGGAATGGACTCCAGTTTATCTACCGTTCCGCCTGTATGCCCCAGCCCCCGGCCGGACATCTTTGCTACCTTTACTCCACAGGCTGCGACAATCGGCGCAACAATCAAGGTCGTCTTATCACCTACACCTCCGGTGGAATGTTTGTCTGCCTTAATACCTTCAATTCCCGACAGATCCACCATCTCTCCGGAATGTGCCGCCGCCAGGGTCATGGCAAGTGTCTCTTCTTCCGTCATCCCCTGAAAATAAACCGCCATCAAAAAGGATGCCATCTGATAGTCCGGAATCTCCCCGGCCACATATGCGCGGATCATATACTGAATCTCTTCTTCCGTCAAAACACCGCCGTTTCTCTTTCTCATGATAAGATCATACATCCTCATACGAAAAACACCTCCTTCTCAAAAGACCTGTGAACACCCGCTTATTCTGCACTTCTTCGGGGGTTCACAGGTCTTTTCATCCATTACACGAAAAGATTACAGTAATTCTGCTCTCAATTCTTCTGCTGTTTTCATAGATAACATTGCCGGCGCAATATCAAATACAGTTCTGGCACCAGATTCTCCGTTCTTCACAAGACGATATGCCGCTCTCGCATAACATACTAACACAGAGGACGTAAATTCCGGATTGGAATCCAGTTTCAGAGAATACTCGATCACATGCTTGTTGCCCTCTCTTCCGGTTTCGCCGCTTCGGATAACAAAACCGCCGTGAGGCATCTTGCTGTGCTTCTCTTTCAGTTCTTCCTCAGAGATAAAGGTTACGGTAGTATCATAGTCTGCAAAATAATTCGGCATATTCTTGATTGCTTCCTCAATCGCCTTTTGATCTGCACCTTCCTCAGCTACCACATAACATTCACGCAGATGCTTTTCTCTTGTAGTCAGTTTCGGACCGCTTCCGCTTCTGACTTTCTCTACAGCCTCTTCTACCGGCACAGTATACTGAATACCGTTCTTCACGCCCGGCACCCGTCTGATCGCATCAGAATGACCCTGGCTCACTCCTTTGCCCCAGAAGGTATACGTATCGCCCTGGACCAGAATAGACTCTGCATAAATTCTGTTCAAAGAGAACATACCCGGATCCCAGCCCACAGAGATAATACCAATATGGCCGCCTTCTTTTGCAGCCGCATCCATATTAGAAAAATACTCCGGGATTCTCGCATGTGTGTCAAAACTGTCAATCGTATTAAAATTTTTCACGATCTCGGGTCCGATAACCGGCAAGTCCGTAGCAGAACCTCCGCATAAAATCATCACATCAATCTCATCCTTCATTGTCAGGATATCATCCATCGCAACTACAGGTACACCCTCTGTCATAATTTTTACAGTTTCCGGCGCACGGCGCGTGAAAACAGCCTTCAGTTCCATATCCTGGTTCCGTTCAATCGCCAGTTCAACACCCCGGCCGATATTTCCGTAACCTACAATACCAATTCTGATTTTTTCCATGATATTTTTCTCCCTTATTTTCTGTATCTTCACAAAAAAGTATACCACGCAGATTCCAGTTAGACAATCCAAAAAAATCCATTACAGGACCTCCTCCAGATGAAATCCCGACAACATCGGATTATCTATCACCTTTCTCCTCTGCACATTCTTAAATAAGTTTCCGTCATTTTACATAAGTATTCCGGTTTTTTCGTTGAATCCCCTTCACCTTCGGCTACCGTCAGGGCTCCGCAGATCATACAGGCAAACCGTTTCTTACAGTTTTTACATTCTGCCGGAAGATATATCTGTTCTGTCTTCTCGCAGATCTCCTTCCATCCTGAGAGAAATCCTTCTTCAAAGGGGCGGACAACCGGCTGATTCATCATTCCGCAGGGTGTCATCCTGCCATCCCAGGTAATCCAGAAGGACGACCGGCCTGCCATACACCCCATATGCTCATCGGCTACACGGCTGCATTCCTCTTCCTCCTCTTCCTGTGGAATTCCTTTCTTCATCTGTTTCAGGAAAACTTTGAACTCATCCTCTTCCATCTGGCATTTTTTTGTCCGGAACAATGCTTCCCCGGCAGCTTCCGGCGTAAACCGTACTTCATCGTCTATCACACCGTCTTTTGCACTCCGCACCGGTGGAAACATATAAGATGTCGCATGAACCGGAATCTCTCTCTCCCCGGCAAATGCATAGATTTCCTCCATATCCTCAACATTATATTGAGTAAAACTGGCGTTGATATTGACAAAAATTCCTGCCTGATGTAAAAGATCAATTCCACGTGTCGCCTGGTCAAAGCCCTTCGGATTCCCGCAAAGTCTTTCATAGGTTTCGTTACTTCCGCCGTACAAGGTCACATTAATTTTGGAGGGCGGATAGTCCTTCAGCCATTCCAATGTTTCTTCCGTTATCATCGTTGCATTGGAATTGATAGAGATTACAAACCCCATCTTACTCAATTCCAGATAAATTTCTTTAAAATCTGCTCTTAAGAACGGTTCTCCCCCGGTCAGAAGCAAAAAAAGCATTCCCTGTTCCCGGCAGATCTTCCCCATCTCAATCCACTCACTGGCCGTATATTCCCTGCCTCTTACGCGCATCTCTTCCTCAGACATCCGGATATAACACATCCGGCAATTCATATTGCAACGCGGTGTCAATTCAAAGGTTCCGCTGATCGGAATCTTATTTTTTGCTGCCTTCTGGTAAAGGAACCGGCGCAGCTGCGGCTGACTTTTCTTCTCTGATGCCTTCATATCATTTCCTCCTGGGACTATTGTATCAAACATCTGAGGACATTTACAATCTCTTTTTTATTTATTCTTAAAATGAAGCAGCATCGCCCCGCTCGTTTACCAGACGATACCCCACTGACTCCACACGTCTTGCCAGGCATTCGCGGCACTCGGCTGCTTCTTCACCTGTACAGATTTTATGATCATACAGCTCGTATTGCTTTCTGTTTTTTAACGGAGACAGATTCGGCATTACCACATTGGCTCCGACTGCCAACCCTTTCTCTCTTCCCTGGGGATCCAGAGTACCAAGAGCTGTGGTAGCCGGAAGCAGCACCTTCGGCAGTAAAATCCTGATAACAGACAAAAGAAACAGTGTCAATTCCACACTGCCTTCCTTTTCTTTTGCATATATCGTATCATGATGGGGAATGAATGGACCGATTCCAACCATATGGGGATTCAGCTCTTTCAGAAATATCAGATCCCGGGCAAGATGTTCCGCAGTCTGACCGGGAGAGCCGACCATAAATCCAGCTCCCACCTGATATCCCAGTTCTTTCAAATCATACAGACATTGTTTTCTCACAGCAAGACTCATACCCGCCGGATGCAGTGTCCTGTAATGCGCATCGTCCGCAGTCTCATGCCGAAGCAGATACCGGTCAGCCCCTGCTTTGCGAAACGCCTGATAAGCTTCATAAGATTTTTCTCCAATCGACAGGGTAATGGCACAGTCCGGATACCTGTCTTTAATCGAGCGGATAATCTCTGTCATCCGCTCCTTTGTATAATAAGCATCTTCCCCGCCCTGAAGCACAAACGTACGAAAACCCAATTCATGTCCCTGCTCACAGCAATCGAGAATTTCTTCTTTTGTCAGCCTATATCGTTCTGCCTTGTGATTTCCTTTACGGATTCCACAATAATAACAATCATTTTTACAATAATTCGTAAATTCGATAAGTCCTCTCGTATATACCTTATTTCCGTAATACAACTTTCTCAGACGCACCGCTTCCTCTGCCAGCAGTCTTGTTGTTTCCGGATTTCCTGCCTGACGGATAAGTGCAGCATATTCCGCTTCTGAGAGTTCGTGATCTGCTATCAGCTTTTCTGCGATATCCATTGCTTCTCCCTCCTGCTTATAGCTTACCCTCTGTCTGCCGTAATCGTCAACTGTGATTTCTGTTTTAGATATAATATTCTACAGTTCTGTCTGACTTCATATGAAAGATTTCAAAGATTTTATCTCTCGCCACGATAAATTCATCCGAAGTTCTGTCTCTTTCGTGACCAAGCTGGATATTTACGATACTCTTTATCTTTCCCGGATTGGGTGTCATAACTACAATGCGGTCTGCCAGAAAGACGGCTTCTTCAATATCATGGGTAACAAAAATAATTGTTTTCTTCTCCTCACTGGACAGTTTCCGTACATCATCCTGAAGCTTCATCCGGGTAATTGCATCCAGTGCCCCAAAGGGCTCATCCATAAACAAAATCTCCGGATCCACTGCCAGTGCTCTTGCGATTGCCACACGCTGCTGCATCCCCCCGGATAATTGATGAGGATGTTGATTCTTAAACTTACTCAAGCCCACAAGATCGATATATTGATCCGCGATTTCGGTCCTTTGGGCTTTCGGTACCTTTTTTGTCTCCAATCCCAGCTCCACATTTTTCTGTACGTTCCTCCATGGAAGCAGTCCATAATTCTGAAAGATTGTCACATACCGGATGTCGGGTTTTTCAACCTTCTTCCCATCTATCGTCACACTGCCTTCCGTAATCTTTTCAAATCCCGCTATTGCATTCAACAATGTGGTTTTTCCGCATCCGGAAGGTCCCAACAGGCAGATAAACTCACCCTTTTCCACCGAAAGTGACACATGATCCAGAGCCTGAAACACACGATCCTTTTGCTGGTATTTTACAGATACATCTTCAACCTCGATATACATGACAGTCACCTTCCTTTCTCTGCATTTATGTATTTAACCACGCCGAATCCCCAGGTCTTTGCCACCCATCGTTCGAACAATTTAATCAGAACATCTAAGATCAGACCTACAAGACCAATGGTAATCATAACCGCCAGAAGGGCGTCTGCACGGATACAATTCTTGGCATCCATCACAAGGAATCCCAAACCGGTCTGGGAACCTACCATTTCTCCGGATACCAGGAAAATCCAGCAAGTGCTTAAGGCAAGATGAAGGCTATTTGCAATCTGTGGAAATATTGCGGGAAACACAATTTTAAATACGGTATGAAACTGAGACAGATTAAAATTTTCAGCCACTTTCAGATAAACCGGATCCATCCCGTTAACTGCTCCGACTGTAGACAGCAGGATTGGAAAAAAGCCGGCAATAAAAATAATCGCAATGGCCGGAATATCTCCGATTCCCACCCACAGAACAATGAAGGGAAGCCATGCCACAGGCGCAATGGGACGAATCAGTTGTATCACTGGATTCATATATGCAAAAGCAGTGGGAAACCATCCAAGGAAAAGTCCCAACAATACACCAAGAATAACAGAGGCAAAATACCCAATCAGAAACCTTGCCATACTCGCCTGAATATGCCCCAGCAGATTGATTCCCGAAGTACTTCCCTTCAGACCTGTCGTCAATAGTTCCTGAAATGCTTCCAATACTTTCCCTGGTCCGGGAAAGAGCACAGAATTAAAATTTCCAAATGTTACTGCCAATTGCCAGATCCCTAATAAACAGACAAAAGATATGACAATCCGCCTGATTGACTTGAACACAGATTTCCCCTTTCCTCAGAACGGTCAGATACGGTCTCTTCTGACCGCATCTGATTCCACCGAACTGAATCTTTTATTTTTTCTGATAAATAAATTCTTCGTAAGACGGAGGATTCTCGTTGATCCCGTATTTTTTTACTTTATCCGCCAGTGTCTGATATGCTTCTTCTGTGATTTCAAGATTATCAAAGTGAATCCATGGAAGAGACAATTCCAACACCTTTTGATCCTGCCCCAGATATTGTTCTGAGATTTTTTCTGCCGTTTCCTCATTCAGAGAATTTCCCGCCTCATAATACTTCTCAATAAGCCGGTCAGTGACCTCCGGATTTTTTTCAATAAATGCCCCGTTCAGCACCAGCCCGCAGCAAAGGGAATCTTCCCACAGTTCTTCGGAAGTATACAGGACATGACCAAAGTCCTGGCTGACTGCCTGTGCTCCGAATGGTTCAGCCACACAATAGCCGTCGATGGAACCACTGGCAAGAGAAGAGGGCATCTCGGAAGGTGCAAGCTGTACGACCGAAACATCATCTATGGTAAGTCCCCCCTCTGAGAGCATATCATTCAGCAGAATATTGTGTGAGGACTGCGTATGAGGAATTGCAAAGGTCTTCCCCTTCAGCTCTGCAGCAGACTGTATGTTATCTGAGACTATCACAACATTTCCATCTTTATGTCCAAGCGCCGCAGCCTTTAAATCAATTCCCTGACTGACTGCGCTCATGGCAAGTTCGATCAAAACAGATGCACCGTCAATCCGGCCGGAATTCAGAGCATCTGTAAGATCTGACCAGGAGCTGAATTTTTCCAATTCGATCGTCAAATCTCCATTTTCTGCATCCAGTAATTCTTTCTCTTCAAACACAGCAAGCGCATGAGTAATCGGAAGATACCCCAGACGTACGACTGTTTTTCCCTCTTCGTTCTTTCCCGATACCGACGCTTCCCTGTCAGTACCCTTTCCCCCTGCATTCTGGCAGGCAGTAACTGAAATTGCCAGTGAGATACCAAGCACAATTCCAACAATTATTTTCCACTTTTTCATAACTTTCACCTCAACTTTTCATTTCTGCAGTATTCCAGCCTCCGCTGTTTTAATCCCACCCCAGAGCTTTTCTCTTTGCTTTCAGATCTTCTACAATCTTATTTCCCAGAGATACCGGGTCCGTATCCACATGCATCACCGAACCAAGTGTCTCACGGGTTCCTTCTTTCAGGAAGTGAATCACATTGGCAGAACCCTGAATCTGTGCCTCCACGCAGTGATAAGAATTGACGCCCATCAACCGGAAACCAAGAGCCGCATCGACCCCTTTTTCATTTCCCCATTCAGGAGAGGTAAAACCATAGGGCATCTCATAGATATTTTTTCCCAGGGCTCCTGCAACCCCTGCAAAAATACCGGAAGAGCGGGTATTATCGATACATTCCCCCACATGCCACACAGGCGGCAGATCCGGCTGCAGGAATTCCTTCAGGCTTTCCCCGGTTTTGTCATACGCCGAAGTGGTACAGTAGCCCAGCTTCATCAGCGGAAATGCAGCACAGCCGTTGGTAAGAATCAATACGTTATTCTTCAGCAGCACATCAGCTACATCAATAATCGCCCGCTCATACAGAACTTTGGGATTATTACACCCCACCATATTGACAATTCCCAGAATCCTGCCGCTCTTTACCGCATCCGCCAGAGGCTGCATACTTCCGAAACGCTTATGTACATATTCCACAGAAAATCCCACTTCCGCTTCTACCTCATAAGGCGGAATAAATACCGGAACTCCCTGCCGTTCCTCAAAACTCTCAATTGCTCTTTCTACAATCCGCTCTGCAATCTTCTGTGTCTGGTCAATATTGGAATGATGATGGTCATATGCAATATGTTCCGCCCCGGGAAGCCTTGCAGAATCACTGGTCGTTACAACCGTCGTTTTATAACATCTTGCCACCTCCATGATGGATGGAAATACATCCTGTACATCTGCCACCCAGAGATCCAGCGCACCGGTGCCGAGCACAAGTTCAGCGGTTACCGCGTTCGAAAGCGGAATAACCCCTGCATATCGGTACATCGCCGAGAGACCGGAACAACAGATACCATAGAAGCGGATGCCCTTCGCACCTTTTTCTTTCGCAAGGTTCTGATACTTTTCCTGAAGTCCCGTCTTTACAATCTGGCTTACCAGAAGGGGAAGATGACCGTGAACCGCAATATTGACATATCCTTTCTGTAAAGCTCCTACGTTTACTTTTGATGTCACCCTGTCTCCCACGCCGAACAGACTGTCCGTGGCAATATTGGAAGCCACCACGCCGGTAAAAGTAAAAGCCAGCCCGCAGCGAAGGAACTGCTGCATAATACTTTTCCAGTCACCGTCCGTCGCGCATCCGGTTTTATGATAAGATTCAAATACTTCATGATAGGCGCTGACGGGAAGAATATCCAACTTTTTCCATACCTCCTGCCGTTCCGCCGGGGCACAAGCCTTAATCGTCTGATATTCATCCGGTTCTGTTCGGGAAAGATCCTCCAGAAGAATATTCGCAAGATCTATGGCAATCTTTTTCACACTTCTGTTTCTGGTCTTGATTCCAAAAGCCTGTGCCATGCTTTTCACTTTATATTCACCGATAATCGGTAGGTCCAGCTTACCTTGTGCCGCCCATTTCAGTGCCAGAATGACCTCTCTTGCATGCATACCATGCTGAGCCACACCTGCGGCCGCAGACCTGAGCAGATTCCTTGCCACGATCAGATCCCCATCTGCCCCGCAGACTCCTCTGGGACTTTTCGGCGTAATCCTGCAGGGACCCATGTTGCAGATTTTACAGCAAGTTCCGGATAAACCGTAACTGCACATAGGTTTCTGCTTGTCAAAACGGTCAAACGTTGTATCTACACCGATTTGTTCCATATTCAGCATCATCTGCCGCACTGCCGGATCCGGAGTGCGGTCCAGTACATCCTGTCTGGAAGGAAAGGTCTTTTTATATTCTGCCACTGCTTTCATATAATCTTCTGTGAATTCTGCTTCATGGAAATGTTCATACAGATTGCCGTTTTCATCAACATGTGTATGCGCTTCTTTCTCTGCCGGAACCAGAACTTTTGGTACTCCATGATCATCAAATCCAATCAATGCCCTGTGCTGATGGGCGTTTTCCTGATGATTCTTTTTCTTTTCCATTCTTCCGTCCTCCCTTTACTTTATATTACCTATCTGTTTAGTAGGAATTATAGCATTGAGAGATCCCTGTGTCAATTATTTTGGAAAAATTTGTATGTATTTATTTTAATACATAACGGATTCGAAACTTCGGGCGAGTTTTTAAAAGGAAATAGTTCTATGTATTCCCTTGAGACTCTGCTTGCCTATTTTCCATATAGCACACACTGAAAAGCCTCAACGTAGCTCGCTACGCCTGCGTTTTTCAGTATGCACTCTCTGAAAAATACTCTGCGCATAAAGGTCTGGTTAATTACGGAACGATGTACGAACAAAACCATGCCTTCATCGTATTCAGCACCTGAAGCAATTCCTCTTCCGAAATAATATATGGAACCATCGCATAGAGGTAATTCAGAAACGGTCTGGCAAACACCCCCCGCTCATAAGCAAACTGCTGATATCCTTTCAGCGTCTCCGAATCATATACTTCGATACAGACACATCCTCCCATCATACGAACCTCTTTGATACGCGGATCTGTAAATCCTTCCATCTCACGTCTTGTAATTTCCTCAATTCGATGAATCTTAGACATATAATCTTCCTGCTCAAACAATTCGATTGATTTCAATGCCACGCTGCAGGCAAGCGCATTGCCCATAAAGGTAGGTCCATGCATGAGTGCCATATTGGGATCATCCCCATAGAAGCCCTCATAGACTTTTTTATTTGCCACGGTAACCGCATGCCCGATATAGCCGCCGGTCAGCGCTTTGCCAAGAACAAGAATATCCGGCAGCACCAGGTCTGCCACAAAGCGGTTTCCGGTACGCCCGAAACCAGTGGCAACCTCATCAAAAATCAGAAGAATCCCATACTGATCACAGAGTTCCCTTGCCCGTCTTAAAAATGCAAGATCATACATCCGCATCCCGCCTGCCCCCTGCAGAAGCGGCTCCACAATAAAACAATTCAAGACTTTATGATATCTCTCAAATACCTCCTCCAACGCCGGAACCTCTGTCGGAATATGAATCACATCTTTTTTCTCTCCATAAGCTTCCAGTATAAAATGATAATCTTCATCATCACCGACTTCCATGGCTTTAAATGTATCTCCATGATAGGCATGAGTGAGAGCAAGTACTTTTGTTCTCTCGATCTCTCCCCGATTCACAAAATATTGCAGTGCCATCTTTAAACTGACTTCCACGGCAACACTTCCTGAATCCGAAAAGAAACAATAGTCCAGATCCCCGGGCAGCCAGCTCTGTAACTTTTCGGAAAGTCTCTCCACTGGTTCATGCGTCAGACCTCCAAGCATCACATGAGAAAAATTGTCTGCCTGAGCCTTGATAGCTTCATTTAATACCGGATGCTTGTACCCATGGATCACACTCCACCAGGAAGAAACAGAATCAATCAGCTTCCTCTCTTCCGTCTGAAGCCAGACTCCTTGCGCATCCACAATCTTATACGGCGGTTTCATATCTTTCATCTGTTGATAAGGATACCATATCATACGAATTTCACCTCATTCTTCCTCATATAAAGATTCCAGTAATTCTATATCCATGTCCAATTCTCCGCTTCCATCCTCAATACATGCCAGCACCGGCAGGCCCGTCATAGCTTCACACATATGGAGATTGTCCTCCTCCATCGTATCGCCGGGATGAAAATGATTCAATAAGATTCCTTTGACCGGAAGATTTCTTGCTCTCATATATTCTACCGTCAGTACAACACTGTTGATCGTACCCAATCCTGCGTCTGCCACAATCAGGCTGGAGAGCCCCAGTTCCTTCACAATATCCTCCAGCTGTATTTTCTCCTCGTCAAAGCAGATGGGACAGAGAATCCCGCCGCTGCCTTCCATAGTAACATAATCATATTTGCCGCAGGCTTCCTCGAACCCTTTCCTGACCACTTCCATCTGCACCGGATTTCCTTCCATTCTGGATGCCAGATGTGGGGAAACCGCTGCCTCATAAATGTATGGACACATCTCATCCACAGACTGTGAGATGCCGGAAATACGCTTCACATACATGGCATCTCCGGGAATCAGACTTCCATCTTCGTTACGTTCATTTCCGCTCATCGCCGCTTTATAGTAAGCAGCATTTTTCCCGCTTTCTTTCAGCTTCTTTACGATCAATCCGGCAACATACGTTTTTCCCACATCGGTTCCCGTACCGGTAATAAATAATTTTTTACTCATTGCAAAGCCTCGCCTCAAATCCCAATCGTTTGATAAGTTCCATATCTGTCTCCACCGTAATTCCCGCAGTAGTAAGCATATCTCCTGAGATAGCGGCATTTGCACCGCTTCGGAAACATGCTTCTCCTTTGTCACCCACCAGGCCTCTTCCCCCGGCCAGACGAATGGACGCATCCGGAATCAGAAAACGGAACACAGCCACACATCGGCAGGCTTCTTCATTGGTCAGCGGCCGATTCTTCTCATAAGGCGTTCCGGGAATCGGATTCAGCAAATTAACCGGAATTGATTTCACACCCAGTTCTCTTGCAGTCAATACCATATCGATCCGATCCTCCATCGTCTCCCCCAGTCCCAGAATCCCGCCGGAACAGATGGACAAACCCGCACGTCTTGCCGCTTTCAAAGTCTTAATTTTCTCTTCGTATGTATGGGTCGTACAGACTTCCGGAAAATAACGGGCGGAAGATTCCAGATTACAGTGAACACGGGATGCACCTGCCGCCTTGATTTTACGAAACTGCATTTCACCCAGCAGTCCGAACGAAACGCAGACTTCGATATTCGTTTCCTCTTTGATTCTGCGAATACTTTCACAGACCTGATCCACCTCACGATTCGAGAGACGCTTCCCTGATGTTACAATCGAATATCGTAAGACACCGCGCGCACCGTTGTACCTTGCTCCTTCAAGAAGTTCTTCGGCAGAGAGCAGCGGATATGTCTCGCTGCAGGCAGTATGGTAATGTGCACTCTGGGCACAGTATTTACAATCTTCCGAACATTTCCCGCATTTTCCGTTTACAATCGTACAGAGATCAAAACCATTCCCACACATCATTTTGCGGATTTCATCTGCTGCTTCTCTCAATTCCGCAAGGGGCGCCTGGGACAAAACAAGTGCTTCCTCACGGGTAATCCACTCCCCATGCAATGCTTTTTCTTTCAATTCTTTCACAACGTTCATGATTTTTTCCTCACATATTGGTAATAACAGGTTTCAGGCGTTTTGCCAGAACAGCTGCTGCAAAACACAGACAGATATCACCCGGCACTGCCAAGAGAAAACAATAAAGGAACAACGGCCACAACCCAAGCGGTGTATGGATCACAAAGTTACTGATTATGTAATAGTAGACCATCCCCACTCCGTAAACGACAGCAAGACCAACAAAATCAGCTGCAAGAATTCTTCCGAATGTCAACCCTTCCCTCTTCTCTGTCATTTTTCCGGTCACACAACTTGCCAAAATGAATCCCAGAATATAACCGAAACTGGGTTTCAGTAAATACCAGAATCCGCCGCCCTCTGCAAAGATCGGAAGTCCCACCAGACCAAGAAGGGCATAAATTCCCACACTGACTGCACCCAGTTTTCCGCCCAGCAAGAGTCCTGCCAACATCGTAAACAGAAACTGCAGGGTAAAAGGAACGACAGGAACCGGAACTTTGATAAATGCTCCGATGGCAGTCAATACCGTAAACAAGGCACACAAGGTCATCTCTTTGATTTTTGTCTTCTGCTTCGTCATCTCATCTACTCCATATTCTCTTTCATTTTTCGTACCGGAATGCATCTCATCCTACATTCTTTCCGAAATCCGTTTTCTATGTTCTAAGAGTAACAGAAGCACTTCTTTTTGTCAACCTTTCAACCATTCAAAGTTAACATTTGATTCTTCCCAGACAACAAATCTGACGAAAACTCTCTTTCTACACAATACTGCAGCACAGACTCCATTTGCGGGGAAACCCATTTGTCCCGATGGTAGAGAAGCTGTTTCCATACCACAATTTCAAAATCCTCTACATGCAGATACGCCATCCTGCCCCTGGCAACTTCTTCAGCAGTTACATAATCAGGCAAAAACGAAATTCCAACTCCCTGTTCTACCAGAGAACAGATCAACCCTGTACTCCCGATTTCCAGGATCGGCTGAATCTCCAACGACATTCCCGCCAGTTTTTCATCCAACAGTCTGCGATAACTCATCCCTCTCTCAGTCAGGATAAAGGGCTGATGTATCAATTCCTGAACAGAAATCGTTTTTGAGTGGCAAAGGGGACTTTTTGCATCTGCAACAAAGTGCATTTCCATCTTCTCTTCTCTGACAATCACATATTCCGTATTATAAATATGATTATCCAGAGTCAGGATTGCATCTGCCTCATTGTGATTGATAAGACGAAACATCTCTTCCGTTCCCGCCTCAATAATCTTTAACGTAATCCCCGGATATCGCTTCCTGAAATCCAAAAACTGTTCTCCCAACAGGGAGTCACATAGAGAATCCGGCATAGCCAGGCAGATATGGCCTTTGACCGTCCTCTCATCCTGCATCTTCTCCCCCAGCTCCTGTGTCAGCTTGCTGATCTGATGGGCATATTCCAAAACCTCTCTTCCTTTCTCCGTCAAGGCAACTGTATGATTAATCCGTTCAAACAGCTGAGAATTCAGCTCTGTTTCCAACTGCTTAATCTGAAAGGAGACCGTTGACTGTGAATATCCCAGTTTCGAGGCCGCTTTTGTAAAACTGTTTAACTCAGCTACATGAATAAATGTAATTAAATTCTTTATATCCAAATCCTTTTTCTCCTCTATCTATTTTTTCGATTCTATGGATTATAATTATCAATTTTACAGATGTTACATTCTAATATATACTAAATAGCAGAAAGTTACAATGATTCTTAACAAAAAGTACAAGATTGAAAAATACGCAAAAAGGGGAACATTAGGATGGCTGTTATTCAATTTTTCTATCATCTGTTATGGGGCGATCTCATCACAATTCCACTACCCGGAGGAAGTTCTGTCGGGCTTTCTTTGCTTGTCCTGATTCTGATACCATCCGGAATCTATTTTACTGTCAGAACTCGTTTTCTTCCTTTCCGTCTCTTTCCGGAAATGCTGAAAATCACAACAGAAAAGAAAAGCCTCTCCCAAAAAGGTTCTATTTCCGGTGTGCAGGCTTTAATTATATCGACAGCAACCCGGGTGGGTATGGGCAACCTGGTCGGCGTGGTGGCCGCAATTTCCGCCGGCGGTCCCGGAGCCGTT
This sequence comes from uncultured Lachnospiraceae bacterium, assembly GCA_900539175.1. Lineage (GTDB taxonomy): Bacteria > Bacillota > Clostridia > Lachnospirales > Lachnospiraceae > Novisyntrophococcus. Next base: position 16,258 of record UQAW01000023.1, read on the forward strand.
TTCTGGATGTGGGTTATCGCTCTGCTGGGTTCCTCTACTGCGTTTATCGAAGGAACTCTGGCACAGCTCTATAAGGAAAAAGACCCCCTTTACGGAGGCTACCGGGGCGGTCCTGCCTATTATATCCATCACTATTTTATGAAAAAAAACAGCAATCGAAAACGCTCTGGCATTGCAGTATTGTTTGCAATTTCCGGATTAATCTGTTGGTGCGGCATCAGTCAGGTAATCGGAAATTCGGTCTCTTCTGCTTTTACAAACGCATTTCAGATTCCGCCGCTTTATACAACAATCGCTCTCGTTCTTATTGCTGCAGTTATCGTATTGCGTAAAAATGCTACCGTAAAAGTTCTGGATATTATCGTTCCGATTATGGCCGGATGTTATTTCCTGATTACGTTGTTTATTATCCTCAAAAATGCAGGACAGCTTCCCGCTGTATTCCAGCAAATCTTTGCGGAAGCCTTTGGCTTACGTCAGGCAGCAGCAGGTGGATTTGGTGCAGTTCTTATGAACGGAGCGAAACGGGGACTCTTCTCCAATGAAGCTGGTTCCGGCTCCGCTCCGTGTGCAGCAGCGGCGGCCGAGATCAGTCATCCCGCAAAAGAAGGACTTTTGCAGGCCTTTGGTGTATTCATTGATACCATCGTAATCTGCAGCTGCTCGGCAATGATTATGCTGCTGGCCCCATCTGATCTGACTCAGGGACTTGCCGGTATGGACCTTCTGCAGGCGGCCATGCATTACCATATGGGCAGCTTTGGAGTGGTATTTATCGCCGCTATCCTGTGGTTATTCAGCTTTTCTACCTTTATCGGTATCCTCTTTTATGCCCGTTCGAATGTAGCGTACCTCTTCGGAGACAACTGGCTGTCTCAGACGCTGTATAAAATTCTTGCTCTGGTCATGCTCTTTATCGGAGGGCTTGCAGCTTACACCTTTGTCTGGGATCTGGGCGATATCGGCATCGGTCTGATGACTATTTTTAATATGATCGCCCTTATCCCACTGTCCCGCCGGGCACTTGATTCTTTAAAGGACTATGAAGAAAAGAAAAAACAACGCTGAATAAAAGACTGTATTCTGTGATATCGTATCTACAGAATACAGTCTTTTCCATTGTCTCCATCAGGTTCTTTTACATAAAAATATCTCCTGCTTCTTTTTGGTTCTCTTTCAAAAAAACTGTCACCTGATTGTTCAAATCGCAGGTCGCCAGAAGAACATCTTCGACCCGGTCTGCTCCCTGTCCTTTGATCTGACTGAGCAGCCACTTTTCATTGTTACCGGTATGACGGAGATTCTTCTCCATAATTTTTCCATCCAGGATTACATTTGCCACCATATAGTCCTGCTCCGGAGACAGACCCAAATCGGAAGGGGTTGCCGGACGATCTGAAACTTTTGGAAGAAAACTGATTTTTCCATTCCCCTCCAGAATCGCAGTTTCAAGTTTTGAAACGTCAAAATATCCCTGCCCCCGGCACTGAACCAAAAATTCAGTTACATCAATTTTCGCTTTTTTCAAATTCTCCCTGTAAAGCTCACCGTTATTCATAAGTACAAGCGGTGTCCCTTCAATCAGTCTCCTGGCTTTTATGGATTTTGTGCCAAGCCAGGACAAAAGAAGAGCAGCCAACGCATAGACAATCATCGCTGTCAGCGGTTGTGTAAAATTATTTTCCAATGAAGTAGCCATCTCAGCTGCAATAGAACCAATCGTAATCCCATTAATATAATCAAACATACTCATCTGAGACATCTGTCGGTAACCCAGCAATTTTGTAAGTATAAAAATTGCTAAAATTGATCCAATAGAAAGTGCAATAATGTAAAATACTTCTGGCATAAGACCTCCTTGAAGTTCCTGTTAATCTTCGATGTTGATTATCATTTGTGACTGTTCAGAAGTCACTCTTTCGCATGCTATAAAACCGCTGCATCGTTCTTAGTATGCCGAAAACTTTTCCGTTTATACAACCATGCCGTAATCACAGAAACAACAGGTACTGCCAGGATAATACCGAAGGTCCCTGATAATCCCTGAAGAATCTCAGTTCCCATAAAATAAGAATTCATCAATTGACGCTGCGGCATATTGTAAGCATAATAAATAATCATCAATGTGGAAGAGCCTCCGGCAAAGGCCAGAATCAAAGTGTTGGCATCTGTCCCCATCATATCCCGCCCCACATGAATTCCACTTTTTACCAGCTCTTTCATCGACAAGTCCGGTGAATGAAAATAGATCTCACTAATCGCAGATGAGATCGACATGGCAACATCCATAACCGCTCCCAGAGATGCGATTAAAATTCCCGAAAACAAAATTCCGCCTGCCTGAAGCCCTGAGTTCTGTTCAACCAGAATCAGTGTTTCCACTTCTTCCACATTATATCCTGTAATATGCATAAAATGCCCAAATAAAAATGCGATTACTCCGGCAAACACACATCCCACAGTTGTACCCACGATCGCGGAAAGTGTTTTTATCGAAAATCCCCCCAGCAAAATCAGTGTAAACAACGTAATCAGTATACAGCACAAAATTGCTGCCAGGAAGGGCTGAACTCCCAGGTACATCAGAGGCAGATAAAAAAACAGAATGCAGACAGCAGCAAAGATAAGGGCAACTGCCGCAAAAATGCCCTTCCTTCCTCCAATCAGAAACAGCAGCAACAAAAACAGTGCAACAAAACCAATCATGACAGGTGTTCTGTCATAATTGTATACATTGGCTGACAATGTATTCCCATAGGCACTTACGTTTATGATAACATGACTTCCCACCTTACAGACAGCTCCATACAAGTAACCGTCAAGGCTTGTCGCCTTGACGGTCTTTCCCTTATAAGATCCGCTGGTAATCCTGACTTCTACCGTCTGTTCTCCGTTTCGCTCTCCATTGCTTCCAATATTATCCTTTATTATTTTGGTTACCACTGCTTTTTCAAAAGAACTTCCGTCCTCTGCAAGCAAAGGTGTCTTTTGGATCGAGTGGTTCAAAATGACCAGAAACGTCAGGAATGCGGCAGTCAGTAAACTAAAGATGATATAGTAAGATCGTGACTCTTTCAAATTTGGTATCGCTCCTTTTCTCAGTTATGAGTTCAGATAACGGGACAGCATGACTGCAGCCTCTACACGATAAGCACCTTCCGCCGGTGCCAGAGTCCCGTCTTCTTTTCCCTGAATCATTCTCTCATCGACTGCCCAGGCCATAGCCTCTTCTGCAAATGCGCTTATCGCCGTACCATCTTTAAAATCTCTCAGAGCATCGCTCATCTTGTACTCCGGTTTTACAAAACGGTATAACATCGTAACCATCTGTTCTCTGCTAATCTCATCTTCCGGCCCAAACTTGGTGGGGTTATATCCACTTACAACGCCTTCGCTTACCCCCCATACTACAGCATCCCCATACCATTCGTTTTCATCCACATCCGTAAACGTTGTCTTTTCTGTAACTTCCGGACTTCCAGCCATCCGGTACAACGCAGTCAGGAATTGTGCCCGGCTGAGTTTCTCACTGGCACCAAAGCTCTCTTTATTCAGACCGGTCATGATTTCTCTCAGAAGCATATCTTTGACTCCTTCATAGTACCATTCACCCTCCTTCACATCCTTATATGTGAATTCAGCTTTTATCAGATTCTCTTTTGCATTTACCAGTGAAGTATATAAATTCTGATATACGGCAGCATTTGTGACTCCCTGGGAGTTATCCATTGTCTTATCCAGAAACGGAACATAGCCGGTTTTTAATCTGGTATTCTCTTCTGCACGATATTCCCCCTGGGCATATCCATAATAGTTCAGCGGATCCTTATCATTATTTCCCTGAATAGAAGAATCGTAGTTTTCAGTCAACTCTGAGGGAACCTCATCCTTCTCTGTCTCAAGGAATTTTCTGGCCTCCTCTGCCGCATCCTGATATGCCTGATAGCTTTTCTTCGTATAATCTTCTGATTTTGCAGACTCAGCCTCACTTAACAGGCTCAGAAGAGACGCCTTGTTCTCTGTCTTTTCAATCGTAAAATCACCGGCATATTTATTTCCGTCATTATCGTAAGTTTTAATCGTAAAGGAATTCTCACTAAAATCTATGACAGAAAAGGTAGGATTCTTGGTATTGTTCCGTTCTGCAATATAATACTGTTTTACCTGATTCAGATTGTAATATTTGCTTCCGGAAGCAGAACCTGCTGCAATATACAAGGTTCCATCCGGATCCACAACCGATGTCTGTCCATAGTCAATCGCTTTTCCATCTACAATCTGGTAGGTCCTTGCATAAGAGTGATCATGTCCGGTCAGGCAGATATCAATATCAAATTGATCCATCAACGGCGCAAAAATCGTACGGAGATTTGCTCCATCCACATCAGAATGGGGTTCGCCGGAACCATAGATATCGTGGTGAAACATCACAACCTTCCACCTTGCATCCGAATGACTCGCAGCAGCCTGATTCATCAACGCTGTATGCTCTGCAATATTTCTGTTATTACTATTGAGAATGATAAACAGCACCTCTCCATAGCTGTAATAATAATCCCCGCCGGAATTTGTTGCTCCAAGCTCACTGGCATTCGGATTATTATAATGATATTGATAATCATCTCCAAGACTCTCATGATTTCCAATAGTTGTTGAAATCGGCAGACTTCTTAATTGTTTCGGAAAAGAGAATCCTGCGAACTCCAATTCACGGATATAATATTTATTAGGACTTGAATAATCAATCTGATCACCTGCCGATAAGATGAAGCTGGCATCCGGTGCGATTTCTTCCGCCTTCCCAAGTGTTTTCTGCCAACCCGACAGATCATTTGCAATATTCTGATCATCTACGGTTCCCTGACCGGATGATCCGGAAGCGCCAATCTGCGGGTCACCCACCAGTATCGTCTGAAAGTTTTTGAAACCGTGAGACTTATAGGTATATACTTCGGACCACTTTGCATTCTTCCCACTGTCAGACGTATAGCTGTAATAGTACGTTGTATTTTCTGCGATTGCGCCCTCGCCGGTTGTCACTTTATTGGAAGCCACATACGTTTTTCCCGCACCGCTTTCATTATCTGTCGTTTTGTCTATATCCGTTGCTGTCCCAGTATATACAACCGCATCCGACAGATCCTGTTTTGTCCCAATCTTTACTGCAGGGGTTCCTTTTTCTTCTGAATACCATGCAAAGTTCAGTGCCGTTTCATCCGTTCCTGGTGTCAGTATGTTCCTTCCTGCATCAATACGCCAATCGTATCCCTCCTCCTTTTGTGCTTCTTCCATGGGCTGTGTCTCTTCTGCAGCGGTATACTGCTCATCTCCCTGTACCTCTGCCAATGCACTTACACCTGTACCGGATAACACAGACATTACAACCAACAATGCCCAAATTTTTTTCGCTTTCATAATCTGTTAACCTCCTTGTGCTAATTCTTTCAGTCAGTTCTTCTGTCCTGCATTCGTATTATTACTTATTTTCGACCAGATTTCAATCGCTTTTGCATACTCTTAGCAATCTTTAACACATCCCATATTTGCCCTTAACCTGCCTCTTACATTTTCTGCTCTGCAGCTTTACAGTCATTTTACAGATACCGTATCTGAATCATGACCACCGGCTTAGCCGGTGGTTTGCTCTGCCCCTATAAGGGGCTCATCCCTGCTTGCGCCCGGAAGGCGCACTGAGAGGGTCCGCCTCTTGCACTGCTATTCACAGGCTGGTCCTAAAGGACCTTTCTCAGTGCCTCCTTATTCCTGCGCATCCCCTTGGGATATGCTTATTGCTTCCGTTCCTGGCTTAGCCTTTTAGGCTTATTTTTTTCTGCCTTTTTTTACCGGCTCACCCGTGAACGGGTCTATATATTCATTTAATGTCAGCTGATCGTACTCTAAATCGTTTTTCAGCTGATTCTGAATATATTCCTGTATCTTCTTTGCATTTTTTCCTACCGTATCTACATAATACCCTCTGCACCAGAAATGTCTGTTTCCATATTTATATTTTAAGTTTGCATGCTTCTCAAATATCATGAGCGATGATTTTCCTTTTAAATATCCCATTATCTCTGATACACTGTATTTTGGTGGTATTCTTACTAACATATGGATATGATCTTTGCAACATTCTGCCTCGATAATCTCAATTCCTTTTCTCTTGCATAACATACTCAATATTTCTGCTACGTCTGCTTTAATCTGTCCATATATTACCTGTCGACGATATTTCGGTGCAAAAACCAAATGATACTTGCATTCCCATGTTGTATGACTTAAACTATTCTTATCCATTTCGGATACCTCCTTGATAATAATTTTGTGAGTTTTGCGGACCCACTTTTATATTATCACAGGAGGTTTTTTACTTGAAGCTAAAGCTATTCTCTCCACCTGCCGAGCAGGTGGTTTATTTTATTGCCATACAAAAAATGCCAAAAGGATCCTGTTATGTGAACAGGATCCCTTTGGCATCACTTATATTTTGAGTTCAATCAACTATTGTAAATCTATTGAAAGCGATATTTCACATAATCCAAAATGAGCTCAACCGTTTTGTCTATACCCAACTTTCCGCTGTCAATTGTCAAATCATAAGTTTTCGCATCACCCCATTTTTTGTCGGAGTAATACTGATAAAACCGGGCACGATCCTTGTCGGTTGTGTGCATTGCTTTGACAGCTTCCTTTTCTGAACAACTTTGACGCTGCATAATCCGTGCGATGCGATTATTATCGTCTGCTTTAATAAATATACTGATACAGACATCACTGTCTAAAATGCTATCGGCTGCTCTGCCAATAATCACGCAGGGTTCCTGTGCGATCTCTTTGATAACATCGGACTGTGCTTTCAAAACAGCGGACTGTAAAGGTCTGTAATCATCGCCAGCATACCAATTCCCATAACTGTTCATAGCCAGAGAAAAAAGCAGACTCTGCGGTTTCTTTTCATCAAACTGCTCAATAACCTCAGCGCAATATCCCTTTTCCTTTACAATGCGCTCAATAATGCTTTTATCATGAAAAGGAATTTCAAGTTTCGCTGCCAGCTTTTCACCAATTTCGCGTCCTCCGCTGCCATATTGACGACCGATTGTGATAATCTTATTAAACATGCTGTGTTCCTCCTTTAAACTTTTTAATTGCGGATATGTATAAAAAGTGCCTATTATTTTTTACGCTTTTGTCCTTCCTATCTGCCTGAATTCATATATCATAAATACAACCGCCATAAGAAATGCAATACCGTCTGCTACAGGACCTGCCCACAGGGCTGCTTCAACTCCGCCGACAGCGGCAAAAATCACGATAGCAGGGCACTGGCAAATAACCTGTCTCACCAGCGTCAGAACAGCAGATTTGACCGGTTTACCAATCGACTGAATGAATACACCAGAGACATTAACAACCGCAATCAGAATAACAAACATCAGATAAATTCTGAATGCCTTGCAAGCAAATGCGGTGTACAATTCGCCTTCGTTTCCAAAAATACCGGAAATATATTCAGGGATTAACTGGAAGCTGAGGAATGCAACAGTACTGACAAGAACAGCAGCGATAACACAGGTTTTATAGGTTTTCTTTACACGATCATACTGCTTTGCACCATAATTGAAACTGATAATCGGCTGTCCGCCAATCGCTATACCGGCAATAATGTTGGTAAGTACAGAGTTTACCTTCATTGCGATTCCCATTGCAGTCATCGGGATATCTTCACCGTAAGCCGACTGAGCGCCATATTTAACAAGGACATTATTCATTACAATGGTAAGAATAACGATTTCCGCTTGTGTGATAAAGCTTGATACACCAATTGCGCAGATTCGTCCAATCGTTGAGCCTTTCATTTTGAAGCATTCCTTAGTCAAATGAACATTTTTTAGTTTGAAAATGCAGGCCAAAGAAATAAGAAACGAAATTCCCTGACCGATGATGGTTGCCCAGGCAGCACCTTTAATTCCAAGATTAAGCCCGTACATAAACCATGCATCAAGTCCTACATTGATAATCGCACCAGAGAGCATGGACACCATTGCCATTTTGGGGTTACCGTCAGACCGTATGATCTGATTTAAACCAGAATACATAATAACAAACGGAAAGCCCGCAACGATAATACGTCCGTATGCAATCGCAAGGAGCTTATTTGCAGTAGTAGCGCCAAAAATGTTAAGCAGAGGGGATAGCAATAGCTCACAGAGTAACGGCAAAATAATTGCAAGCAGCACAAGCGAAACAATCGTATTGCCTACGCCTTTATCGGCTTCTTTGTTTTTTCCCTTGCCCATGTTCAAGTTCATATACGCCGCACAGCCGCAGCCAAGCAACATTGCCAAACCATGAGCAAGCGCTGTTATTGGAAAGACAACATTGGTAGCGCCGTTTCCAAGATATCCGATTTTATTTCCGATAAATATCTGGTCTACAATATTGTAGAGAGCTGTTACCGTAAGGGAAATCACACTGGGTATGGCAAACTTTGCCACCAGCTTTCCTATGGACTTGACAGCAAGCTCATTCTCCTGCCTGATAGAATTTTCCATTTATAATTACCTCCTGAATCCTTTGGTTAAAATGTCAACCTCTTAAGCATAGCATGTAAAAACCTGCAAGTGAATTGAATGTTATTTATTATCAATAACTAAAAGTTATCAATCTTATGTAGTGGTTCACAGTCCTGAGGTTTACTTTCTTTCCCAAATATGCTATATTTTATGAATCAAAAGTTATTGAGGAGGGGAATAAATGACGATAGATAGTTTGAAATGCTTTATCCTTGTTGCCGAAAGCTTGAGTTTTGCAAGGGCTGCTGAAGCTATGTATAAATCACAACCCGCTGTAACCAAGCAAATTAACTCATTGGAAGCAGAACTGGGCGTTTCCTTATTTATTCGTTCTACCCGCCATGTGGAGCTGACACCTGCAGGAATGTCCTTTTATAAGGACGCAAAAGATATTGTTTTGAATTCACAACTGGCGATTGACCGTGCCAAACAGCAAAATGCATGTGAAAGCTCTATAAGTATCGGATTGAGCAATTCTACTGCACTTTTCCATTTGTCTCCGATTTTATCTCGACTGAAAAATGAATGTCCAGAAATTCATCCGAACATCCAAGTACTCAGTTATAAGATCATACGAAATCTTTTTATGGAGAATAAGCTCGATGTACTTTTCTATTATAAGGAAAATATGCCGTTAAAGACGGGAGCTAATTTCAAAGAAATCAGGCAGGATTCCTTTGTCTGTCTATTGCCGGCCGGACATCCGTTTGAATCGAAAGAAAGTCTTTCCCTTCAAGATTTGAAGGATGAACCCATCGTTGTTTGTAATCCCTTGAATGCACCGTTGTCTACAGCATCCTTCCAGCAGCAATTGTTAGATCATCATTCTCCACATAATGTGCTTTATTGTGATAGTGTAGAGGTTGCACATTGCATGGTTGCATCCGGGTTAGGTATTACCATTCTGCCCAGTATGCTTTGCTTAAAATCTTCTGATTTTTCAACAGTTCCAATTGAAGATAAAACGCATATATCCTTTGGTGCTTTTTATCATAACCAGAGAGGAAATGCTCTGCTTAAAAAGCTATTAAAACTGCTTTAAAATCCATAATTTCATGGAAAACCAATTCGTCGATGGACGTGCACCTTGATGTCCTTAATCAATATATACTTATTACATATTATACTCATCTTCTTACATTAACATCTATATTTTTTCTTCTTGCTTCAATTACATCACAAAGGACAGCATTACGGCCACTGTTATCGCACTGATTCTGCCATAATAAAATCGAACAGTATTTCTTTATAAATCTCATCCTCCATTTTCTTCTGGATTTTTATCTTTGTCCTTTTCCCTATGTAATTCATCCATATATCCAGCGGTTAGGATACCTGCCGGCAATGCAACAATCGCAATCCCAAAAACTGCCGAAAACATGGTTATGATTTTTCCTGCTTGAGAAACAGCGTAAATATCTCCGTATCCAACCGTTGTCAACGAAACCGTCGCCCAATAGATTGCATCAAAAAATGTTGGGAAAGTATACGGTTCCACATTAAACACAATAAGCGCAGAGACCAGAATATATCCTACCGCAAGCCCTCCGACAACTAAAAGCGATTCTTTTTGTTTTTTAAACACATTCAGAATCATTGTGATGCTCTTAGAATATCTCACGACCTTAAATATCCGAAACACACGAAATGTCCTGAACAGCCGAAATATTTTCAGAACCCTGAATCCACCGTTAAACACTGTCACGGACGGAAGAATCGATAACAGATCAATAATAGCCATAGGAGTAAACGGGTATATCACAAACGATGATGTTGCCTTTTTCAATTTCATATCAGCTGTAGCCAGTCGCAATGCATAGTCCACAATGAAAATTCCTGCTGCAATTCTGTCAATCCAGACGGCATATGCCGGTTCCCCTCTTATTATGAGCCCTTTTATTGTGAGCGGAATCAAACTAATAGCTATAACTCCCATCATGAAGAAATCATATATCTTGCTTAAAAGATCATCTTCTTCGGCAACCTCTATAATCTGGTAGATTCTTCGTCTTACATTCATTACTGCGCTCCTCTCTAACACATTTTCACTAAGGGGGTTCCCATGTCTCCACTATTATTATAAGAGTTGCCCGACAAACGGGCAGCTCTTATAAAGAAAAATCACGAATCGTTTGACTTACATCTGATGTATCAACAACCATTGTATTTGTATTTATTGTCATCTCGACCACCTCCTAATTTGTTGTTAAAAGGCATAACAAATGCCCAGATGAGTCCGAGTGAAGGTTTTATCTGCAAACTTTATAAAAAAGCTTCGGAAGGACTAAAGCAATTCAAGTCAGAGCTGCGAAAAAATATGATATGCCGCACGCTTTTATATTGGGATGATACCGTAATAATGATTCAGACGAAAAGAGTCTGCATGCGTTTTTATGGTGATGAATTTGATTTGAAGGTCAAACAGTTTTTGAAAAAAGGAGAAAGAGAAAATAAAGCATCCGCAGATACATATTCCGCTCCGTTTGAAAAAACGGTTATAAAGAGGATTTATGAATATATGGACAATCTATTATGGAAAGAGAATCGTTATGCCGGTTCCCTTTCCAACGTCAATTTCGCATTATGAAGCAGCGCTCCGTGTTTCAAAGCTGTATTTCACTGCCGATGATTGCTTTTTTGATAAGAACAGATTTCCCGCAATAGCTCCGGTTTTTCCGTATGGGTGGGAACAATAATTTCGAGGAAAAATCCTTACTCTTGTAGAACACCTTGCGAATTACAAGGCCTCAGTCTGTCTTTTTATCCATAACTTCAATGTCCCTGTTACTCTCTATCCTGCTGTTTTTCTTCCACAAGCAGGTATTGTTCTGCGAGTTCTAAAATCTTTGTAGCTGTCTCTATCTGTTGTGCAGTTATCTCTTTGGAAGCAATATAAAAGGTATCATAATCGCTTGCATGGCGTATTTCCTCTGCCTTTACAATTTTCCTTCCCAGTTCACGAGGAAAAATCTCCGGATGTACATAATTTTTGTTAAAGTAGCTGAGCGTATCCTTATGTCGCTTAAAAGCAACACCCTCTTTAGCAAGCACCGCACAGATAGTATGAAAGATACTATAATATGCACGATTATTGGCTGCCCGATACTGCCCTGCCTCAAACGTAAGATGAGCCGTATCCAAGTCTTCTCTTGCGACATTCAAACGATGACGGACCACATCCATTTTTGTTCCAACATCCAACGAATCAGGCTACTTCATATAAAACCACCCCTTCTTTCTGTACGTTAGTATAAAACGGATATGCTGCTGCCCATTGCTTAAAATGCTGAAGGTTTTTCACAACCGGCATCATCCAGATATCATAGTTTACATTATACTCATATCCCAGTTCTGACAATGCATCGGAATAAGTATCCATTTCTTTCGGTGTCAAATCCACCAACAACATGATATCAACATCGGAATCAGATGTATAATCACCTCTTGCATAGGAACCATATAAAATGACGCTCTTGAGATGTGCGCCGTAAATCTTTTGTACTTCTGATAAATACTGAGTAAGTAGTGTTTGAATTGTTTGTGGCATACAATCGTTCCTCCTGATAGCTTAAGTATAATCCAAATCATAAAAATACGCAACCAGTGTACGTCTGTCGGAACTCATTTGACCTCATTTCAATCACTATTTTATTATTCCATCAATTCTCCATCTACATACATTTGGAACTTTTCTGGATCATGGACAATATCATAGTGTACTGGCTGATTTATATTTAATCAAATTATTGTTCCATATAATGCCATTCCGTGTTATACTAAAAAGAAACGGAGATGGAAACTATGGCAAGACCTAAAACATACATTATTAAGCTCAGTGATGATGAAAGGGCTACACTCCAAAAGACAATTCGTAACAAGAAGACCTGTAAAACTATTTTGAAACGTTGCCAGATCTTGCTTGAGCTGGACGAAGAACAGGGAACAGGGCTTACCCATGCTCAACTTGCCCGCAGCTATGCAGTTTGTCCTGCTACCATAACAAATATCATCCAGTCTTATGTTAAGAATGGCATAACGGATATCATCCGCTATAATATCAGCCCCAATTCCAGTGCTGCACTACGCAAAGTAGACGGGCGTGCCGAAGCACGTATCATCCAGATGGCCTGCTCCCCTGCCCCGGAGGGACACTCACGGTGGACACTCCGGCTTTTAGAAGAAAAAGCCCGTATTGAGCTTGATGTTCCGGTAGGGCGGGAAACCATTCGCCAGACATTAAAAAAAATGAACTTCGACCTCACAAAAATGCCTACTGGTGCATCCCCCCAAAAGAAAACGCTGAATTCGTAGCCCGTATGGAGAATATCCTGGACATTTACGAACTGCCGTATAACCCGGCAGTTCCAGTGGTATGCATGGATGAAAAGCCATACCAGCTGCTTGTGGAAACCAGAGAGCCGCTAGGCGGCGTACGCCATGTAAATGTCCGCAAACATCGTACTGCGCTCGACTGGGCTGAGGAGATCAGGTACCTGGTGGATGTCAGCTACCCGGATCGTGATAAGATCATACTTGTCATGGACAACTTGAATACTCATGCCCTTTCCTCTCTCTATAAAGCATTTCCAGCCCCGGAAGCCCGCAGAATTGCCAAAAAGTTGGAACTTCATTATACTCCAAGCATGGGAGAGCGACCGCAATAAACATGCTACTTGTATCCGGTGGCAGTTCACCATCGATAATGCCAGGACTAAGCTGGTATCGCTCTATCCTAAATTCGGGATGGCAGATGAACCTTGATTTAACTAAATATATTCGGGTCAGTATGCTAGCCCTCCGTCTAAATCCATCACTTCCAATACAGACTGTGATTTCTCCTCCATTTCAACTTCATTCGCATGAGATAGTTCAAACTCAAATGACCTCCACAAATACTTATATAATGCATCATCCCTCCATTTTTGCCGTTGCTTATTTTTTCCGTTTCTATTATCTTTTCTTTCAAAAGGAGCAAAATCATACATCCTTTCCATTTGAAACAAAAAATCTTCCTCATACTTTTCAAGGTATTCTCTAAAATTCCAATAAGAAGTCTTTAATCCATGTTCTTTATCAAATCCATTTCCAATAATATATAATTCTGGCATATCTAATTTCCCTTCTGAAATCAAATATTTATATAATACTGCCGATATAGGTTACATCCCTTTTCCATACCATATTGCCCCTCTATTACATATTCCTCTGCCTCATCATGATAGGTCAATATATTATATTCAAGCATCATCTCAACATAAATCCATAAATCATCAAACATATTTCCCTGATACTCATTAAGTACACAGGCAATGCCATCGGCAATGTCAAATGCTGAATTGCCACTCGCAGGAAAAATCTCGACCTCTAACTGTTTTTTGAGATTACTCACAAACTCCATATTTTTTACAGTGTTCCTATATGTAAAATCAAACAGTTGCTGTCTGTCAAATTGTAGCTTTGCGTATTCCCATCTATCAAATCTTCCCCAAAAGGGCAATAGAGAATAAAAATGTAGAATATCATAAAATACAATCATAAAATTATAAAGCTGTTGAAATTCTTTTTCTAAAAGGAATGTGTTCTTATCAATAAAAAAATGCATCTCACCATTTCTCAACTTATTTAGTAGTGATAAGGAACTTTTTATAGATAGTTCACCATTTTTGACATAGTATTCTGAAAATAACTCATTTGTTATATCAATCATTTTATTAAATTCTATGGAAAAAACTTCCTCATAGTCTGCTCATCTAAACTGCTAAAATAAACATTTAAATCCTTGGAATTGTAAAAATCTCTTGCTGGCTGTCCATCTGGGCTACATCCATTTTTCAATTGTATTACCCGATAATCTGTATTATTTAACATTAACTGTTTTATAAATAATTCCACGGAATTGTGAAGCACAGATACAAAGTGTTTACGATATTCCAGAGTTGCCTTTCCCTCTAAAATATAATCACAATATCTAATAGCCATTGCCCATGCTTCGATCGCATTATTCTGTAAGATTTGATTTTTTATATAAGTCATTTATTTACCTCATTTTGTAATAAATATAATTTAACCTCCCGCTCTCCATGCTCATATTGCTCTAAACGATTCCAATAAATAATCTTACGAATTCGTCTTTCTGTCACTCTATACCCCGCTTCTTTTATAATATCAGAGACTCTTTGTTTCATTTCCTGACCTCTTTCCAAAGCGTCCAAAACTATCTTCTCTAAATACTCCGGCTTTCGTTTATCCCCCAAATCTGAAAACAAAGCACTTGCCGCAACCAAAGCAGTTCTCATGTATTGTGCATTATCTTTAAACAAATCACTATCTATATAAAATCCTCTACTCTCTATAAACTGGCTGCAAAATGTAATAACCGTGCGCGTGTTGCCCTCTCGATACGGATGCACTTTCCAAAGTTCAGCTAAATATTGGGAAAAGATTTTTGCCACTTCTTCAAGCGATGCCTTCTCCCAAGCATATTGATTCATTTTATTTAAGACAAATGTGGCATCCTTTTCAATATCAAAACAATCAGAATACTCTATTGAGATACCCCCTAATGCCGGCTCTGGTTTTTCAATATTTATAATTCTAATTTTTCCCGCCCATTCGTAAATATCTTGAAAAATATAATAATGCATATCGCAAAGTGATACAAAATCAAAACGGCTGACGGATTCTCCTATTACAAGTTCCGCAAGCCGTATACTCGTATATTCTGCCTCCATACACGATAAGATTTCTCTGTCCCGTATATCAGCAAGATTCTTCAGAATATCTGTATGTGGATATAAATATGGATCATTCATAATACTTTTCTCTATTCTTTCATCTTATATTTTTTGTCTAAAACCTTACGCATATCCTCCGTGGTCATCTCTCCACGACTTTCTTTCTCAATTAATTTTTTAAATTCTGGAGATGGTTCTAGTCCATCTACTTTAATCATACCTAACGCATAATCCCATTTCTTATCTGTACTGACTAGCATAAAATCAACTCCCGATTTCTATTTTTATTTATTTTACCACATTCTATATACAATATCCATTATAACTTTTATACGCACTGCATAATAAAAACCCCTGCAAATGGCATTCACACACCACTTACAAGGGTTCTCATTCTCATATCTATTCGTCGGTTTTCGACAAATTTCTACGCATTCATCTGTTTTGCAACCTCTGCTGCAAAATCTTCTTCTTTCTTTTCAATACCTTCGCCGGTTTCGTAACGTACAAAACCTTTGATTGTAATCTTAGCACCGTTAGCCTTAGCAACTTCTTCAACGTATTTTCCAACGGCCTGTTTTCCATCTTCTGCCTTTACATATACCTGATCCAACAGACAGATTTCTTTCATTTCTTTGTTGATACGTCCGTTAATCATGCCTTCGATTACTTTCGCAGGCTTAGAAGCTTCTTTCGGATCGTTCTGAATCTGAGCCATCAGAATCTCTTTTTCATGAGCAATGAACTCTTCGCTTATTTCGCTTCTGTTTGTATATTTCGGGTTCAAAGCAGCTACCTGCATAGCAACGTTCTTAGCCATCTCTTTGACTGCATCGTTAACAACATCTGTCTCAACATCAACCAGAACACCGATTTTTCCGCCCATATGAGTATAGGAAGCTACGAATCCGTTTACTTCTTCTACCTGCTGGAAACGACGAATCTTCATGTTTTCGCCGATTACTGCAATCTGTCCTGCCAGTGCTTCATTCACGGTTTTTGTTGTATCGAACTTCCAGGACTCAGCCAGGAAAGCATCGATATCAGCTGCAGATGTCTCCAGAGCCTGCTCAGCAACCTGTGCAACATATCCCTGGAATTTTTCATTCTTAGCAACGAAATCTGTCTCAGCATTAACCTCAACAGCAACTGCTTTCTTACCATCTTCTGCAACTTTCAGCATAACAATACCTTCTGCTGCAATTCTTCCTGCCTTTTTCTGCGCGGTAGCAAGTCCTTTTTCTCTCAGGAACTCTACTGCTTTATCCATATCACCTTCTGTAGCTGCAAGAGCCTTCTTGCAGTCCATCATACCAGCGCCGGTCATTTCTCTTAACTCTTTTACCATTCCTGCTGTAATAGCCATTGTTCTATTCCTCCGTGTTGGATATTTTTAAATTTATGACATTCGCCAGATATTGGGAATGTCATAAATGTATGAGATACAAATTACGCTTCTACTGCTTCTGCTGTCTCTTCAGCAGCATCTTCTGTGTATGCTTCATCAGCTGCAGTTTCGCCCTGTTTTGCCTCGATAACAGCATCTGCCATCTTGGAAACAATCAGTTTTACTGCACGAATTGCATCGTCATTACCCGGGATTACATAATCCAGTTCTTCCGGATCACAGTTTGTATCACAGATACCGATCAGCGGAATACCTAATGTATGAGCTTCCTGCACACAGATTCTTTCCTTCTTCGGATCTACAATGAAGATCGCATCTGGAATTCTCTTCATCTCTTTGATTCCGCCAAGGTTCTTCTGCAGTTTGGACAGCTCTTTTTTCAACTCGATTACTTCTTTCTTAGGAAGCACATCAAATGTTCCATCTTCTTCCATTGCTTCGATTTCTTTCAATCTTGCAATTCTGCTCTGGATAGTCTTAAAGTTTGTCAGCATACCACCAAGCCATCTCTCATTTACATAGAACATACCACAGCGCTCTGCCTCTACCTTGATTGCATCCTGTGCCTGTTTTTTAGTTCCTACGAACAGGATTGTACCGCCGTCTGCAGCGATATCTGCAACTGCTTTGTAAGCGTCATCAACCATTCCTACAGATTTCTGCAGGTCGATGATATAGATGCCGTTACGCTCTGTATAGATGTACGGAGCCATCTTAGGGTTCCATCTTCTTGTCTGATGTCCGAAATGAACACCTGCTTCCAGTAACTGTTTCATTGAAATAACGCTCATTGTCTTATCTCCTTTTGGTTGTTTTCTTCCGCATGTTTTAGGTCCGTAGAACCTGGCACTTCTTTGCAGGCACCATCTTTGGAATCCACATGCGTGCTTTTTCGCGACTTTTAAAGTATATCATATAGAAAAGGCAGATTCAAGCACTTTTTTGCCAGTATCTGCCCTTTTTACCGCTTTTTTGTTCATTTTATAAAATAAATCAAGAATCCATCCCTTTGCCCGCTGCTCACGATCCTTTTTTTCGTGTGAGAGCATTTGAAATCAAATCCCATATTCTCTTTTTGCTTTCCTCTGTTAAAAAAAGGTAACAAAAGCTCCCTGCTGCCAGAAGCACAACCACCACCAGAAGTAAGGTCTCTCCCCAGCGAATTCTCTTAATCAGAAAATCCACAATATATTCATAAGAGATATTGAACACATTGGTTGCAATGTGTGCAGTGACCGGTGCCCACAAACTCCCGGTCTTTTCATAGAGCACTGCAAAAAAGATGCCTAAAACAACCGCATACAGGAATTGAACAACATTACCATGGTATATTCCAAACAATGCTGCTGAGATACCGATTCCCCAGCCTACACCAAAATAGGATTTCGCCCGCTGATAAATCAGCCCCCGAAATGCCAGCTCCTCTCCAAAGGATGCCAGAATTCCCACACACAGAACCAACAAAAACCAATTCTGGTTCTCATAAGTGTTCTCCGATATTTCAGAATACCGTAGAAAGAACGCTCTTATTCCGCTGGCCGTTATCAGTTTATTCCATACAAGCCCCAGTCCGACAGATGCCAGGGCACATGCCGTACCCTCCATCCAGTTCCAACGGAGCACCTTGATTTCCAGACGCACCTTGTCTCTTTGATAATATTTTCCGAGAATAACGACAACTGAAATTGCAGTCAATGCTGAAAAAATGCTGGAAAGCCAGGGAACTTCCGCCACTACATCCATGTAATTGCTTCCCATCCCCTTCAGTATCATACCCGCAAATAAAATGCCAAGCAAACTGATCAGCACCATACATCCAAAATGTACCAACATCGGATAAAAGATTTCCCAAAGCATCTTTCCAAGTTCTTCCGGACTCAGCGTCTTTTTCGGATGTCTGGGGTAATAATTCTTCCTTCCCGCACCGTCTGCCGCTTTTTTTCTGTTTTTCTGATGAATTTTTCCTGTATGATGAGAAGATACGTTCTCCTTCCCAGCGTCATCTGTCTCAGCCAAAATCTTCAGGTCTTCCACCGTCTCTGCAATAAAGACTGCGCCTGCTTTCTCAAGTTCTTCTCTTCCGCCATAACCAAAGGCAGCTCCCACACATTGAAGCCCGCACTTTCCTGCCCCTTCCACATCATATCGGCGGTCACCCACCATCACTACCTGTTCACGGTGCTTTTCATATCCGAGCCGTCTCAATGCCTCCTCAATCACTTCATCCTTCGCTGTACGGCTGCCGTCCAGTTCACTTCCGACTACCACGTCAAAATACCCGCGCAGCTCAAAATGACGTAAGATTTCTTCTACGAAAACTGCAGGCTTTGAAGATGCCACAGCAAGTATTTTTCCCGTATCTTTCAGCATCCGTAAAATCTCCGGGATGCCCTTATATATCTCATTCTCATAAATCCCTATGGTGCTGTACCGCTCACGATACTGTTCCACCGCAAGATCTGCCTCAGCACTGGTAAAGCCCCCATATTCCATAAACTGCTGATGCAAAGGCGGACCTACAAAGCACCTCAGATTCTCCGGATTACTTTCCGGTTTTCCCATATAGTTCAGCGCATACTGAACGCATTTGATAATTCCCGGTCCCGAATCTGTCAGTGTTCCATCCAAATCAAATAAAATTACATCTGACATATGTTTTTAATCCCCTTATTATAAATCACCACTTATTTCTTCATCCCCTAAAAGCAGCTTAATCTGCTTTAACAGCTGCGAAATGATGTACCCAGTACATCGTTCCGTAATTAATAAGCTCCTTTACATCCTGTCCGGAGCCGAGAATCCCAACATATCAATGCAGGTTTCCAGAATCTCACGTACCAGCTCTAACAACGAAATCCAGGAAGCTTTCTGCTGTGCATCCTCTTCGCTCAAAATCTTTGTCTCATGATAAAAACGGTTAAACGCATTCGCAAAATCATAAATATACGAACAAATTTTATGCGGCGCCTTCTCTTCAAATGCATTCTCCACAACACTGTTAAACTTGGAAGCTTCAATCATAAGCCCCTTTTCACTTTCGCTTGCCGCCGGGCAGATTCCTCCCTTTTGCACCTCCTGCCCTTCCTCGGTATAACGGCTGAGAATAGACTTAATTCTCACAATGGTATATAAAATATATGGACCCGTGTCCCCTTCAAAAGAGGTAAATCGATCCACATCAAACACATAATCCTTGGATGCCTGATTTGACAGATCTCCATATTTGATTGCCGACAAACCAACGATTTCTGCAGTCTTACGGGCATCTTTGTCTTTTACACTGCGGTTGTCCACAATTTTCTTATACATCTCTTCGTTAATATCATGAATCAAAGTCTCCAGACGCATTACACCACCCTCACGCGTCTTGAAAGGCTTACCGTCTTTCCCGTTCATCGTACCGAATCCCAGAAACTGCAACTTTGTCTCTTCATTCACCAGTTTCGTCTTACGAGCACACCGGAATACCTGAGTAAAGTATAACTCCTGACGCTTGTCTACCACATAAATAATTTCATCCGGCTGGAACAGTTTCATACGCTCCACGATTGTAGCCAGGTCTGTCGTATTATAAAGAGAAGCACCATCTGACTTCAGAATCATGCAGGGCGGGATTTCTTTGGTGTCGCCCTCTTCTTTTACGTCCACCACCAGCGCTCCCTGATCCAGATGAGCATATCCCTGATCTTTCATCGCCTGTACCATCTCCGGAATATATGGTTGCGCATCGGATTCCTTTTTCCAAAGATCAAATTCCACATCCAGTTTCCTGTAATTCCGCTTCAAATCTGTAACTGACACATTCATAATATGATTCCAGAGTGCCCTATAGCCTCTGTTCCCCTGCTGAAGCAGATGTGTTGCCTCCATGGCACGTTCCTTGAAGTTTTCATCTTCCTTTGATTTCCCGCTGGCAGCCGGATAAATCTCTTCCAGTTCCCCGATAGTAAACGGTGCTTCCTCCGGGTACTCCCCGGTATAATTCTCATCAAAATAAACCAGATCCGGCTGACGCTCTTTTAACTCTGTAATGATCAGTCCCATCTGCAAACCCCAGTCTCCAAGATGCACATCACCGATCACTTTATGCCCCATATAACGTCCCATTCGTTTCAGGCTCTCACCAATAATTGCAGAACGCAGATGTCCCACATGCAGAGGCTTTGCTACATTGGGTCCGCCATAGTCGATCATGATCGTCTTCGGTTCTTTCACTTTCTCAATAGAAAGATTCTCATCCTTCTGAATCTGATTCAGATAGTCGGCAAGGAACGCTTCACTCACCTTCAAATTAATAAACCCCGGGTTCACTGCAGTTGCTTCCCCCAGAATGTCGGAATCTCTCAAATGCTCCACAACATCCCCGGCTATCATAATCGGAGCTTTCTTATAGGTCTTGGCGGCAGCCATAGCGCCATTACACTGGTATTCACATAAATCCGGACGGTTGGACAGGCTGACTCTTCCGTAAGATGCATCATAACCGGCTTCTGTAAATGCCTGCCGTATCTCCTCCGTGATCAAATCTATCATTTTTTTCATATTCCTCACCTCATATCACAATATGCACTAATCATATCACGCTTAATTCTAAATTTCAACAAAGAAAAAGTGAGAAACCAACGGGACATTCTTAAATTTCATCCCATTACTTCTCACCTTTCCCTCTGCGGTATCTCAGACTTGCTCCTGTTTTTTTACCTTTTCCTGTTCATGATTTTTTAAACCTGATTTCTCATAACAATACTGAATAATATCTTTCCTGCGGATAATCCCGATAAATACACCTTCATCATCCACTACCGGCACAAAATTCTGTTTCATAGACACGGTAACCAGATCTTCGATATCACAGTTGATATTGACCGGTTCATTATGCCAGCGGCGCTCCACATTGACAATCGGTATGTCTTCCGCATGGTGCAGATTCAGATTATGACGCTCCTTAATACACCGAAGCAGGTCGCCCTCCGTGATTGTTCCTATGTAAATTCCCCTGCGGTTTAACATCGGTATTGCTGTATATTTATGGTACTCCATTTTTTCTATCGTCTGACGGAGAGTGAAATCATCATTGATATAAGCAACTTCACTCTTGGGTGTGATAAAAAATAAAATATTCATAGATTGTTCTCCTGATTGTATTCTTTTCTATAATAATCGGTATATCGCTCTTAAGTATAAATCATTTTGGCAGAAAAGTGTTGAAAAATCGGTGAAAAATTCATAAATTTTTCTTAACTTTCTATCCTTCTCATTGTATAATGAATAGGAATGATCCAGATAAGCGATTTTGAAGCAAGGAGGAACACCTATGTCTTATAAGTCAAAACGTTGGGAGCTGGCTGCACCCACACTCATAAAAAATTTTGAAAAGCGTGGTATGGAAGCCTGCTACTGCGAAAACTCAAAAGAAGCACTGAAAAAGGTCCTTTCCCTTATTCCCAAAGGCTCATCTGTCACCTTTGGAGGTTCTGAGACTCTAAATGAAACCGGAATTTTTGAAGCACTCACTACCGGACCTTACGAATTTATCGACCGCAAAAGCGCCAGGACGAAAGAAGAAGCCCGCGCACTTTTCGGAAAAATTGTATGCGCTGACTATTTTCTTATGAGTACCAATGCATTTACCAAAAATGGAGAACTTGTCAATATTGACGGCAATGGAAACCGTGTTGCCTGTCTGATCCACGGTCCGGAACATGTGATTGTTGTCACCGGCATGAATAAACTCTGTGAATCTGTGGAAGATGCCCTTGTGCGGATTCGCGATGCTGCCGCCCCGCCAAACGCTGTTCGTGTAGGTTGCAGGGAAACTGTCTGTATGAAAACCGGCATCTGCGGCCAGTGCTTAAGCCCGGACTGTATCTGCTGCCAGACCGTGATCACCCGCAAATCCCGTCATCCCGGCCGTATTACCGTAATTCTTATCGGGGAAGAATTGGGATTCTGATTCTTTACATAAGATACCAAAACACTCCGGAAATCGGAATAAGTGCACATACGCATCCCATTTCCGGAGCATTCTGGTATTATCAGAACTTAAAAGTAATCTATTAATCCAACTTCAGAATCATCCGCAAAATTCTTCCTGCACATAATTCTATCTCTTCCCTTGTGATATACCCCTTCTCCAACGCTTCCAAAACTCTTTCCGGATAACCATTTCCCATCTTGATATCATTGCCTGCTTTTGTTTCCCGGTAATGCTCACCCAAAGTCCACCAGTCTGTTGTCACGACCCCATCAAATCCCCACTCTTCACGGAGAATCCCTGTCAACAAATCCTTATTCTCAGACGTATGCACCCCATTCAGCAGATTATAGGAAGACATGATCGTGTAAGGATCTGCTTCCTTTACTACAATTTCAAACCCTTTCAGATAGATTTCCCGTAATGCACGTTCTGATACCCTGGAATCGCTTGCTTTGCGGTTTGTTTCTTTATTGTTGCAGGCAAAATGTTTTACGCTGGCGCCAATCCGCATAGACTGGATTCCCCGGACCATGGCTGCTCCGATTTTTCCGGTCAGCAGCGGATCTTCTGAATAATATTCAAAATTCCGGCCGCACAGCGGACTGCGGTGAATATTCATGGCTGGGGTCAGCCAGATCCCTAAATTATTTTCCTTCACTTCCTCTGCCCCTGCCTGCCCGATCCGCTCTGCAAGCTCTGTGTCCCATGTAGATGCCAGAAGCGTGGCACAGGGCCAGGCAGTTGTTGTCACACCGCACTCCGGATTAATTCTCAAACCGGCAGGACCGTCCGCAGTCATCACATTCGGAATCCCATACCCGGGCAGGTTTCCCATACCAAAGGTGTTGGCAACTCCGGTATTCGGCTGTCCCCCGATCAGGGAAATCACTTCTTCCCCCGACATCTGTGCCAGAAGTTCCTCGATCCCGGCTTTCCCCTCAGCTACGTCCGCAAGACTGATTTTCTTTTTCCCGGATGGGCAGCCCCGTTCCACATATCTGGACTCCGGAGTGATCCCCTCCAAAGTCGTTGGATCCTGGCGCTGCAATCCAGGTTCTTCTTCCGGCAGACTGCAAAGCGGAAGTTCCTCGTAACTTCCATCTGACAGAAGCCTTTTCCTTAAACTGCAGGGACCTGCTTTTGGAGACAGCTGCTCCACAATTCTGTCCTCTGAAAGGTTCCATATACCTGCTTCCTGCACCTGTGCCACGCAGTTCCCCACATAGATACGGTAGCGTCCTTTTTCCAATACGTAGGCAGACTTACATATTTTACCGCAATCATCGTAAGAAGCCATTCTGGAATACGGAATTGTCAACCGCAGCATCTGGCTCTCTCCCCGTCCCAGAAGCCTCGTCTTCTGAAATGCTGCCAGCTCCCTTGCCGGTTTGCCAAGCAGACCCTGGGGTGCACTGTAATAAACCTGAACGACTTCCTTTCCTGCCCTTTCTCCGATGTTGGTTACTTTTACGAAAACGACTGTCTCTTTTTCTTCAAAATTGCATTCCGCAATCTCCATTCGGAACTCTGTATAAGACAACCCGAATCCGAAAGGATAATTCACCTTTTCCTTAGCTCCTGCTATCGTTTCAAAATAGCGGTAACCCACATAAATATCTTCCGTATAATCTACGTAAGACGGAGATTCATGAAAATTCTTCGTTGACGGATAATCATACAGCGAAGAAGCAAAGGTATCTGCCAGCTTTCCGGAGGGATTCACATCACCGCAAAGTATATCTGCTTCTGCCAGTCCTCCTTCCATCCCTGCCTGCCATGCCATCAACGCTGCCGAAATCCGGGAATCCTTCTGAAACCACGTGGTATCTACCATGCCGCCGACATTTAATACCACAACTACCCTGGAAAAAGCTTCTTTTACCTGCTCCACCATCTTCTGTTCTGCTCTGCTCAGATAGAAATCTCCATTTTCAAACAAGCGATTGCTCAGTTGTATCTGCTCATTCTCATACAATGGGGGTTCTGTTCCATCTTCCAACGCCTTCCTGTCCCATCCTTCTCCGGAAAAACGGCAGATAGAGATTACCGCAACATCCGCATATGCCGCCGCCTCCTTCAAAAGTGCTTCGGGAATTTCAGGTTCCTGTGTCATACCGGGCACTGCCCCTTCTTTGTACTGCTGTTCAAGTGCTTCTCTGTAAAATCCCTCCAATGCTGGAAACAGGGACACCTTTCCTTCCTGTTCCTTAATTTTCATTCCCTCATACAGGTTGCGCACATAGGAAACGGTCACATCACCGCTTCCGCCGCCTCCCTTTACGTAATCAATGGATGCTTTTCCAAACAACGCTGCTCTGGTGCCCGGTCTCAGCGGAAGTATGTCACCATCGTTTTTAAGCAGCACCATCCCCTCTCCTGCCGCCTGGCGGGATAGTTCAATATGTTTCTTACTCCCTGTCACCCTTTCTTTACAAGTGTACAGAGGAAGATTGGGCTGGTACTTAATTCTCTGCCATCTTTGCATACGTTTCTTCCTTTCCTGCTGATATTTTTCCTGATACTAATATAGCATAATTGCCTTTATTTTTATATCATATATTTTATAATGTTGAGATCGAAAAGTATTTTGACCCCTATGCTATTGATTTTCTGATTCAAACATAAAAAAGGCACGTTTGGTTACACTGTATCTGAAAGGCAGGTGACTATTATGGCCAAAAACACCTTCTCAGGCAAGAATTCAAAAAATGCCTATGACGATGGAAATATTCCTGAAATTGATCTCCCACAGAAAAGCAGCAACGGTCTGGAAGTTCCAAATGTGGAACCACTTCCGGAATCCGAACGTCCGCGAAAAGACGGACCGGGTGGTGAATAATCAGGGTAACATGGTATAAAAATCGAAACATTAAAAAAGGATGCTGTAAAATGTAATTTATCCTTCAAGAGACTGTTCTACAAAAAACAGACAGTCCTCCACTATGAAGAATCGAAACTTTACAGCATCCTCTTTTCATATTTCTTTTTGATATTTTATTTTGTACTTCTGCCTCAACCAGAATCTGCGAAACACCTCTTACAGCCGAATCCCGCGATAACGATTAAAGCATGCAAAAATCTCCTGCTTTCTCGGCAAGGCAAGTCCTGTCGGCAGATAGCTGCTCTCACAAATCTCCGCTAATCCTCTTTCTTCCATAAGCTTCATCATTGAATCAATCACCTGCTGCAGACTTTTCTTCCCGTCAAACAGGTGAAGCTCCGCATATTTCAGCAGATATCCAAGAGTTGTCAATTGTTCCACATCCGCCAACTGTTCCACATAACGCAAATCTACCATATCACGGTTAATCGAAATGGCGTCTTTTCCCATCGTCTTAATCTTAATTCTGTCATTGTTTCGAAGAGAAGTATTTGCTCTTGCACAACGCCCAAAAGACGGCAGTGCGCACGCAGGGGCAGGCTCTGTGAGTATTGGAAAATTACGGGCTTCCTGCTTCGCAAATTCTGTAATGTCCTTTGGCACATAGCGATCCATCTGCAAGATGCAATCCGCCTTATGAAAATAAGAGCCGGAACTTCCCGCAACAATAATGGAAGAGATTCCAAATTCCCGGTAGATTTCTTCCACACGATCGATAAATGGGGTGATTGGTTCCACATCCCGATGAACAACGCGCTGCATCAACTCATCACGAATCATAAAATTCGTTGCGCTGGTATCTTCATCAATCAGGAACAGCTTTGCACCGGCTTCCATACTTTCCACCACGTTCGCCGCCTGGGACGTACTGCCGCTGGCATCTTCGGTACAGAAAGATTTCGTGTCCTTTCCGTTCGGCAGACCATTGATAAACATGGAGATATCCACATGTTTGATGCTCCTGCCATCCTCCGCACGAATCTTCATGGCAGAATCATCTGTAATCACATACTCCCTGCCATCACCGGCAATATGATTATAGACACCCAATTCCAAAGCTTTCAGCAATGTGGACTTTCCGTGATAACCGCCGCCTACAATCAAAGTAATGCCTTTTTTGATTCCCATTCCTTTCAGCGCTCCATGATTGGGAAGCTGCAGTTTCACTTCCATCGATTCCGGCGAGACAAATCTGACCGCACCGCGCATAGGTCTTTGTGAAATACCGGACTCTCTCGGCAGAATCGCTCCATTTGCCACAAATGCCGCTAAGCCCATATTCGGCAGCGCTTCTCTGATATACTGCTGATCTTCTGCAAGTTCAGCTATCTGTTGAAGTTTTTTACTGTCCAGAGATTGATAATATAAAGATTTCCTGACACAAATCGGCAGAAAATCAAAGAAAATCTTCATTAACTCTCTGGCATTGATGGTTCTCCCATTTGCCGGAAATCCGATCTCCATCCGCAGAATCAGATCTCCGCTCGCTTCATCCATCTGACATGCACTGCGCTCTAAGATCTCCTGAGAGCATCTGCTGACTGACAAAAGACCGCTCTTTCCCGATCCCTTTGCCTTAAATGCAAATTCCTCCACCTGTCTGGAAAACTGCCGGAGCAGATAATCCTGAAGCGCAACTCTCTTATGTTTTACATCAAATAAATGCTTCGGAAATCCTGCCTGCCGTCCCTTCACCCGGATACTTACCTTGGAAGGTGCTGCAAAGGGATCTCCCTGCACATGATCGATCCCTAACAGGTACCCCTCAAACTGATAGACACCCCTGGTATCTTTATAAGCAGGATATCCTTTATGGTCAATCCGATTCAATAACTCTCTCAATTCCACCGCTGACTTCATATTTATACTTCCTTAATTTTCATTTTTTCGGAACGAATCCAGTATTATTATACCATCTTATCGTTCCTTGTAAAGTCAGCTTTTTCCAATGCTTCTATTCTTTCACAGACAAACTGTTCCACCTGACTCTTTGGCATGTTCAATGCTATAGCAAGTTCCCCGTAAAGACTGTCTTCCGCCACATGCAGATATCTTTCATCAACTGCGATCTCCTTTTTTCCATTTGCCAGACGAGACTGCTTTCTCAGATATAAGGTCTTAATAATTTTGACCCACTCCCGGCAGTCACAAGTCTTAAGCGACTCCTTCAGAAGTTCTTCTCTTCGTTTTTCATCCTGTATCCAAAACGTCTCAATGTCTTTCATATCATCAATCAGTCTCTCAGCCTCATCTCTGGATAAGACAGAACGCATCACTATTTTCTGATTATCAACAGGAGTATACACCACACTTCCGCCAGAATAAACAGGGGACAGCGTGTAATAAATTCTGTCTTTTTTCATTCCGGAAATCTTCATCGGGCCAATATTCTCAACACGGCATACTCCGTTGTTACCACAAATAATATACTCTCCTACTTCAAACATTTTCATTTCCTCACTTAAAAACTCAATCTACGCAACAGTTTCATATCTAAGAATCTGTTAAGAAATCCATTCCTGCAAACACACTCTACCATCATAAAAAGCAAGGGCTGACTAAGATTCTTTAGCCAGTCCCTAACCCTGCTGCCACATGCCAAAATCGCCAAAAACTTATCCTTCCATGTAACCATCTACTTTATATGCATTATATTGCTTTCTGATTTTCACCACAATAGCACCATCCGACTCTGTTTCCTTGCTTTCAATCACATACTTCGTACCTTTTTTCTCGAGTTTTTTGCAGTAAATTTCAAATTCCTGCTCCGGAGTCACATCGTTCAATGTATCAAATCTCATCGTCTGAAGCAGACATGCACTTGTAATTCTACGCATCCTCTATCCTCCCTTTCTCTGCTCAATATCATTTTCCCCATGATACCTACGGATTGCTCCGCATTTCATGCTCCCGCAATCCTGAAAACATTCGAAATCCGCCCTGTTCGGGCTGCTTTCTCATGTTTTACGGGTCCCAAAGTCATGCTTTTTCATGCAAGCATGAAACGCATAACCTTTTGACCCTGATATCATTTTATCATTTTCAAAACTTAATTTCTAATATTTCTTGTTTATATTGTACATTTTTGTCGTTTTACACAAATGCTACCGGAATATATTTTGTGCATTCCGACGAACGCAAAAAGGTACGGTGCCCCGCTAAACAGGGTACACCGTACCTTTTCATATATGGTGATGTCTGCATCAGCAGACATGTCCGTTTCCTATGAGATTCATACATCCTACATTCGTCCCGAATTTCCTGGATGCTGTTGACATGCTTCTAATTCTTACAGATACTTTCTCATGGCAGCCTCTACTACATGTCCAACCAGCACAGAGGTCGTAACACTTCCCACACCGCCCGGAACAGGTGTAATCGCATCCACAACAGGTTCTGCTTTTGCGTAATCCACGTCACCGCAAAGCTTGCCTTCTGCATTTACATTGATTCCCACATCGATAACCGTCTGCCCTGCACTGAGATAGGTATCATCAATCACACCTGCACGGCCGGCTGCCACAATCACAATGTCAGCTTCTCTGACAACAGACGGCATATCAACCGTTCTGGTATGGCAGATCGTAACCGTCGCATTCTTTTTGACAAGCATCATCGCTGCAGGTTTACCTACCACAAGACTGCGGCCTACTACCACCGCTTTCTTTCCGGTACAGTCAATGCCATAATGGTCCAGAATCTCCATACAAGCCTGCGGTGTACAAGGCGGGAATCCAATTTGCTTTCCTGTAAATACACCGGACATGGAACCATCTGTCATACAGTCCACATCTTTTGCTGGGTCCAGTGCATTCTCAATCAGAGACTGATCCAGATGTTTTGGCAGCGGACGGAATAATAATACTCCGTGAATACTGTCATCCTTGTTTACCTTATCAATAACTGCCAGAAGCTCTTCCTGAGATACATCGGCAGGAAGCAGAAACTTTTCACATGCAACCCCCAGTGTCTCGCAACGTTTTGTTGCACCTTTTTCATAAGAAATATCACTTCCGTTTTCTCCCACACGGATAATTCCGAGAGTAGGTGTAACGCCTTTTTCCTGAAGTGTTGCCACATTCGCTTTAATCTTCTCATTCAGTGCCGCAGTCACTTCTTTCCCCAGTAATTGTTTTGCCATTTTGCTTAATCCTCCGCTTATTTCTATCATTGTCTATACTTTCAGCCGCTCCGCTTATCCGCGTAGAACGAATTTTCTTTCCATTTCTTAACAGTTCCTTATTTTAATCTTTCCAGAACACTATCGAAAACTTCATCTGCAATCTTCGTGTATTTCTCCAGCATTGCGTCACATTTTTCATTCAGTTCTGCAGCGTATGCCTTATCCGCCATAGACTTTGTATTAATATAAACGTTCAGGCTGGCACCTTTCAATGCTGCTTTACAACATGCCGCACCTACGCCTGCATCACTGATTGCAAGTGCAGATCCCTTGGCGCCGAATTCTACCAGAAGATCAATTGCCTCACAGCACTTCTCCATAATCTCCATCGGTACGGAACAGGCATCCTTCAGCACAATTTCCATTACACGCGCTTTTTCTGCCTTCTGCTCTTCCGTCTCTCGCGGCATACCATAAGCTTTGGAAAGCGGTTCAAATACTTCCGCATCCCGCTCAATCAGACGAAGCAGATCTTTTTGAAGCTGATCTGCTTTTGCCTTCAATTCATACATCTCTGCTTCCACATCCGCATATTTTTTCTTACCTACAGTCAGGCTTCCTACCATATTTCCAAGTGCAGTTCCCACTGCTCCAACCAAAGCAGAAGCGCCGCCGCCGCCCGGTACCGGTGCTTTTGTTCCCAATACTTCTACAAATTCATTACAAGGTACAGTTGAAAATCCCATCTTTTATGTCTCCTTCTCCTATGAACATCCTATTACTTTGAAACCGGCGGGCGTACCGTATA
The DNA here is from genome assembly GCA_900539175.1 of uncultured Lachnospiraceae bacterium. Taxonomy (GTDB): domain Bacteria; phylum Bacillota; class Clostridia; order Lachnospirales; family Lachnospiraceae; genus Novisyntrophococcus. The sequence continues at coordinate 46,765 of UQAW01000023.1, forward strand.
CAGCCCGCCAGTGAAATCGCTTTCCGCGTGTTTGAATTTTAGAACAGACCGGTAATCTTTCCTGTCTCATCTACATCGATACGTTCTGCCGCCGGACGTTTCGGAAGTCCCGGCATGGTCAT
>UQAW01000024.1 GCA_900539175.1 uncultured Lachnospiraceae bacterium
AAGTGCGGAGCAATCGACTTTCATGAATGGTGATGTCTGCGTCAGCAGACATGTCCATTTAGACAGAATGATATTAGGGGCAGATGGTATCATAAAATTGTAGATGAAATCTTGAATATTTCATGATTTCATAATTGTTTATAAATTTTTTGCAGGTAGAAATAGGATTACATTTAAAATATCTGAAAATTCATAAGATTTAAAAATGATAAGAGAAAAAATAAAAAAATATCAAAAAATGTGTTGACAAATAGGAAGAGATCTGGTAATATACAATCATACAAAACAACAAACAAAACCTACAGCTACATTTCAAAAAGGATTTTTTCACAACAAACTATTTTCTATAAAGAGACGAGAAATCTTTATATGAAGAATGGGAGAAGAAGTCAGAAAGGTAGAAAGATTCTTAATTAAGAATAGGTAGGAGAGAAGGAGGTAGATTCCAGTGGGATAGATAGCGTTTAACTTTCAATACAAGAGTGGTATTGCCGAATCGTTCCCCGCAAGAAAGACCTTTTATTAAGAGATAATAGAAGAATTTCACAGGTGAAGTGAAAGAATTAAAAAGGTAATCATAGTTGGCACTTGTATTGAATAAATACCACGATATGAAAGGATTTTTGAATCGTGTAAAGAAACGAATTCAAAAAAGATAGATACCTATAAGAGTTGAAAGTATAGGAAAGAGTAAAGGAAAATTAAGTGATTCGATAGAACATTATTCGTTAAGAATTTCTATATTGAGATGAATTATAGAGTAGATATCTGGAAATATAATGATCGGATGATTATATAGAAACCTTTACATATCAGTATAGATGTGATGTAACATTTCTAAATAAGAATATTTTTAGACAAGCTGTCTTTTATAAAGAAACATTTTAAGGAAGAGATAATCCGCTGTGAGATTTTTAATACGAGTTCATTTATCAATAAAAGGATAAAGAATTACGGGAATTAAAGATAGTTTTCGGAGTAATCGGAATTAAAAAAAGCTTTCTAAAAGGTGGATTCGAAAAAAATATGGAACTTATGAAGCAGGGAATGAAGAGAGTTTATGATTCATACAAAGTTGTAAAGCAGCATGTATGATAGAAAAATCGAATAAAAAACGGAGAGAAAAAATAAAAATTAAAAGAAAGAAGAGAAAAGAAAATTGAATAATGAAAATCATTAGACAGCCGTCGTATCAAAAAAGAATGTTGGTATGGCGGCTGTCGATTTGTCTGTGTTGACAAAAGAGAAGTATTCATTCATACTGACTATGAAAGTTCCGGACAGCGGCGATTGCAGGAGTACGAAGGGCAGAGCAATTGACTTTCATGCATAATGATGTCTGTATCAGAAGACATATCCGTTTAAGGAAAGAAGTGGAAAGACAGGTATACAGTATGAATCATAAATTTATGGAAGAGGATATTCTGTTCGAAGATGAGCAGATTCTGGTAGTGAGAAAGCATGCAGGAATAGCAGTACAGCATGCGGGAGCAGGGGCGATGGATTTGGAGCATTTGCTGTTAAATTATCTGGCAGGAAAAGGAGTAAGGACCAGGAGGATTCCTTATCTGGCGGTGATACATAGATTGGACCAGCCGGTTGAGGGGATTTTGGTGTTTGCCAAGACACAGGAGGCAGCCAGGGAATTGAATTGTCAGCTTCAGAGAAAGGAAATGAAAAAAGAATATGTGGCAGTTGTGGAGCATGCCCGGGAAGAAGGATCGGGAAAACTGGTGGATTATCTCTGGAAAGATGGAAAACAGAATCTGTCCCGGGTCGCTGTGAAGGGGATGCCGGGCGCAAAGCAGTCGGAACTGGATTATTGGGTTCGAAAAAAAGATGGGGAGAGCGGAAGGGCATTGGTGGAGATCCTGCTGAAGACGGGAAGACATCATCAGATTCGGGTTCAGATGGCTCATGCGGGGATGCCGCTGTGCGGGGACAGAAAGTATAATCCAGAGTGTATCAAAGGGGAGGAGCTGGCATTGTGTGCTGTACGTCTGAGTTTTAGGCATCCGGCAAATGCTGAAAAACTGGAGTTTGAAATTACTCCGGAGAACCCCTTATTTCATGATTTTGCCCGAGAAGGAGAGTAAGAGAAAGGTAAAAACTCATAAAAACTTCAGAAAAAATTCACAAAAATCCATGTAAAGGCATATAGACTATTTTTTTTCTTTGTGTATAATATTGATTAGCCTGAAAAGAAAGGGAGAAAGCAGATGAAGCATACATGGATTGCAGGTTTAACGATGATATTGTTGGCGAGCGGTGTCTCTGGTTGTAATCATACGGAAGATAGAGATGTTCAGGCATTTGTATCAGCAGAGACAGAACCGACAGCGACTGAAACGCCCACACCGACGGAAACGAGTACACCTACACCGACAGAAGAGGCAAAGATAGAAGTGACGTTGTCAAACTCCCAGGACCTGACGGCCGATTACACTACGATGAAAGAGATACCGGTAGAACCTGGAACTTATATTGCGGTGGTAGCCAAGGGACTGGATTCTGCTTACTGGAAAGAAGTAAAGGAAGGGGCTTTGGCTGCAATTGATGAGTTAAATAATATTCTGGGGTATAAAGGGGAAGACAAAATCCGTATGACCTTTGAAGGTCCAGGGGATAATGCGGATGTAGATAAACAGATTAATACCATAGATGAGGTTTTGGCAGAGAATCCGACTGTACTTTGTCTGGCTGCGATTGATATGCAGTCTTGTGATGCACAGTTGGAAACTGCGGCGGATAATGAAATTCCGGTAGTTATCATTGATTCCGGCGTTCAGAATGAGTTAGTGTCAGCCGCATGTGCAACCAATAATTACACAGCAGGTGCAGAGGCAGCAAAAAAGCTCTGCGAGGCAATTGGTGATAACGGCGAGATTGCAATTATGGCACATCAGCGGACTGCACAAAGCAGTATTGACCGGGTTGCGGGATTTGTGGAAGAAATCAGAAAAAATCACCCGGATGTAAAAATTGCGCAGACGGCCTATGAGAATAAAGGGGAAACAGTTGAAGATATGGTGGAACGTGTACTGCGGGTACATCCGAATCTTTCTGGATACTTTTGTACAAATGAGGCAATGAGTAATAAAACCTTACAGGGATTAAAGGATTTGAATAATACCACTGTAAAAGTAATTGGTTTTGATGCAGGAGAAATTCAACAAGATGCGGTAAGAGATGGCAGTGAGTATGGCATGATTTGTCAGAATCCGTATGGTATGGGATATGCGTCTATGGCAGTGGCGGCAAGACTGGCTGCACACCTTCCGGTGGATAGCTATATCAGCTCCGGTTATCAGTGGATCGATCAGAGTAATATTGATCTGCCGGAGAATGAAAAATACTTATATAAATAGAATGACATAAGAAATATAATATGCTCCTTTTCGGACAGACAAGAAAAAATAAAAACTTGCCTTTCTGAAAAGGAGTATTTTTTGTACGATTGAATCAGCAAAAGCTGTCTATATAAAAGTATTGTTTATCCGCCTTGGGTTGCTTTATATTTGATTTGATGAAATGTAAGTGAAATAATTACTTGCTAAAAATTAAGGTTCATTTTTGTTAGAAATCAGTATTGATTTAGGTGTCAAAAGTAATAATCCAGTTACAATACCTCAACAAATATAGTATAATAGTGTTATATCAAAGGTGAGGTGTTCCGATATGTCTTTTAAAACCAATTAGAATCAGCAGATTACTCTGCATGACAGTTTTATTAATCAAACACCGAGGAATCAGCAGATGATTAGGAAGTCCTGGTGCAAGAATTTTGCGGATATTGTATTCCCGGCAATTAATGAGGAGCGCTTTTCTGTCCGCTACAGTGAGAATCATGCTGCAAGGCCAAATACACCTGTGAATTTTATTGTTGGAAGCCTCATGCTCAAGGAAAACAATGGTCTTACAGATGAAGAACTGGTAGAATCCATCTGCTGTGATGTGCGGTATCAGTATGCTCTGCATACGACACACCTCACGGAACGGCCTGTCAGTGAAAGGACGTTCAGCCATTTCCACGAAAGACTTTACAACTGCGAAATGGAAACAGACCGGAATCTTCTCGAAGAAAAAATGATGTATCTTGCGGATACGTATGCAAAATATATGGACCTGAATTCCAATGTCAAACGCATGGACTGTCTGATGGTTGCATCCAGGTGTAAGCGTATGTCGCGGCTTGAGATTATATATCAGACTACTGCTAACGCAGTCCGCCTGATCTATCGTCTTGGCAATGACGAATTGCTTACTGCCGATCTTCGGCACTATCTGGATGAATTTCTGGATATCATGATGGAGTAGAACAGGAGGTATAGCAAATGTCGTTGAAAAAAATGTTTCAATCGGATAATATATTTAATCATGTTATAACGAAGATTTTGACTTGATGCTTTTAAGCGTTCTATGGTTGATAGGGTGTGTTCCTGTTTTTACCATTGGTGCATCAACAGTTGCATTGTATTATGTGGCAATGAAGATGGTAAGAGATGAGGAAGAAGGTATTGTCAGAAGGTTTTTTCGGGCGTTTCGGGAGAATTTTCGTCAGTCAATCCCAGTTACATTGATTCTATTCCTTTTTATCGGGGTGCTTGCGGCGGATTTTCATATTCTGGGTCGTTCTAAGCAAAAGATCCATTCTTTGATGTACGGTGGATGTATTACTGTTTTTTGATAGGAACTGCCGTGTTCGGCTATGTATTTCCTCTGCTTGCCAAATTTGAAAACACAGTCAGGAATACGATTGTGAATGCGGATAAGATTGTGGTTGCACGTCTTTGGCAGACGGCGGTTATCCTTATATTGAATTGTTTGCCGTTCGCCTGGTTTCTGATTTCACCGGAAACATTCTCACTGGTTTTCTGGATCTGGGTTTCCGCCGGGACAGGGACAGTGGCTTTTATAAACTCCAGGTTGCTGGTTCAGATATTTGATGAGTTTATACCGGAAAAAAAGGCACAAAAAGAAATTCTGTAAGAGCAGTTTTTGAAGGCAGTCATATATTTCAGGGATTTAAAATCATAGAAAAACAGGAGGAAAAATGATGAGTTACAGAGAGGTTTACGAAAGATGGTGTACAGACGGGTATTTTGATCCAGACACGAAAGCGGAGTTGAAAGCACTTGAGGGAAATGAAAAGGAAATTGAAGATCGTTTTTATCGACAACTCGAATTCGGTACAGGAGGATTACGGGGGGTGATAGGGGCCGGAACCAATAGGATGAATATCTATACGGTACGTCAGGCGACACAGGGTTTGGCTAATTATATTCTTTTACAGAATGGGCAGGAAAAAGGAGTTGCCATTGCATATGATTCCAGACGAATGTCCCCCGAATTTGCGAAAGAAGCGGCGCTCTGTCTGAATGGTAATGGGATCAAGGCATATCTGTTTGAAAGTCTGCGTCCTACACCGGAGCTTTCTTTTGCTGTGAGACAGCTTGGCTGTATTTCGGGAATCGTCATCACTGCAAGTCACAATCCACGGGAATATAATGGATATAAAGTGTATTGGGAAGACGGCGCCCAGATCACACCGCCCCATGATAAAAATATTTTGGAAGAGGTTGCAAAAGTCACAGAATTTTCTCAGGTTAAGACTATGGCAGAAGGTGAAGCGAAGGAACAGGGACTGCTGCAGATGATCGGGGAAGAGATTGATGATTTGTACATGGAGCAGCTGAAAAAGCAAAGTATCCATCCGGAACTGATTACGGAAGCTGCAAAGGATATGAAAATTGTCTATACGCCACTTCATGGTACAGGTAACCTTCCAGTGCGCAGAGTATTAAAAGAACTTGGATTTGAACATGTCTATGTGGTGAAGGAACAGGAACTTCCGGATGGAAACTTTCCGACAGTTGCTTATCCCAATCCGGAAGATGAGAAAGCATGGACATTGGCATTGAAGTTAGCAGAAGAAGTAGATGCAGACATTATTCTTGCTACCGATCCGGATGCAGACCGGCTTGGAGTTTATGCCAAAGATGCAAAGACCGGAAAATATGTAAGTTTTACCGGTAATATGTCTGGCATGTTGATTGCCGAATATATTTTAAGAGAGAGAACAAAGACGGGTACAATGCTGGAGAATCCTGCTCTTGTTGAGACGATTGTAACAACTGATATGGCAAAGGCCATTGCTGCGGATTATCATGCAGCGCTGATAGAAGTGCTTACAGGATTCAAATATATTGGAGAACAGATTAAATTTTTTGAGCAGCAGAATACGTATCACTATGTTTTTGGTCTGGAAGAAAGTTATGGATGTCTGGCAGGTACCTACGCCCGGGATAAAGATGCCTGTGTGGCGGTAATGATGCTCTGTGAGGTGGCGGCATATTATAAGCAGCAGGGAAAAACACTTTGGGATGCCATGATAGAGATGTATGAAAAATACGGTTATTACAAAGAGGCACTTGCGACACTGACGTTAAAGGGGATTGATGGTGCTTCCAGGATCCAGGAGATGATGAGTGAGCAGAGAAAGAATCCGCCGAAAGAATTGGGTGGATTGAAAGTCAGGGCTGTCAGGGACTATAAAACAAATGTACGTAAGGATCTGCTGACGGGAGAAGAAGAACCTACGGGGCTGCCTGCGTCTAATGTTTTATATTATGAACTGGAGGATCATGCATGGTGTTGTGTCCGTCCGTCAGGTACAGAACCGAAAATCAAGTTTTATTTTGGTGTAAAGGGTAATTCTCTGGAAGATGCGGAAGTGAAACTAGAGGCATTGAAGAGGGATATGACTGGAGAGGAGTAAAAAGTGATACAGTACGACTGCAGACATCAGGTATTTAAGCTGGATACACCAGCCACCAGTTATGTGTGCGCAATTGTTGACGGAGGTTATCTGGGGCATGTTTATTATGGAAGGAAGCTTGAGGATACGGATTTGTCATATCTTTTGCGGACAGAGGAATCTCCATTGGTCCCATCGGTAAATCCACGGGAAAAGGTTTCGTTTCTGGATATCTTTCCCATTGCCCTGTATTGGGGCTCATGTATCCGATTGCCCAAACCATGTTACGGGACGAATCACACCTTTTGAGACTCGAGGGATTGCAGCGCTTTTTGGTACTTTTGGATATGAACTGGACATTACCAGAATTTCAGATGATGAGAGGGCGCAGATTCCAGAACAGATTGCCTGGTATAAAGCGTATCATTCCTTGATTCGGAAAGGAGAGTATTCCAGAATAACATCCTATCGGGAGAATTACTTATATGACTGTATTGAGGTGGTTTCTCAAGATGGTGAGGAAGCACTGGTTGCTTATGTTCAGGTTCTTGCACAGGCAAATAAAAAAGCAGGGTTATCAGGTTTAAAGGTCTTCTTGAAGATGCAGTTTACGAAGTGGAAGGACGATGTTACCGGGGAAGTACGCTTATGTATGCAGGAATTCTGATAAAACCGTTAAGAGGGTACTATAAGGAACGGCTGATTTATATAAAGAAAAAATAGAACAAGAGGCTGTTGCTTTAAACTTAAAAAGTGTGAAGCGGCGGCTTTTTTTGCAAATGGCAACTTTTTGGGGTTTTATATTTGACAAAATGTAAAAATATTACTAAACTAACATTGAATGGTTTAATTAAAATTTCAGGGAAATTAGTTAAAAACATAGGAGGCAAATATGGCGAAAATCGTTAAGATGGCAGATATCGGAGAGAGATTAAATGTCAGCACAGTAACTGTCTCCAAAGCGCTTTCCGGTCAAAAGGGCGTTAGCGAAGAATTGAGGGAAAAAATCATAAAGCTGGCAGATGAAATGGGCTATGTGAGGAAGGGCGCTCGTGGAGAGAGAGATGACACGAACAGAAAGAGTTATATGATTGGTGTAATTGTTCCAGAAAGCTATATGGAAGAAAATCACTCGTTTTATTGGAAAATTTATCAGGAAATTTCCATACGTGCAAACGCAAAGAGTTGTTTTTTGATGTTGGAAATTATTAGTCATGAGACAGAAAAAAAGGGGGAACTCCCCAGAATGGTTACAGAGCAGAAAATTGATGGTATGATTATCATGGGACCGTTTAAGGTGGATTATGCCAGAAAGCTGAATACGGTTATACGGATTCCGATTCTTAATCTGGATACTCTTGCCGGTGTGGAGGAGGGAGGCGATTGCGTAGTTTCCAATAATCTGATGGGCGGGTATCGTATGACAAATTATCTGTTCCAACTTGGACATGAAAAGATTGGGTTTGTGGGGACAAGACTTGCCACAAGCAGTATTGATGATCGATATTTCGGCTATCTGAAATCTTTGATGGAGCATGGAATTACATGGCGGGAAGACTGGGTGCTGGATGATCGCGACCATGAAATCGGGAAAGTGGACAGTGAGAGATGGTTTGAGTTTCCAAAGGAGATGCCTACAGCTTTTTTCTGTAATAACGATTTATCGGCGAGTCTGCTGATTGAGAAGTTAGAACGGAATGGATATTCCGTTCCGGGGGATGTGTCGGTTGTGGGGTTTGATAATTATGTGAAAGACCAGTTCGGTAAAGTTGGGATTACCACATATGAGATTGATGTGAAAGAGATGGCAAAAAGGGCGGTTCATATCATTTATCATAAGATTGGAAATGCTAACTACTCAACCGGAATATTCATGATTCCGGGGAAATTTGTTGAACGGGACAGTGCGAGGCGGATTGGCTTGGCAGTACCTTTTGTCTGAAATGGCCTGGTGTCTTGCAACATCTGTTTTTTATGAATGCAGATGAGAGGAAGTGGACCCGGAGTGTAGTAGGGTGGTCAGATTTGGTGCCGTAAACTTAATTTAATTTGGGTTGACGAATAACTAATAAATAAAAAATAATCTATAATATGATTAAATTAGTTGAAACAATGAAAAATCCGAAAAATACTTGTGGAATATTGGTATTTAAATGGAGAAGAAAATCGTGTAGAATATACTTAGTTAGTGATTTTAACTTAAATTGAACTATAAGAAGGAAGGGAATGAGGAATTCAAAAAGCTTAAAAAGAGTATTGTCGATCATGGTATCAGCAGCGGAGACAACAATTATTCCGGTACAGTTATGGGATTTTTCCCAGGATGCGGCGGGCTGGTATTATGGAGACGAAGACTGGATATACCAGTACAGCGGCAATGAAAACTCCAAAGTGTCATATGATGAGGAAGGAGACGCACTGAAGGTAACTGTAGATTACAGTAAAGACAGTGATATCAGCTGGAGTCAGGCTGGGATCTGTTTCCATGACAATGACGGGATGAATCTGGCAGGTGTTAACAATGTGACTTTTGATATTTTTTACGATATCTCACTGCGGACAAAAGGGGATTTTCCGTAAAAGCTTTTTTGAATGTGGGAGTAGATCAGCATATATCCATAGATCCGGATATGGAAGAAATCGTGGAAGGGACATTGGTTAAAAATCAGGTATCCATTCATTTTGCTGCTCTTTCAGAGGAAAAAGGAACCGGGATGACCAAAGCGAAGGCAGTAATGACAATTCCGGCGTTTACCGAGGAAGCAGTGCAGGATCCGGGAATGAAAATTGTAGGATGCGATACCAGTATCAGGGAGCTGTCTATTTGGATGATATCAAATTCTCGGCCTTTGTAGATACATCTGATACAAGCGTGGATTCTACAATCCAAGCAAATGCAGGCAATCCGGCAGGAGGGTTAGCAGAAGAAAAAGCTAAGGTGACCTCTTAAATACTTTGGCAGCAGCAGAGTTGATTCGGTCTGGTTTTGGTCTGCTGTTGAAAGTAATAGAAAAGAGGTTGTCGCATGTCATACCTAGTGCGACAACCCCTTTTTTATGGAGTGCGAGTGTTTGTGAACCTCTCTGGAAGTCGGTTCAGCAATTGAAAGCTACTTATGAATGGTCGGTTTTATGATGCCCTTGAAGATAGATATCCTGTACTTCTTTTGAAATTTCGGTACGGATATCAGACAAATCTATCGTGTAAGAATCAGGTTCTTCTTTTGATGCGGCAGATGGAGCGGAAGGAGAGACAGATGTTCGTTTCTGAGTCGCCGGGCGATTTTGAGGAACATTTGTCCGATTGTTTCTGAAAGAATCAGAGTTATTGTCAGAGTGTTTCTGCGGGGAAGCAGAGCGTCTGCTGCCGGAAAACTGCTGTGGAGGAGCGGAATGCTTGCGGTCTGAAGACTGCGTGTAGGAGGTGGAACGTTTCCTATTGGAAGAACTGGAAGAACCTGATTTCTGTGATTTCCGCTTCTTTTGGGTCTTTCTGCGGTTTTTTCTATGCTCCTGTTCAGCTTTTCGTTGCCGGGTATTTTTATCTTCCTCTTCTTCCCAGTATTCTTTCTTTTTCCAGGGCTTGAATTGAAAGACAAGTCCAAGAACCGAGAGAACAATGGCTAATAAAACAGTCAGCACAGTGTTGACATAGGTCAGCAGAGAAAGCAGTTTGGCTGATCCGATACCTCCGCATACGGCAGTGATACAGATGACCACCACATGTTCCTGAACAACTGCCAGAAATCCTGCCGTAATACCGAATACCACAAAACCGCAGAGTGCACTGAAGGTAGGCATCGGAAACAATTGAAAAAGAATCATGATTACAGTTCCGATACAGAGGAAAAACATACCGATCCGGTACAGAAGAAATGCCAGCATCATACAGACAAGTCCTCCGATCCCTGCTGCAATTAGTGAGATTTTGAGTGGCTGGTCCAGATAGACGGCAGCAGTCAGTCCGGTGCCAATTCCCAGAAGAAGACCAAAGATGCAGCTCCACACCTTTCGGAGTTTATATCCGAAAAAACAGTTCAGCAGTGCAAACGCAAGTGCAGCTTCTAAAAAGACGGTACTGTAAGTATCATAGATTTCTTTAAAAATTCCCGCCTGATCCAGAAGAGAATAAAGATTTAGCAATTCATTCATATGAAAAATTCTCCCTTAAATAACATAATACAAGGGTCAAAAGGTATTTTGACGCTTATGATACACGGATTGCTTTGCATTTCATGCTTTCACAATCCTAAAACACCTCAAATTCGCTCATTTTTCTACAAAAAATGGCTATTTTTCGGTGTTTTTCGCGTCCCAAAGTTATGCTTTTTCATGCAGGCATGAAAAAGCATAACTTTGGGACGTTTGTATCATTCTATTACGTTTTGTTGGATTTGACAAGTCTCTCTTTGATATAGAAAATTTATCTGTTCCGTGTTCCTGGAATCGTCAACGACTGCGGAATATGAACCGTTGCGGGAAGAAGCGCATATAGTATAGAAATATGGAATCAGGAACAGCGTGTATGTATATAGAAAAACCTTTACCTTTTTACGCCGCTTATCCATTTTTTATGGAAATGGATCAGGAGAAGGAACAGGAGCGGGATATGCAGGTGATGAAATCTTATTATTCCAAAACCGCAGCTGCGATACAGGAGTTGGTAGAGCAGGAATGTGACCGTATGGAATATGATGGAAGTATGATGTTTGATGAATATCCGGATAAATTGATGATGGAGCATCTGTGCCGCAGAATTGCAGAACGATATATGGATCAGGCCGGTCAGAGACCGGAAGAGATGGAAGCTATGAGCAGAGGTTCAGATGACGGGCTGAGAGATTTAATCGGTGTACTTTTGTATAATGAGATGTTTTGTCGTCGGTGCAGGCAGCGCCGCCGGCGCAGACGGTTTTATTAAGTCCGTCAGACAACAGAACAAAGGAACGGCTGGCATACGGGAAACGTTGGGAAAACTGTATGTCAGCTATAAGAAATGGAGTTGAAAATTGCGAAAAATTATCAACAAAATTCAAAAGAAATTGCATTGCCACGGAAGAGGCCAATCGTTATACTGAAAAAAACGATGGATTAGGAGGACAAGGTATGAAGAGAAGGATTTTGGCAGCTCTGATCAGTGCTGCATTGTGTGTGTCATCCATGCCCGCTGTTGGTGCTGCGGCAGCAGCAGATACACCGGAAGGGAGGAAATTGGTTGCATCCTATGATATGAGTCATGCAGACAATAAGCTTACAGATATCAGCGGTTCTGGTAATGACGCGGAAATTGTAGGATTTACAGAGGAAGATTTTGCGAAGGAATCTGAGGATGAGGTACTGAATTTTGCAGGAAATGGCGGAGAATACATTAAACTTCCGGCGGGCTTGATTGAAAAGGAATCTTTTGCGGTTGAGGCAACTTTTAAAACAGATACAGTTGCAAACAGTTGGCTTTGGTGCCTCGGTACGAAAGTGAATTCCTGGCCAAATGTAACAAATTATGTATTTGTAAGTCCGGCATTTTCGGGAAATGTGGTTCGTGCCGGCATCAAGGATGGATCGAATGAAAAGTTGTTTAATAGTCCGGGCAGTATTACGACAGGTACATATCATACTGTTCGCCTGGAGTTTGAGAACGGTGACATGAAGCTTTGGGTAAATGGAGAAGAAAGAAGTACATTATCAACCGGATATTCCATCCAGGATATATTAAAAAACGGTACGGAGAACGGAACCTGCGGTTATATCGGCAAATCGCTTTACAGTCCGGATCCTGCATTTACCGGAACTTTGACACAGTTTGATGTGTATGCTGCCTGTAAAGACAGAAGTGACGAAGGACTCTTAAAAGAAGATCTGGATGCAATTGTTCTTCCGGAATCCACCAGTGAAGACCTGGTACTTCCCACGGAAGGAAGTATCAATGGAAGTACAATTGTGTGGACATCTTCAGATGAAGATATTCTTTCAGCAGACGGAAAGGTAACGCTGCCGGCGGAGAATATGCCTGTGACAATGACCGCGGAAGGGACATATGGAAGTAAGACAGAGAAGAGAACTTATACCGTAGTTGTAATTGGTGCAGATGTACTTTTGCAGCAGGCAGCAGATGCACTGGTTCTGGAAGATCAGGATCAGGTGCGCGGAAATCTTCCACTGGAAAAACATGGTACCAACGGGACAACGATTACGTGGGAGTCCAGTAACCCGGCAGTGGTTACAGATTCTGACGATGAGGATGCATGCTACGGAGGCGGAGTGGTGACAAGGCCGGCAGCCGGTGCAGAGCCTGTAAAGGTGATGTTGACGGCAATCATTACTTTGGGCGGACAGAGTACAGAGAAAAAATTTGAGGTAACGGTTCAGCCGATGCCGGCAGATCTGGATACGGATTATACGGCGGGTTATCTCTGGACAAATTTTGACGCATCCGGCGGTTATGAGAAGATTTTCTTTGGATACAGTGAAGACGGTCTGAACTGGAGTAAATTAAATAAAGATGCAAATGGCAATCCACAGCCGGTCTTGGTAAATGATGCAGAAGGGAGCGATCTTGGCGTCAGAGATCCCCACCTGATTCGTTCGGCAGAAGGAGACCGTTACTGGATTCTTGGAACGGATCTGCATGCGGAAGGAGGCGGAGCCGGAGGAAGCGGATGGAATCAGTTGAGTGCAAGTCAGAATCTGGTTGTCTGGGAATCGGACGACCTTGTAACCTGGAGTGAGCCGAGACTGGTTTATGCCGGATTCGATCATGCAGGCTGCGTATGGGCACCGGAAGCAATCTATGATGAAACAACCGGGGACTATGTTGTATACTGGTCTGCAAGAGATAATTCCAAGGCAGGCACGAATGACAATGCTTTGCGTGTATATGTATGCAGAACAAGAGATTTCAGAACATTCTCGGAACCCAAAGTATGGTTAAGCGAAGATGAAGCAAGCGGCAGCGAAGTTAATATTATTGATACAACGATCGTAAAAGACGGTGAAAAGTTCTATCGTTTCTCAACCTCTGACTGGAATACGGTTATGGATGTCAGTGATACACTTGCAACAGATGATGTATTTGACGTCAGACAGAATAGGGAAACAAGTGTGGGCGGAAACTGGACCCGTCTGATTCAGCGAAGTGAAAGTTCAGCGAAAGGATTCAGCGGTTGCGAAGGACTGACCGTATATCAGCTTCCGGACGGACGCTGGTGTGCGATGGGAGACAGAAGCGGATATACAGCTTATCTTACAGAGGATCTGGCATCCGGAACATTTACAAAGAGTACAAGTGCGGTATTTGCAGACGGCAGATTCCGTCATGGCACAGTTGTACGTCTTTCACAGGCAGAGCAGGATCGTCTTCTGAAAGCCTATGGGGAAGCAAAAGAACCGGATGATCCCACAGAACCGAAGGTACTGGCAGAGTTCACATTTGATGATGAGGAGACAGGATTTTCCAGTGAACATGCAAAGGCAGAAGGAGCTGCTTATCGTTTGGATAAAAGTCTGGATGGAAAGGCTCTTTATCTGGACGGAAGTGCATCGAATTATCTGACTGTGACGGATAAAGACGGCGGAAGCCTTCTGGCAGGACTGAATGAAATAACCATTTCTTATGAAGCAAAGCCGGATCGGACAAGTACAAACTGGATTATGTATGCGGCACCAAACGCAGACAGTCAGACCTATTTGTCTGAGAAATATCTGGGTATTATGGAATCCGGCGGAAGTACGAAAGTGGAGCGGTATAACAATAGTGGCAGCCGGCCTGCGGCTCCGTCTGCAAGTACCGGAGAACGTTGGGTACACGTGGATGTTGTAGTGAGCAAAACTGCTACGACAATTTATGTAAACGGGGTAAGACAGTCCAGTGAGAACAGTTCCTACGGTCTGGCAGGAATTCTTGGAAATTCCGGTATTCTGCAGATTGGAAAGGCAAACTGGGGAAGCGGAGAATACTATAAAGGATGGATTGATAATTTCCGTATTGAAAACCGGGCGCTTGGTGAAGAGGAAGTGAAAGTTCTGGCATCAGAGTTTGTGGACAAACTTCCGCTGGAGATTACAGAAGTAGTGACGGGAAGCGCACCAGATCGGGAGACTGCTTTGGAATATCGCGGAACAGATGATCATACTGCCATATTTACAAAAATTGATGAAGAGAAGAAGGAAATTACTTCTTATGTCCGGACCGGAACGGATGTAGCGAAAATACCGGTAACATTTACATTTACAAAAGAACCTCAGGAAATTACCGTAAATGGCAAAGTCTTTACGAATGGAAGTGAGATAGATTTATCAACAGATGCAACAGTTGTAATTAAGAACGGCGCTCAGAGCGAAACCTGGATACTGAAGACACCTGTCATCAGCAGTAATCCGGTGCTTCCGGGACAGTATGCGGACCCAGATATTGATTATCTGGATGGAAAGTTCTGGATCTTCCCGACAACAGACGGTTATCCAAGCTGGAGCGGCACTGTATTCCATGCGTTCTCCTCAACCGACATGGTAAAATGGGAGGATGAAGGAATCATCATGGATCTGAAGAATGATAATCCTGGAAAGAACGAAAAAGATGTTCAGATTGCGGCTTCTCCATGGGCAACAGGCAGTGCATGGGCGCCCACAATCGAGGAGAAGGACGGCAGGTATTATTTCTATTATTGCGGTAAGTTCTCCAACGGACAATCTGCAATCGGCGTGGCAGTTGCAGATGATCCGGCAGGTCCGTATGTGGATAAAGGAGAAGCACTGCTCACAGTGGCTATGTGTACATCAGCCGGTGTGTCCATGGGACAGGCAATTGATCCTTCGATTTTTACCGATGACGACGGAACTTCCTACATTATGTTCGGCAATGGAAAGGCTGCCATCGCCGAGCTGAATGACGATATGATGAGCATCAAGGAGGGAAGTTTAAAGCAAATCAACGGATTAACAGATTTCCGTGAATCGGTGGTAGTGACAAAGGCGAATGGAAAGTATCACTGGACCTGGAGCTGCGATGATGCGAACAGCCCGAACTATCATGTAAACTATGGTGTGTCAGACGCATTATTTGATGAAAACGGCAAAGTCAATGTTACCGTGCAGAAGAAAAATCTGTTGAGTAAAGATGAGAGTCAGGGAATCCTTGGTTCCGCACATCAGTCTGTGCTCCATG
This sequence comes from uncultured Lachnospiraceae bacterium, assembly GCA_900539175.1. Classification (GTDB taxonomy): domain Bacteria; phylum Bacillota; class Clostridia; order Lachnospirales; family Lachnospiraceae; genus Novisyntrophococcus. Next base: position 15,917 of record UQAW01000024.1, read on the forward strand.
TAAAAGATGGAACCGGAGCAGACAGGTATTTTATGGCATACCACAGATTCTATACACCACTTGATATCTTCACTTCTGCAGATGGACTCGGAAAGCATCGTGAGACTTGTATTGATGAAATCTTTTTTGATGAAAACGGTTATATGACAGTTACTCCGACATTGGAAGGTGTGGGACCGGTGGTTATGACTCCGGAAACGCCAAAAGCAGCGTTTGTGGATGTAGAGGAAGGTGACTGGTATGAGGAAAGTGTTCAGTACGTGTATGAAAATGGTATCATGACTGGTCTGGATTCTACTCATTTTGGTCCTGCTGATGGATTGCCGCGTGCGCAATTTGCAGTAGTTCTGTACCGTATGGAAGGCACTCCGGAGGTGACCTATAAGGAGATCTTCCCGGATGTAGAGGATGGACAATTCTACTCGGATGCTGTAAGCTGGGCAAGCTCTGATGAGGTTCAGATCATGAAGGGTTATGGTGCAGGACCGAATGCAGGAATGTTCGGAACATCCGATGGAGTCAGTCGTGAGCAGATGGTAACCATGTTGTACCGTTATGCAGTATATAAAGGCTATGATACCTCTGGGCGTTCGGATCTGGCAGAATTTCCGGATAAAGGCAATGTCAGTGAGTTTGCAGAAGAAGCTTTCAGCTGGGCAGTAGCGAAAGGACTGATTATCGGAGATAACGGCAGCTTGAATCCTCAGGGTGAGGTAAACCGTGCACAATGTGCTTCCGTAATTCAGCGGTTTATGGAAAAAGCAGCGAAATAGGTGAATATACAGGTGCGAAGACGCTGCCTGAATATGGGAGAGGGATATCACACAGATTTGTGTGGTTCCCTTTCTTCTTATTTTTACATAGGCGACTTCGGAAGAGTTTTGCAATCGCCTATTTTTTTACAAATGTTTTAAAATTATAAAAACTCTTAATTTTTCTGTTGCTCTCTGTAAAGAAAGCGATTACAATAGATCTGATGGGAAAATGTCAGCAGATAAGTTGACATAAATAAGGGATATAAAAACAGGGTTATTGATAAAAAACAGGGGAGACGTTCGATGAAGAAGGGAGTTATAAAATTTTTCGTACTTCTTGCCATTTTTGTTCTGTCCGTGGCGGGATTTTCATTTTTTTTGAATCGGGAGAAAACAGAAAATACAAGGGATTTTGAGACACCGACATTGCCGGTTGCATTTATACGGATTGGTGATATATCGGTTAACAGAATGTTTGGATATCTTCAGGAGATGGATGGCACCACAATGCGTGACAGTCTGACTCCGTTGAACACAGATCGGGAATTGACTTTACAGATCAATCCGTATGGAAGGAAAATTAACAGTATTACGTATGAGGTAACATCGGTTGATAAGTCAGAACTGGTGGAGAATGCCAAGATTAAGAGTCTGGAAGATAACGGAAGTCTGAAAGAGGCCAGATTCCAGTTGGAAACACCGATTCTGATGAATCAGGAATATTTGCTGCGTTTTTCTGTGGATATCGAAGGAATGGATCAGCCCGTTTATTTTTACACCAGAATTGTGCAGCGGTCCGGCATTCATGTGGATATGTATCTGGAGTTTGTGAAGAACTTTTATGAGAATTGTTTGAATAAAGAGACAGCCAGTGATCTGGCGGCTTATCTTGAGCCTGATGATACGGCATCTAACAGTAGTTTTAACAAGGTGACGATTCATTCCAGTCTGGATCAGATTTCCTGGGGAAATATGGCGCCGGTATTAGAGAAGCAGGCGGTACCTGTGGTGAAAGAGATCAATGAGACAACTACGAGTATCAGCCAGGAATATGTGATTAGTGCCAAAGATACAGATGGTAATATTGAGTATTACAGCGTGAAGGAATTCTACCGGATGCGTTATGCACAGTCCCGTGTGAGACTGCTTGATTTTGAGAGGAGCGCTACTCAGATTTTTGATGCAGACCTGCCGGTTTTGACCAGTACTGGTATCAGTCTTGGCGTTGTGGGAAGAGATGTTCAGTATCTGAGTAATCAGAGTGCGGATATTGTGGCATTTGTGGTGGACGGAGATCTTTGGTCCTATAATCGAAGTGCAAACAAGTGTACGAAGATTTTTGGTTTTCGGAATACGGATGAGATTGATGAGCGTTCAGAGCATACGGAACATGATATTAAGATCGTGAGGGTGTCAGAGACGGGAGATATTTCTTTTGTCGTCTATGGTTATATGAATTCCGATGAGCATGAAGGAATGGCGGGAAGTGCCGTATATCATTATAATGCGGAACGTAATGTCATGCAGGAAGAATTATTTATTCCAAGCAGCAGTTCTTATCAGTCACTGAAGCAGAACTTATCCGTGCTGTCTTATGTCAGTACGCAGGATCAGCTTTATATGTATATGGAAGGAAACCTCTATCAGGTGGATCTGGCAAGCGGCAGTTACAAGATCCTGAAAGATCAGATATCTTCTGATTGTTTTGTGATTTCAAGGAGCCAAGCTTCTGTAGCATGGATGGATGAGATGGATGAGAACCATTCTTCCCATATTACCGCTATGAGTCTGGAGAGCGGAGAGACGCTTCGTGTCTCCGCGCCGGAGGGGCAGAAGATCAAAGCGCTTGGATTTATTAATGAAGATCTTATTTACGGTATGGCAAATGACGCTGATATTCAAAATGATGCTGCAGGCAATGTGATATTTGCCATGAATAAGCTGAATATTCAGAATTTTAATGGTACGGTGATTAAGGACTATCAACAGGATGGAATTTATGTCACCGAAGTGAATATCCAGGAGGGGCTTTTGGAGCTGAAACGTGCTGTGAAAGAAAATGAGGTATTTGTTTCTGCTGCTGATGATCATATCATGAATAATCTGATGGATCATGAAGAAACGGTTACTACAAAACTTAGTATCAGTGAGCGGAAAGGAACGCAGCTTAGTCTGGTATTTACTAAGGCGGGAAAGACCAAAAATCTTCTTGCTCTTCAGACGAAGGTAATTCAGGAGGAGCGTACTCCGACCTTGAGTATTGAGGTACCAAAGCGGGAGAGCGAAGAATACTATGTCTATGGAAAAGGGACGCTTCTGGATGTGACTACAAAAGTCGGAGAGGCGATTCAGATGGCAGATGAATATATGGGCGTTGTTCTGAACCGGAAGCAAGCGTATGTGTGGGAGAGAGGAAATCAACAGGATACCAGAAAACTGGATGTCAGCACCATACCGGAAGCGATTCATACGGCGCCGCTTGATGAAGCTACATTGCAGGGCATACTCGGAGACGGGTATACCGTTATGAATTTGTCCGGCTGCACATTGTCCAGTATTTTGTATCAAATCAGTAACGGTTATCCGGTCGTTGCAAGAACAGGCGATGGAGGCAGTACGTTGATTGCAGGTTACGACCAGTATAATATCTGGGTTTATGATACGGAAAGCCAGACATTAATTCCAAAAGGCAAAGGCGACAGCACAGCAGAGTTTGAAGCTGCCGGAAACATATTTATGAGTTATAGAGAAAAATAAGTGATGTGGTGCAGCGTGCAGCATGTTTGCAGGTTATGTGCAAGAGTCAGCAGGTTCCCGGGAAGAATCGGACCGCCGAAAAAGAGGAAAGGGCGGTACTGGTTTTCCCGGGAATTTTTTATAAAGAAATAAATTTTTTCGCAACAAATATGAGAATATAAGACACTATATGTTTGAGGCCGATACGAAAGCACGTGCGAAAGAGGGGTGAGGTCTATGGATTCATATTTAGAACTGGTAAGGCGTGCCAGAAGGCAGGATGCATCTGCATTTGCCAGACTGTATGAGGAAATCTACAAAGATTTATATAAGTTTGCATTGTATACACTGAAAAATCCTCATGATGCGGAGGATGTGGTCAGTGATACAGTGATGGATGCGTATGCAGGGATAAAAGGTCTGAAGAAAGAAGAGTCGTTCCGGGCATGGATATTCCGTATTCTTTCCAATAAGTGCAGAAGAAAGCTGAAGGAGTATGTGAATAAGACAACAGAGTTTCCCGGAGAGCTGGGCAGCGGCGGTCAGGATTTTGTGGAGGATTCTATGGTGCGTGCTGCGTTTGCCAGGCTTTCGGACGAAGAGCGCATGATTATTGCCCTGCATCTGTTCGGCGGTTATAAAAGCCGGGAAATCGGGGAGATTTTACATATGCATGACGGCACCGTACGTTCTAAAGAGAGTAGAGCGCTTAAAAAAATGGCGGCAATGCTGGAAGAATAGGAGGCGGTCACATGGATGAGAATAAAGTATTGCAGATGTTGAAAGAGTCTGCCGAAGAGGTGACAGTTCCGGAAAATCTGGAAGCAGACCGGATAGAGGAGCGGCTTCGGAACAGAAAGAAAGAGCAGAAGATGTTCCGGTTTCGGAAACTGGGACATTATGCCGCACTGGCGGCTGTCTGTATGTTGGTTATCAGCGGTGTGTGGACATTGGGGCGTATGGGAATCGGAACAAAGGATATGAAGAAAGCGGAGGATGCAAAGCAGACTTCGGATGGTGCATCAGGTGGGATGCAGGAGGAAAAAAGCGAGGATACAGCAGAGAGTACAGCAGTTTTGGAGGGAAAAGGAGCATATGCGGTGTCCAACGGTTTGAATCCATATCGACAGGCAAAGGATTACGGGGCAGTTTATGATGCAGTACAAAGAGAGTATGATGCATGGGCAGAACATGACGGAACTGACAAAGGGATGGAAAGAATAGAGGATACGGCAAAAGGAGAACCCTTGGAAAGCACCGGAAGTGAGGGGGGCTATACAGAAACAAATGTACAGACAGAGGGTGTTGCTGAGGGGGATTTTGTCAAGACAGATGGAAAGTATCTCTATGTTGTATCAGGCGGAGAAGTACAGATTGTAGATATTCGCAGCGGTAAGCCAAACCTTGTGGGAAAATTAAAGCCGCGGGGGCTGCAAAAAGGCGGGAGTCGGGAAATCAAAGGGATTTATGAGATTTATGTGGAAAATGACCTTTTGCAGATTGTCTGCAGCAATCAGGAAGTGGAATTGGTCTGCGATGATACATTGGGCGGATATGAGGTGGAACAGAAACATAAGGTCTATCTGTATACGTATGATATCAGTGATCGGACGAAGCCGGAGTTATTGGGTGTTGTGGAGCAGGATGGATATTACCAGTCTTCCAGAAAAAGAGAGGGTTATGTCTATCTGTTCACCAGCCAGCGGATTTCGGCGCCATCCAAACGTGATCAGGCAATTCAAGAGGATGGGGTGGGAGAATGGCTTCCCTGGGTGAACCGGAAAGTTTTTGAAGCGGAAGATATCTGGATTGCAGAAGGAGGCGGAACAGATGCCTACCTTGTGTCATCGGTCATGGATGACAATCCGGGGGTCATTCAGGATTCCAAGATGTTGCTTGCAGGAAATGTCACGGAGTATGTATCAGAGCATTCCATCTATCTGTATGAAGAAAAGTATGATGATGAAATAGTGACAAGTATCGCAAAGTTTGACTATGATTGTGGAAAAATCACAGCCGGCGGGGGAGCAATTGTAGATGGAAGTATCCGCGATACGTTTGCAGTAAATGAAAAAGACGGTTATCTCCGTGTGCTGACTACCGTTTATGAGGAACAGTGGGAAAATCAGGTATATGTTCTGGATGAGACAATGGATATCTGTGGAAAAGTAGAAGGACTTGCACCGGGGGAAGAGATTTATGCAGCCAGATTTCTGGGGGATTACGGATATTTTGTCACTTATCGGAATACGGACCCGTTGTTCAGTGTGGATTTTTCCGATCCGGAGGAGCCAAAAATCGTAGGAGAACTGAAGATTACGGGATTTTCCGATTATCTCCATTTCTGGTCAGAAAACCAGTTGTTGGGCATTGGATATGAAACAGATGAGGTTACAGGGCAGCAGATGGGAGTGAAACTGTCTATGTTTGATATTACGGATCCTGGGAATGTTCTGGAAGAAAATAAAGCGGTACTGTCGAAAGTGTATGATACACCGGCTACTTATGAATATAAGACAGTTCTGGTTGACCGGCAGGAAAATATGATAGGATTTCTGGCGAAAGGAAGCGGGGCAGAAGGCCGCAGTTATCTTATCTATGCTTATAGTGAGGAACAGGGGTTCCAGCGGATTTTCCGGGCAGATGCGGATGAGTTCTCCATGCGGGATGAAGCGATTCGGGGAATCTATGCGGGGGATATTTTTTATCTGGTTTCCGATCGGAAAGTAGCAGCGTATGACAGGAAAAATGCATATGAGGAGGTTGGGAGAATAGATTTCGATTAGGTTTAGTCCTCTGGAAAGTTTTGGCTTGCAGAAACTTTTCAGAGGATTTTTTGCGGGTGAAAATTATGAAGAACAGGTTGTATTTGAATAAAAAGATGTTGAGATCAAAAGACAACTTGTATGTTTTGCTGTGTGATGGTAGGATATTATTAGCAAAAACTACATATTAAAGGAGGAAAACGGGAGTTGAAGTGTGCAAAAAGACGAATAAGAAAAGCGCTGAGTTTCATTTGCAGTTGTACAATGCTTTCAGGTGTCCTTAGTCCGGTATTTGAGGGGGGTGTTTTGGAGATTTCGGCGGCTGAGGGGGATGTGATTGAGATCGGTACGCCGGAGGAGTTGGCTAAGATTGGGAAGGATAGTGAGTTCCCGATGACGGGGGATTATGTCCTGACGGAAGATCTGGATATGACGGGAATTGATTTTACCCCGATCGGAGGGACACATGGTGCAAAGGGAGCTGTTTCGGGAAGTAATGTTTTTTCGGGGACTTTTGACGGGCAGGGGCATTTGATTTCTAATCTGACGATCCAGGTATCTGAGGAGGTGTCTGATTATGCGCAGGTGGGGCTGTTCAGTATTGTGGCATCGGCAGATGCGGCTGATTATGCGGAAGTGCGGAATCTGCTTTTTGCGAACGTAAGTGTTACGGCGGATATTTCAGGCGGTTTTACTGCGGTAGGGACGCTTGCCGGAGAGGTGAATGGTTATGCGGCGATTGAAAATATTGGTGTCCTGGATGGGGTGGTAATTGTCAATGGCGCGAATCAGAGTGATACGGTCGGTGCAGCCGGTGTGATCGGTGAGTGCCGGACAAGTGCTTCCATGGGAAACCAGCAGATCACAATCCGAAACATTTATAATGGCGCGGAAGTGTTGGCGGGCAGTTCTACAGACTTGAATTATGCTGCAGGAATCATCGGACGTGTTTCTCTGACCTCTTGCAGGGAAATTTCAGGGTGCGTAAATACCGGGCGTACCAGTTTTAAAGGTGATTTGGGGATGGGGATTGCCAGGTTTGCAAACGGTGCGGGCAGCACGTGTCTGAAGAATTCTTATTTTCTGTTTGATACAGGCAGAGCTGACGGAAGCAAAGAGTTGGAGGAATCTGTCCTGCAATCGGGTGTACTTCCCGAGGGATTAAGCCAAATATACTGGTATGCAGCAGAGGGCAGTTATCCTTTGCTCAACAGCTGTAAAGAGGGCGGAGCCGCGGACTATCTGGGGCTGTTGTCCCTTGCGCCCCAATTCGCAAAAGGCGACAATGCATCTTCTGTTACGAAGGATTTTACGCTTCCGGCAGAGGCAAGGAATGTTTCTGTAACCTGGAAAAGCAGTCATCCGAATGTCATCGCTGTAGAGGGAACAAATGCAAAGGTAGCAGGGGTATTGGCGCCTGTAAAGGTGACACTTACGGCTTCCACTGTAGACGGCAGGACGAGAAACTATACGGTGACTGTTGTTTCGAACGTTGCGGCAGTGTTTGATCGGGATTATGCAAAACCGCGGACGCCGTTAACTGTTGTTATTCAGAATGCACCGGAGGATCTGCAGTGTACCTATACATGGAGCGTAGGCGGAAGAACGCTTGTCGGTGTGACAGGGAACAGATATACACCGGGAGAAGCGGATCTGGAAAAATTCATCAAGGTTGTCGTCAGGGCTGTAAACTATGACGCAGTCTGGGAAGTAAGTACTTATATGAGCGAATTTCCTGTTCTTTATATTGATACCAGGGATGGAAGGGATGTCACGGAGAAAGGCAGTTATAAAGATGCCGATCTGCGTCTGCAGGGAAATGACGAATATCAGAAGTCTTCCATTCTTTATAATGGCGCCGCAGAGATTAAGGGACGCGGAAATTCTACCTGGGACTATGCGGTTGCAAACGGATTGAAGAAGCCGTATAAGTTAAAATTAGATAAGAAAACAGATATTCTTGGGATGGGCAAAAACAAGCATTGGGTGCTTCTTGCCAATGTTATTGATCATACGAATATGAGAAATCAGTTGATGTATGAGTTTGCCCGGGATATCGGGATGGAATGTTTTATGGATTCCAAACCGGTTGTGCTGGTTATGAACGGGGAATATATCGGATTTTATGAGCTCTGTGAGCATAAGCGTGTAGGAGAGACGAGGATTCCTGTCTTTGACTGGGAAGGTCTGGGGGAGGAAATTGCCGGGGCGATTGCTGATGGTGCCGGACTTTCCAAAGGGGATACTTCAGATCTGGAAGAGCAGATGACACTTGATTTTGGCTGGTATGATACGGGAAAGGTTACATTTCAGGGAAGGACGTATACAATTTCCGATTATTATACGGATGAGATTCCGGAATTTACCGGAGGATTTGTATTTGATATGGATTTCCGTCTGGATGATTCCAAATACATATCGAAGTTCCGTACAAAGTATGGATATCCCATGTTTTTTGAGGCTCCGGAATATGCAAAGACCAGTGAGACGATGATGAACTTCGGACAAAATTATCTGCAGGCTTTCGAGGATGCGATTCATAATGATGATTTTTATGTCAATTATGATGGAAAGAATATGCATTACAGTGAGCTGTATGATATAGACTCGCTGCTTCAGAACTGGTTCCTTGTGGAGTACTCTATGAACTGGGACGGTATGAAGAACAGTACCTTGATGTACAAGGATCTGGAAGGACCGATGAAGATGGGACCGGCATGGGATTTCGACTGGTGCTGGGGAAATATCAATATGTACAGTATGCTTGGTCCTTATGTCATCGAAGGCTGGCAGACAACGCAGGATAGCTTTTGTGAACAATCGTATCAGAGAGAAAATTGGAATCGCTATCTGATTTCTGACCCGTATTTTGCTACCCTGGCTTATGAGAAATGGCAGGAAATCAGAGGGACATTGATTGAAGATATGATTAAAGCCGGAGGAAAGATTGACACGCTTCAGGAAACTTATCGTACAGCATCTGAGGCAAATGATGCGAAGTGGGCATCTACTTATAGAAAGTATTCCGGTTACGGAATTACCAATAATCAGGTTGTATATAAGCAAAGTGAGACATACGATGATGCAGTCCGCTCTATGAAGTATTTTATTCAGAATCGTGTGGCATGGATGGATAAGCAATTTACTTCCGTCGATAACCTGCTGACTTCCTGGGGCAGATACCGTGGTTCCAATACACTCCAGATATCCGATATCCGGTTTGAGGAGGGAGGAAAAACCAGAATAACGGCAACTGTCAGCAACAGAAATGCCAAGAAGATTGCATTTTATGTAAATGGAATCCGGGCAGGAGAAGCGGAGGTGACAGATGGCAGCGCAGACATGCTGGTAGAGGATAAGGCGCTGAGAGGAAACAAAGACCTTTCTAATACCGTGCAGATCCGTGCGTTGGATGCTTCCGGTCAGTTTTTGAAAAATGGCTCCAGTGTTCTGACGAATTATAAGAATTTTCAAAAGGAAACAGAACCGGTTGTTACGCCGACGCCAGAGCCGCAAAAACTTCCGTTCACAGACGTGGATGAAGAGGAATGGTATCATACGTATGTATGCGGAGTTTATGAAAAAGGATGGATGACTGGCTTAAATGAAACAATATTTGCTCCATCGCAGAAGTTGTCCCGTGCAGAGTTTACCACGATACTTTATCGTATGGCGCAAACTCCGAAAGTGACCTTCGAAGCCCGTTTCCCCGATGTAAAAGAAGGTGAATTCTATAGTGATGCTGTTATCTGGGCAAACAGCATCGGGGTGATACAGGGGTATGAAGATGGGAATTTCGGTCCATCCGACAGTATTACAAGAGAACAGATTGCAACGCTGCTGTATCGGTATGCACAGTACCAGAAGAAAGATATTTCGGCAGAAGGTGATTTGGAAAAATTCCCGGATGGAGGTAAAGTGTCCGCATTTGCCAAAGATGCGATGAAATGGTGTGTGGGAGCAGGACTGATTCAGGGAAATGGTCTGGATCAGACACTCGCACCGCAGGATAAAGTTTCAAGGGCGGTTGGCGCTGCGCTTATCTTACGGTATATGGAAAAATTGAAATAAGCCAGAAACGAATCCCAAATATCGGATCATTGTGTCTGATATTTGGGCTTTCGTTTTCCATTACGAAGATTTTGTTTGTTTTATTTGGGAAGGCTGTCAGCCAGACATAAAACGCCCCATCCCAACTGTGGATTTGGCCATTCTGTAAATCCAGGCAATTGTTTTGCGCCATGAATCAGGTACGCCTTGATTTTTTCGCCATATAGGAAGGGATCATTTCCCCGCAGGATCCCCCATTCCATCATCAATGCGGCGCTTCCGGTCACGAACGGGGTGGCGAAGGAGGTTCCGGTGAACTCAGCGTAAGCGGAACCGCTTCCGGCATTTGGTGCGGTGATTCCCACGCCCGGGGCGGCCAAATCTGGTTTTACCGTCTGAAGAATCCTGGTGTAGCCGCGGCCTGAAAAATTAGCATAGGATTGCAGACGGGAGTTATAGGCACCTACAGTAACTGCGCGGAAGGAAGTTGACGGAATCGTCAGCGTGGTAGCAGGCACGGGAGTCAGAAAACGGGTATCCCTTCCGACAGAGCCTCCTCCTGGCAGCCAGAGGTCGTAAGCTCCGTGGATGATACGCTTAGGAACCAGCCGAATAGACCAGATACCGGAGCTGAGGTAAGAATTTCCTCTGGACGGAAGAAAATCAAAGTATATTTCCTGAGAAGCAGCAAAAGGAGAGGGCATTCCATAAAATAAAAGCAGTTCCGTGCCGGGAAGTGAGAGACGTTGTGTGCCGGAAACCGGATTGACAGGACCCACAGTTGTACCATCCGGATGCTGAAGGTAGATATCGAAATCATCGGCAAAGGATTTCCAGAGCTGAAGGTTCAAGGAGGGTTCATAAGTTCCGACACTGAATTCCTGGGTGACCGGAGTATCAGAAGTCAGAATCCCGCCTGTATGAATTGCTGCATTTCCTTCATTGCCGCTCCCGATACAGAACACATTTTGTCCCAATGTGGAGACGTAGTCGATATAACTCTCCAGAAGGGAATCCCCGCTGTGAGACCCATAATTATTGCCGAAACTTAAATTTACAGCGATAGGCATTTGAAGCTCCAGGGATAGACGGATTACATAGTCAATCCCCTGCATAAGCTGTGTTGTACGGGGAAAGTCTGCAGCTGAGGCAGTTCCAAGCTTTACAACAACCAGGGTGCTCTCCGATGCCACACCGCGGTAAACTCCGTCAGAAGCACTTCCATTACCCGCCGCGATCCCAAGAACCGCAGTGCCATGCCCGCTTCCATCTCTGCTTGGAACAATGGAAGAATCTCCGTCAAGAGCGGCATTGATCTGTTCCGAAGTGTATTCACTTCCAATCCCATACCCGTCAGGCGGCGTTCCCGTATCAAGCGTCTGATCCCACAACCGCAGAATCCGGGTAGAGCCATCTGGATTTCGAAAGTCCGGATGCGAGTAATCCACCCCTGAATCGATACAAGCAACTAAAATCCCCCTCCCAAACAATCCGCTGCTGTCCCTCTGAACTGGATTGATGCAAGAGACTGACCGTCCCTGATAAACTGCAAAAAACAATCGCTTGGGCTTTTCCATATAAGTAATCTGCGGCAGAGCTGCCACTGTATCCACAATCCCATCTGGTACCACAAGAATCGCATAGTTTCCCAATAAAAAAGTAATCTGAATCCCTTCCTCCTCTAAAAACCCGATATCCCCCTGATACCGGACAATTACCTCCCAGGCATTCCGAGCCTCTTCATATCCTACATTCAAATTCAAAGACTCCCGCCTCTCCAGCGGAGTAGCCTCAAGTGCTAAATTCAACAAATTCTCAATTTTCTGACTTGCCATAACTCCTCCATAATTTTTGTCCAAGCTAAGAAAAAAAGTGTTTTAAGTTCAATTAATACAATCTTCTAACCTTCCTGAGTCTGAAGCAAAATTCCTCAAAATCGGACCTCAAAGTTTATAAAAACAAAAACAGCCGAAATCAGGAAAGAAGCGGGGAGCAAAATAGAAGTGAGATTTGCGCTGACTTCGGAGCGCGCCCGAAGATCCACCTGCTGTGAATACTTAGTGAAGAGCCTATTGGCGATGAACTTAGTATGAACTGCAGGTTAGCTGAGGGGAAGCGCAGAAGCAAGCAAATCTCACTTCTATTTTGCTCCCCGCTTCTTTCCGTCCGCACAATTTTCCAAAAGCTCCAAAAGATTCCCCCACAAAAACCTCGAAACATGTTTTCTTTTGAGTAGAGAAGTGCTATAATCAGTGCTAAACTATGGGTGGATTGCCTTTATAGAATACTATGTTTGAAAGGACCCGGATTATGATGGTTCAGAAGGAGATAACATGCAGATAATCATTGTGGGCTGCGGAAAAGTCGGTATCGCGCTGACAGAACAGCTTAGCAGAGAAGAACACAATATTACGATTATTGATAATAATTATGATACGGTAAAGGTTGTATCAGGAACTTACGATGTAATGGGGATCGCAGGCAATGGAGCCAGTTACAAGACACTGATGGATGCAGATATTGAGCATACAGATATGCTGATTGCCGTGACGGAAAGTGACGAATTGAATTTACTTTGTTGTGTAATTGCAAAAAAAGCATCCAATTGCCATACGATTGCGAGGGTACGGAATCCGATTTACAGTGCGGAGCGGAAATTTATTAAGCAGGAATTGGGGTTGTCTATGATTATTAATCCTGAATTTGCTGCTGCCCGGGAGATTGCGCGTCTTCTCCGATTCCCGTCGGCAATTGAAATTGACAGTTTTTCCAAGGGAAGGATTGAGATATTGCGTTTCCGTGTGCCGCAGGGTTCCAAATTATCGGGATTTGCGCTGAAAGACATTTCCGGCAGAATGCAGTGTGACATTCTGGTTTGTGTGGCACAGCACGGTAATCAGATTCTGATTCCGGATGGGAATTATGTGGTTCAGGAAGGAGATCTTTTGTCCATCATTGCAACACCGGGGAACGCCAGTGATTTTTTCCGTAAGATTGGAATCCACACAAATCAGGTACATAATACCATGATTGTAGGCGGCGGTGATATTACATATTATCTTACAATGCTGCTGCAGAACATGGGGGTTCGTGTAAAAATCCTTGAGAAAGACAGACGACGCTGTGAAGAACTGAGCGAATTGCTTCCCAAGGCGATCATTATTCATGGGGATGGAAGTGATCAGGAGCTGCTGAACGAGGAGCATTTGGAACAGATGGAATCCTTTGTGGCCTGTACGGATATGGATGAGGAGAATATTATTTTATCTCTGTATGCAAAAGATAAGGTAAAGTGTAAAGTTGTGACAAAGATTAATCATCTGGATTTCAATGATGTGATCCATGCACTTGAACTGGATTCTCTCGTTTATCCCAAACATATCACGGCTGAAATTATTCTTCAGTATGTGCGGGCGATGGAAAATTCGGTAGGCAGTAATGTTGAGACTTTATATAAATTAGTGGATGACCGTGTAGAAGCGCTGGAATTTGTGATTCGTAAAGAATCGCCGATCACAGGAGTGAAGCTGCAGGATCTGAGGCTTAAGAAAAATATTCTGCTGGCCTGCATTAATCATAATGGCAAGATACTGATACCAGGCGGACAGGACAGCATAGCGGTGGGAGATTCTGTGATTGTAGTCACAACACACTCCGGCTTACAGGATATCCATGATATCCTCGAGAAATAGGAGGATGATGTGTGATGAATTATAAGATGATTCGTTATGTCATGGGCTGGGTTCTGAGGGTGGAAGGAATCCTGCTGTTGTTCCCATGTCTGATTGCATTGGGATACCGGGAAAAGCAGGGATATGCCTATCTGATTATGGCGCTTAGCTGTCTGGTAATTGGGTTTCTTGTCAGTATGAAGCAGCCGGAGAAGAGAGAAATTTACACCAAAGAAGGACTTGTATCCGTGTCCCTTTCCTGGATTGTCATGAGTCTTTTTGGGGCCGTTCCTTTTGTGATAACCGGTGAAATTCCATTTTATATTGATGCACTGTTTGAAATTGTTTCAGGTTTTACAACTACGGGATCTTCTATCTTGCCGGATGTGGAAGCGTTGTCCCATGCCAGTTGGTTCTGGCGCAGTTTTTCCCATTGGATCGGCGGTATGGGAGTTTTGGTATTTATTCTGATGCTGCTGCCTATCAAGGGCGGGACACTTATGAATCTGATGAAAGCGGAAAGTCCGGGGCCGGATGTGGGAAAGTTTGTGCCCAGAGTTCGGAATACAGCTAAGATCTTGTATAAGATTTATATTGTGATGACGATTGTTCAGATTGCACTTCTTCTGTTATCCGGTATGCCGTGGTTTGACAGTGTTTGTATGACTCTGGGTACAGCCGGGACGGGTGGTTTTGGAATACGAAACGACAGTGTTGGTTCCTATACAGCAGTGCAGCAGTGGATCATTGCGGTTTTCATGATTTTGTTTGGGGTGAACTTTAACTTTTATTATCTGATTTTGTGTAAACGGTTTAAGCTGGCATTTTTATCTCATGAAGTGCGGATTTATCTGTTGATTATTCTGGCTTCCGCCGGTATTATTACCTGGAATATCCATGAGCTTTATCCCACAATCGGTGAAACAATCCGGTCAGCGGTATTTCAGGTTGGCAGTATTATAACGACTACAGGCTATTCCACTGCCGATTTCAATGGGTGGCCGGAGCTTTCAAAATATATTCTGGTGCTTCTTATGTTTATTGGTGCCTGTGCGGGAAGTACAGGCGGGGGAATTAAAGTGTCCCGGATTATGATTCTGCTTAAGACTATCCAGAAGGAGATGACATCTCTGATTCATCCCAGAAGTGTAAAGCGGATTAAATTTGACAACCACCCGATCGGACATGAAGTGCTGCGTTCTGTGAATGTGTATTTTATCACTTATATGATTATTTTTGCATGTTCACTGCTTGCCATCAGCTTTGATGAATTTCGTTTTGAGACAAACTTTACTGCGGTGGCCGCGACCTTGAATAATATAGGACCGGGACTGGATGGTGTCGGACCGATGAGTAATTTTGCAGCCTATGGTCCTGTATCCAAGGTGGTATTAATATTTGATATGCTGGCAGGTCGTCTTGAAATTTTCCCGGTTATGGTGCTGCTGAATCCGGGAACGTGGAAGAGACGCTGCTAAAGAGAGGAGAACATTATGATGAAATGGGAAGAACTGGTAAGAAAAGTAGAGCCTTATGTTCCGGGAGAGCAGCCGGATCAGCCGGATATGATTAAGCTGAATACCAATGAGAATCCGTATCCGCCGGCTCCGGGTGTGGAACAGGCAATAAAAGAAACCGATGTGGATGCACTCCGCCTGTATCCGGATCCCACAACAGCAGAATTGATTGGGGCGATTGCAGAATATTACCATGTAAGTCCTGCGCAGGTCTTTGCAGGAGTGGGTTCTGATGATGTACTGGCGATGTCCTTCCTGACATTTTTCAATGGAGAGGATCCAATCCTTTTTCCGGATATTACGTATTCCTTTTATGATGTGTGGGCAGAGGTGTTCCGTATTCCCTATCAGCAGATTCCTCTGGATGAGACATTTTGCATCAGACCTTCTGATTACTATCGTGAAAATCACAGAAACGGCGGCATTGTCTTTCCAAATCCAAATGCACCTACCGGAGTCGAGATGTCCCAGGAGGATATTGAGTCCATTCTGCAGCATAATCCGGATGTAGTAGTGATTGTAGATGAGGCTTATGTGGATTTTGGTGCGCAGTCAGCACTGCCGCTTTTGGAGAAATATGAAAATCTGCTGGTTGTTCAGACCTTTTCCAAATCCCGTTCCATGGCGGGAATGCGGATTGGATATGCAATCGGTAATGAAAAACTGATTTCTTATCTGAATGATGTGAAATATTCATTCAACTCTTATACGATGGATCGTATTACATTGAAGCTTGGGGTGGAAGCGGTAAAAGACGATGCATACTTCCGTGAGACCTTGAAAAAAATTGTGGATACAAGGGAATGGGCGAAGGAGGAATTAAAAGATTTGGGCTTTAAGTTTGCTGATTCCAAAGCGAACTTTATCTTTGCAGCCCACAAAACCATACCGGCAAAAGAGATTTTTGATGCTTTGAGAGAGGCGCATATTTATGTGCGGTATTTCAATAAGCCGCGGATTGATAACTATCTGAGAATTACGGTAGGTACGAGAGAAGAGATGGCGCAGTTGTTTGCGTTTTTGAAAAAGTATCTGAAAGAACGGAAATAAAAGAAGCAAGTCCCGGAGGAGATGATGGCAGAGCCGAAGTTTCTTCCGGGATTTTGGATTATAGAAAGAAAAGATAAGTATGGATTTATTGCAGCAGTCAGAAAGGAAACATAGATGGAATATCGAGTCATATATAGTGCAAGGAAAACATTGGCGATACAAATTTCAGAAGAGGGAGATGTGGTTGTACGTGCGCCCTATGGTTTTCCGAAGAAGCAAATGGAATTATTTCTGTTGGAAAAACAGGAATGGATACAAAGAAAATCCAACGAAATGAAGGAACGCAGGGGCACTGTGAGAAAATTGACATTTTCGGAGGAGGAGAGACAGGCATATGCCAGAAAAGCAGGTGAGACCATTGCGGTCAGGGCAGCCTATTTTGCACAGAAGATGGGAGTGTCATACGGAAAAATTACAATCCGGGAGCAGAAAACCCGATGGGGTTCCTGCAGCAGTAAAGGAAATCTGAATTTTAACTGGAAGTTGATCCTTATGCCGCGGGAAGTTTTGGATTATGTGGTTGTCCATGAACTGGCACATCGAAAGGAAATGAATCATTCCAGAGCATTTTACCAGGTTGTGGAATCGATAATGCCGGATTATAAAATTTGGCAGAATTGGCTGCGGGAACATGAAGGGCAGTATAGAACCTGAAAATCATGCCAAAAGTCAGAATTTTTGACATAGGGACATTCTTATGGCGATAGAATAGTAACAACACTATTTTCGAGGTGGTGTCTGTGGATGAGAGAATCCAGAAACCTCAATATTCGATTCGGAAAGTGGCATTTGCTTTATTTGCCATGTTGTTGGTAGCAAGCTGCGTGGCGGATGCGATTCGGTATCTGCCGGGAACAATTACGGTCAGCAGTGCGGCAGAGGAACGCAAACTGCCCATCTATTGTGTGCAGACGGAGAAACCTCAGATTGCACTGACATTTGATGCGGCCTGGGGAAATGAAGATACACAGAATATCCTGGATGTTCTGGCAAAGCATAAAATAAAAGTGACATTTTTCATGACCGGAGGATGGGTGGACAGTTATCCGGAGGATGTAAAGAAGATTTATGAAGCGGGTCATGATCTGGGAAATCATAGTGAGAATCATAAGAATATGAGCCAGCTTTCTGACAGTGAGTGCAGGGAGGAGCTTATCAGTGTACATAATAAAGTAAAAAAACTGACCGGATATGAGATGTTCTTGTTTCGGCCACCCTTTGGAGATTATGACAATCATGTAGTGAAAAATGCAGAGGACTGTGGTTACTATAGTGTACAGTGGGATGTGGATTCTCTGGATTGGAAAGATTACGGGGTGGATTCGATTATTCAGACCGTTACGGAACATGATCATCTGGGAAATGGTTCGATTATCTTAATGCACAATGGGGCAAAGTACACAGCCGATGCCCTGGATATGGTCATCACAAAACTGAAGGAGCAGGGGTATGAGTTCGTGCCGCTCTCGCAGTTGGTGATCCGGGAAAATTATCATATGGATCATGAAGGGCGGCAGATAGCAGATTCAGATAACAGGAGTACAGATCAGCCGTAAAAATAATTGCCGGGCTTTTTAAAGCCTGGCAATTGTTTTAGAATTTAAAGAACTTTCTATTTGCAGTTGACAAATGGATGATTAAGTGCTATGGTTAGTTACATAAGTAATGAACCATTTAAGCAAATAACGTGAAGGGATTTGTATTGATGATACAGGATAAGGTGCAGTGTTTCAAGAAAGGGAGTGATATAGTTTGAACGAGATTCTGACCCAGGAGAAGTCGATTTATATTCAAATTAAAGAGATGATAGAGAATGATATCCTTCGGGATATTTTACTGGAGGAAGAACGGGCGCCCAGTACGAATGAGTTGGCGAAGCTGTATTCCATTAATCCGGCGACAGCGGCAAAAGGAATTAATTTGCTGGTAGATGAAGGGATTTTGTATAAGAAAAGAGGGATTGGAATGTTTGTGGCAACAGGAGCAAAGGGTAAAATCAGGGAAAAGCGGAAAGAAGATTTTTATGATCATTATATCAGGAGTCTGATGGCAGAGGCGGTGAGCCTGGGAATCACAAAGCAGGAGTTGATTGCAATGATTGAAGAGTCGAAGACGGGAGGAATGTCAGATGAGTAAATTGATCGGTCAGGGAATTACAAAAACTTATGGTGGAAAGGATGTATTGCACGGAATAAATCTGGAACTGGAATCCGGTAAGATTTATGGTTTGATTGGAAGAAATGGAGCCGGGAAGACAACGCTTCTGTCTATTCTGACCTCACAGAATCCGGCATCACAGGGAACCGTAACTTTTGAAGGGCAGCCGGTTTGGGAGAATCCGGCAGTTTTGGAACATCTCTGTTTTTCCAGAGAACTGAACCAGATGACAGGAGATAATGGCAATACTATGAAAGTAAAAGAGTATCTGAGGATTGCGGCTACTTGTTTTCCGTACTGGGACAGGGAGCTGGCAGAGCGTCTTGTGAAAGAATTTGGTCTGGATGTGAAAAAGAAGATCAGCAAACTTTCCAAGGGAATGTTGTCTATGGTGACCATTATTGTGGCACTGGCAAGTAAAGCGGAATTTACGTTTATGGATGAGCCGGTGGCGGGTCTGGATGTTGTTGCACGTGAACGTTTTTATCAACTGCTTTTGGAGG
The DNA here is from genome assembly GCA_900539175.1 of uncultured Lachnospiraceae bacterium. Classification (GTDB taxonomy): domain Bacteria; phylum Bacillota; class Clostridia; order Lachnospirales; family Lachnospiraceae; genus Novisyntrophococcus. Next base: position 35,121 of record UQAW01000024.1, read on the forward strand.
AATTTACGGAGACCGGGAGAACCTTTGTAATTTCCACGCATATTATCGAAGAGGCAGCAGATATTTTTGAAGAAGTGATCATTGTGGATCAGGGGAGGATACTGCTGAAGGAAAATACCCAGGAATTACTGGAGAGGAGTTATCATATCAGCGGACATGCGGAGGAGGTAGATGCAGCTACTGCGGGTCTGGAAAAACACCATGAAGAAAAAATCGGACGCAGTAAGGGGGTTACGGTACTTCTGAAACATGGACAAAGACTTCCGGAGCAATATGAGATCAGTATTCAAAAACCGAACCTTCAGAAGGTGTTTGTATCGCTTTGCGGGGAGGAAGCATAGGATGAATACGGTAATGAGAGATATGAAACACTGGGGAAGGATCTGGTTGGAGAGCATGGGGATAACAGCGGCGTTGGCTCTGGGGTGTCTTATCATAGTGGGAATAAGAAGTCAGGACAGTAATCTGGAAACAGTTGATTTGATTCGGGGACTGTCAGCACTGTATCCATATTATTTGTGTCTGGCAGGGGCAATTATAATTTTGATTGTCACGGGCAGCTGTTTCCAGTTCTATTTGCCGATTCTGATTTCCATGAATTCCACAAGAAAGGCTGCTTTACGCGGTATGCTGCTTATGATCGGTTGTCTGATCGCAGGCATTACAGCAGTATCAGCGCTTATCTGGTTTGGTATGGATGATGATATAGCATTATCCGGTTTAAATATATTGCCAATACTGGCTGGTTTTTTGTTCATAGAAAGTGCAGTCGTTGTTATTCTTGGAACAATATTCTTAAGATGGGGAAGGTTGGGAACGATGTTTATGATAGGTGCATGTATGATAGCAGCAGGATGTGTCAGTACTGTTTTTTTTCTTCATGAAAAAGTATTTGATGACATGACTTTTCTTCAGAAGGATTTTAACTTGCTGATTGTGCTGGGAATTGGGATTCTGGCTTATTTTCTGGCAGGTGTGTTTGCCAGAGTATCTACCAAAAAACTGGAAATCAGGATGTGAGAGGAGGAGAAAGTCATGCTGCGGGCGATAAAAAAGCAGTTTGCGATACAGTGGCGGGACTGGGGATTGGGATATTTATGTGTATTGGTGGTTAGCATGCTTGGAGTTCTTATGGCAAATGTGGTCATGCAGTTTGGACAGGAGGCGGAATCCTATGTTTCTTTGGGGGCAATCATGGGCTGCGGGATGGCAGTTGTGTATTCCGGACTTTGGACAATGATGCAGCTTGGGATCTGTTTTAATCTGGAGATCTCTATGGGGTATACCAGAAGCCGTTTCTTTGTATCCTTTTATGCAGTGAATTTTGTAGGAAACCTTGTGATGATATTGCTGCTTCTGTTGATTGGACTGGGGGAAAACAGTTTATATCATGTGCTGTATCCCGGAGGAGAGAATGAGATAAATCTTATTCCCTATCTTTTTAGGGTGGGACTTCCAGCAGCTTTTGCACTTTCAATGGCAGCGGGTTTGTGCGGAGTTTTATTGATGCGCTATGGGAGGAAAGCGTTTTGGGCACTATGGGGGCTTTGGATGTTCGGTTTTTTGGGGATTCCATATATCAGCGATGCCGTGAAGGATGCCCCGGATTCATTTCTGGGGATGGTTGGGAATGCCTTTACACAATGGCTGAAAGCAGTGCCGGGGAATGTCTGGATAATCCTGGCGGCAGTATTCAGTCTGCTTAGTTTCGGTATTACATTTTTGTTTATAAAGAAACAGCAGGTGACCGCGTAACATGATCTTACAAAGTGTGCAGCAATCCATAGGTATTATGGGGCAACTGAAAAGTGACAAAAAGAGGGTGTTGCAGAAATGTACAACATTCACATAAGCTTGTTTTTGTCTGTCTGACAAATAAACAAGAATCTGTGGAGGTTTGCAATTTGGCAGCACCTTTTCTGGTTCTGTAAAATTGCACCATATATGGTTGCAGATCATAAAATAAAAGAAAAAGGAGTTTTGCAGACAATGGCATATGAAAATTTTGTCCCGGTCATCGGGATTATACAGAATATATCAAATGGGGGCGACTGTTGTACCAGGAGAGTTTCGGTTCGCACAGATCAGGGGATCATAAATTTTATGGTTACGCAGGAAACCACAATTATTGAGAGTATCCGGCTAGAAAGAGGAATGCGGATTGCCGCATTTTACGATAGTAGTTTGCCGGTGCCTCTGATTTTTCCGCCTCAGTATCAGGCACAATTGATCACGACACTGGGGAGAAATCAGAATATTATGCTGAATATGTTTGACGGGGAACTGACCGCTTCTGATCAGTCGCTGAAACTGAACTTGGGAAGGCGGACAGAGATTATGACTTTAAATGGTCAGCCATTTACCTGTAGTCCGGGTAATCATACACTTCTTGTCTATTATACGGCAACAACCAGAAGTATACCTCCGCAGACCACGCCGGAAAGAATCGTTGTTCTCTGCCAATAATTCAGCTTGTTTTTTGAAAGAAGAAATAGTAGTATAGATACAAATGATAATAAGTAGTTTTATGGTGAAGAGAGAATGCTGTAGGACGTTAATTTCTAGAAGAAAGGTACAGGAGGAGTATTATTATGAAGTTTACGAAGATGCATGGATGTGGAAATGATTATGTATATGTGAATTGTCTGAGTGAGCAGGTAGAGAATCCGCAGGAGGTGGCAAAGATGGTGAGCGACCGGCATTTTGGGGTTGGATCGGATGGATTGATTCTGATTAAACCCTCGGATGTGGCAGATTTTGAGATGGAGATGTACAATGCGGATGGCTCTCAGGGGGCAATGTGCGGAAATGGAATCCGCTGTGTGGCAAAGTATGTCTATGACTATGGTTTGACAGATAAGACCAGTATCAGTGTCAATACAAAGAGCGGTATTAAGTATCTGGAACTTACAGTGGAAGAGGGAAAGGTTTCACAGGTGCGGGTCAATATGGGGGCGCCGATTCTGGAAGCAGAGAAGGTTCCGGTGGTATCGGAAAAGAAGCAGGTTATTGACGAGCCTGTTCGGGTCGGTGAAGAAGAATATCGGATGACTTGCGTATCTATGGGAAATCCCCATGCAATCATCTATCTGGATGATGTGGAACATTTGGAGATTGAGAAGATTGGTCCTCAGTTTGAGAACCATCCTGCATTTCCGGACCGTGTGAATACAGAATTTGTAAAGATTTTAGACCAGAATACTGTGCAGATGCGCGTGTGGGAGCGTGGCTCCGGGGAGACCCTTGCCTGCGGAACAGGTGCCTGTGCAGTGGCAGTGGCAACGATTTTAAACGGTCTGACAGAGGGAAATCAGGTTACGGTTCATCTTTTAGGCGGTACTTTGCAGATTACCTGGGACAGAGAGGAGAATTGTGTTTATATGACAGGTCCTGCGACTACGGTATTTGACGGGGAGATTACATTGTAGAGGGGGATGAGATATGAGATGCAGCATCTGCGAGGGAAACGTGGTAAATGGACGTTGTGCAGAGTGCGGGATGTTGATGCCGGATGAAAGGAACCGGTATCATCTGAACGAGAATATGCGCGACCACAAAGCACATTGTGAAACGGCGAAACAAAGGGAAATGCATGAGAAGCCGGGACAGCAGCAGACTTTTTCGCAAAAAAATGGAAATCGCCAGCAGCAGGGAAACCAATCCCGGCAGAACGGCCATTCCGTGAAACAGAATTATCCATCCTATTCCGGTGATGAGAAAAAGAAGACAAATATGAATGTAAAGGTAGTAATAGGGATTGTGATTTTGCTTTTTGTACTTTCATTTGTTGCTGGTGTGATAGAGGAAATGCAGACAGACGTTGGTATTGACCTGGAACAGTGGTTTGAGGAATGAGAAATACATAAAAAGTACAAGATAAGGTCTTCCCTTTTCTATAGAAGCGTGATACAATATGTTGTGCAATTTGAGAAAAATAAAAACTAGATATTGTGGGAAATGGGAGAAAAAATGATTTATATTATTAAAAAGGACGGAACCAGAGAGCTGTTTGATGCCAGTAAGATTGTGCGGGCGGTGAATAAATCGGCTCAGAGAATCTTATATACATTCAGCCAGGAGGAGATTGATTTTATCTGCAAATTTGCGACAGAGCATGCCAATTCTCTGGGAAAACAGGAGATTGCCATTGCCGATATGCATAATATCGTGGAAGGCGCATTGGAGAAAGTGAATCCGGCGGTAGCAAAAAGTTACCGGGATTACCGGAACTATAAAGTGGATTTTATCCACATGATGGATGAAGTTTATACAAAGAGTCAGTCGATCCGTTATATCGGTGATAAAAGTAATGCCAATACGGATAGTGCATTGGTAGCTACCAAACGGAGTCTGATCTTCAATGAGCTGAATAAAGAGTTATATCGTAAATTCTTTATGAATCGGAATGAACTTCAGGCATGTAAAGACGGCTACATTTACATCCATGATCAGTCTGCACGGCTGGATACCATGAATTGCTGTCTCTTTGACGTAGCGAATGTCCTGAGGGGCGGTTTTGAGATGGGAAATGTCTGGTACAATGAACCAAAGACACTGGATACGGCGTTTGATGTTATGGGTGATATCATCTTAAGTACTGCGGCGCAGCAGTACGGCGGATTTACCGTGCCGGAAGTAGATAAGATTCTGGCGCCATATGCAGAGAAGAGTTATAAAAAGTATGTGAAAGAATTCCTTAAGTATGCCGATGAGTCCTGGACCGGAAGAGAGGAAAAGGCTGTAGAATATGCTATGGATAAAGTCAGAAGAGACTGTGACCAGGGGTGGCAGGGAATTGAATATAAGCTGAATACGGTTGGTTCTTCCCGGGGTGATTATCCGTTCGTGACAGTGACGCTGGGACTTGGAACGGAGATGTTTGAAAAGATGATTTCCGTATCCTTACTGGAAGTTCACCAGGGCGGACAGGGAAGGGAAGGCCGCAAGAAACCGGTGCTGTTTCCGAAGATTGTATTCCTGTATGATGAAGCAATTCATGGTCCCGGCGGAAGCTGTGAGGATGTTTTCGAGGCAGGATTGGAATGTTCCTCTAAGACCATGTATCCGGACTGGCTTTCTATGAGCGGAGAAGGCTATATCTCCAGTATGTATCGGAAATATGGCCGGGTCATCAGCCCGATGGGATGCCGTGCATTTTTAAGTCCCTGGTATGAACGGGGCGGTATGGAGCCGGCAGATGAAATGGACAAGCCGGTATTTGTGGGACGATTTAATATCGGTGCAGTATCACTCCATCTGCCGATGATTCTGGCAAAGGCAAAAAGTGAAAACCGGGATTTCTATGAGATACTGGATTTTTATCTGGAAATGATCCGGGATCTGCATAGAAGAACGTATGATTATCTGGGTGAGATGCGCGCCTCCACCAATCCTCTGGGATATTGCGAGGGTGGTTTTTACGGCGGCAATCTGAATCCCCATGACAAGATTCGGCCGCTGCTCAAACCGATGACTGCATCCTTTGGAATCACTGCGCTCAATGAACTTCAGGAGCTTTATAATGGCAAATCCATCGCAGAGGATGGGGAATTTGCGTTGGAAGTATTAAAATATATTAATGAGAAAGTAACCGCATTTAAGAAGGAGGACGGAATTCTCTATGCAATCTACGGAACTCCGGCAGAGTCTCTGTGCGGTCTTCAGGTAGAGCAGTTCCGCAAGATTTACGGAATCGTTCACAATGTATCTGACCGTCCGTATGTCAGCAACAGCTTTCATTGTCATGTGACGGAGGATATTACGCCGATCGAAAAGCAGGACAAGGAAGGTCGGTTCTGGGAATACTGCAACGGCGGAAAGATTCAGTATGTACGTTATCCGGTGGGATATAATAAAGGAGCCATCCGTACTCTGATCCGCAGAGCCATGAAGAAGGGATATTATGAAGGCGTAAACCTTTCTCTGGCTTATTGTGATGACTGCGGTCATGAGGAATTGGAGATGGATGTATGTCCGGTCTGCGGGTCCAGAAATCTGACCAAAATTGACCGGATGAATGGGTATCTGTCTTACAGCAGGGTTCATGGGGATACCAGATTGAACGAGGCGAAGATGGCGGAGATTGCGGAACGGAAATCTATGTAGGGTGGTTTGATTTTTAGTTTTTTGGGAACGGACGCAGAGGGAGCGGAACCGGGGCCTGGCGGCAGGCAGAGAGGTTTCGAAGGTCTGATAGAGGAAGGCGGTGCAGCCTCCAGGGCACCGAGACAATTCAGCGTGGAATTCTGATGAATTCCGCGCTTCAGTGTCTCTGAGAACTCGGTTTGGAGAACCGAGTTCTCTCCCTGGAGGCTGTACCGCCTTCCTCTAAGACCTTCTGAAACCTCTCTGCGATGCCGCCAAGCCCCGGTTCCGCTCCCTCTGCTGTTGGTTGGAATAAATTTCTTAAAATTCAAATGTGCATCTTGAAGAAAATAAGTTCCGTTTTATATGTTTGTATAGTGTTATGAAAATTCTGATGGATTATTCGATTATTTATAAGATGATGCGTTGGGTAATGTTTGGGGAAGGAGTATAGTTATAGAGGGTTTAAGTTGCTTTTCGTTAGTTGGCGGGGGTTTTTCGGTTTACAATGTAGATTCCGGCGCAGACAAGGAGGAGGGAGATCAGTCCGTTCAGGCTGAACGCCTGGTTGCGTTCGTGGAGGATGAGGGCTGAGAGGAGTACGCCGAACATGGGGTTCATGAATCCGAAGACGGCAACCTGGCTTACGGGATTGTATTTTAGGAGAATTCCCCAGAGGGTGTAGGCTACGGCGGAGATCAGTGCCATGTATAGGAGAAGCAGGAGTCCGGGCAGAGTTGTGGTATGAAGACGGGCTTTGGTAGTCAGGCCACAGAGGGTGAGGAGGATTCCTCCGGTGAAAAACTGGTATCCGCTTAAGAGTACGGGGTTGTGATTGGTGGAGTATTTTTTCATCAGGGAGGAGGAGAGACCGGAGGATAGTGCGGAGAGCAGGATTGCACCTTCTCCGGAAAGGCTTAGATTCACGTCCAGGTGTTCTCCGGACAGATTGATGATAATAATTCCGGTGAATCCTGCAAGACAGCCGATACATTTGGGAAGCGTAAATTGTTCGTAGTGAAAGATCAGGCTGGCAAGAAGGATGGAGAAGAAGACGTTGGAGGCTACAATAATTGAAGATTTTACGCCGGTGGTGTGGGCGAGACCCATGTAGAAAAACAGGTATTGGAGAAAGGTCTGCACCATAGCGAGGCTTATAATCGGAGTTATTGAAGTTTTATTTGGAAGAAGCGGTTTTTTCTGGAGAAGGCTTCCGAAGAGGACAACCAGTACGCCTGCGAGAGTGAAGCGGAGTCCGGCAAATAATAACTGACCGGCATAGTCATCTGAGGGGATGGAAAAAAGTTGGTATCCGATTTTGACAGAAGGAAATGCGCTTCCCCACAGAAAGCAACAGACGGTTGCCAGCAGGCAGACTACAGAGGTTTTGGTGAGGGTTTCTTTTTTCATATCATCAGGTTCCTTTCAAAAGTTTTGCAATTCTGAAAACATTCGAAATCCGCCCTATTCGGGCTACTTTCTCATGTTTTATGGGTCCCAAAGTCATGCTTTTTCATGCAAGCATGAAACGCATAACCTTTTGACCCTGGTATCTTTAAAATGTGAAAAGAGGATGCCGCAGAATTCTGCGACATCCTCTCTATCTTAACACATTTTTATCAGGGAAGCCATATTGATTAGAACAGACCGGTAATCTTTCCTGTCTCATCTACATCGATACGTTCTGCTGCCGGACGTTTCGGAAGTCCCGGCATGGTCATGATCTCTCCGGTCAGGGCTACGATGAAGCCTGCGCCTGCGGAGATCTTCAGGTTACGTACCGTCACTTCGAAGTCTGTCGGTGCACCCAGCTTCGTCTGGTCATCCGTCAGGGAATACTGGGTCTTAGCCACACAGATCGGACAGTTTCCGTATCCCATATCCTCCAGCTGTTTTGCCTGTTTTGCAGCATTGGCTGTCAGCACCACTTTCTTACCGCCGTATACTTTCTGTACGATCTGGTTCAGCTTATCCTCGATGCCGCCTTCCAGTTCATAAGAATAGGTGAATCCGCTGTTGTCCTCTTCACAGAGTCGGATCACTTCTTCTGCCAGCTTCACGCCGCCTTCGCCGCCTTTTGCCCATACCTCGGACAGTGCAACGTTCACGCCCAGTTCACGGCATTTTGACTCTACCAGGTCAAGCTCCGCCTTTGTATCGGTTGGGAATGCATTGATAGCAACCACACATGGCAGATGGTATACATTCTTGATATTGCTTACGTGTTTCAGCAGGTTCGGAAGTCCTTTTTCCAGAGCTTCCAGATTCTCGTTGTTCAGGTCTGCCTTCGGAACCCCGCCGTTGTACTTCAGGGCACGTACGGTTGCCACGATCACAACTGCGTTGGGTTTGAGCCCTGCCATACGGCATTTGATATCCAGGAACTTCTCAGCCCCTAAGTCTGCGCCGAATCCGGCTTCCGTGATGGCGTAATCGCCCAGTTTCAGAGCCATCTTGGTTGCAGTTACGGAGTTACATCCGTGTGCAATATTGGCAAATGGTCCGCCGTGTACGATGGCAGGCACATGCTCCAGGGTCTGTACCAGGTTCGGTTTCAGGGCATCCTTCAAAAGTGCACACATCGCGCCTTCCGCATGGAGGTCGCCTGCGGTTACCGGTTTCTGCTCGGATACCTTTCCGTAGGTATAGCCGATTACCAGTTTTGCCAGACGGTTCTTCAGGTCTGTGATGTCATTTGCCAGACAGAGCACTGCCATGATCTCGGAAGCAACGGTGATATCATAACCATCCTCGCGGGGCATGCCGTTGGTTCTTCCGCCCAGACCGTCTACCACGTTGCGGAGCTGGCGGTCATTCATATCCACGCATCTTCTCCAGGTGATCTTTCTCGGGTCGATGTTCAGTTCATTGCCCTGGAAGATATGGTTGTCGATCATGGCTGCCAGCAGGTTGTTGGCCGCACCGATGGCATGGAAGTCTCCGGTAAAATGCAGGTTGATGTCCTCCATCGGGACAACCTGTGCATAGCCGCCGCCTGCAGCGCCGCCCTTCACACCGAATACCGGTCCCAGGGAAGGCTCACGGAGCGCTACCATGACATTCTTGCCCAGTTTCTGCATTGCATCCGCCAGACCTACGGTTGTGGTGGTCTTTCCTTCTCCTGCCGGAGTCGGGTTGATTGCGGTAACCAGAACCAGCTTTCCGTCTGGTGCATCGGATTCCTTTAATAAATTGTAGTCAATTTTAGCTTTGTACTTTCCGTACTGTTCCAGATATTTGTCATCAATACCTGCTTTTGCAGCGATCTCGGT
>UQAW01000025.1 GCA_900539175.1 uncultured Lachnospiraceae bacterium
GCTACTTTCTCATGTTTTATGGGTCCCAAAGTCATGCTTTTTCATGCAAGCATGAAACGCATAACCTTTTGACCCTGGTATCATATTATGTATATTTTCCAGTACAGTTTTGACAATTAATATGGTACAATAGTAGAAGTATGAGACGTGTGTTGGAGAGGAGACCAAGATGAATAATAAGATGACGTATTCTGTGAGGATTGTAGCTGGTTTGTATCTGATCTATACATCCTACAATTTATTAAAGGATGTGATTAACGGAGTCAGTAAAAATCCAGTGGTGTTTTCCGCAGCAGGAGTAATTTTCTTAGGATTTGCGATAGCCTTTATTGCAACAGGAATTCGGGGATTGCGGCAGTCACAGGAAGTGCAGCAAAAGAAAGAACAGGAGGATACAGCAGAGATATTAAAGCCGTTGGAAGAAAATATAGATCAGATAGAAGAAACAGAAGAGTGAGCAATGGGTACAACAGCCGATCGTTATATTCTTCTGGTCAAATAAAGGAAAGATTGATATAATATTTGTAAGATACCAGGGTCAAAAGGTTATGCGTTTCATGCCTACATGAAAAAGCATGACTTTGGGACCCGTAAAAGATGAGAAAGTAGCCCGAACAGGGCGGATTTCGAATGTTTTTAGGATTGCGGGAGCATGAAATGCGGAGCAATCCGTGTATCATAGGGGGCAAAATACCTTTTGACCCCAACATCTTTGTAATAGGGTACTGACATATCCGTTTAAGGAGAAAACAGGAAGAAAAAGGGATGGAGTAGGGTTATATGAAGAAATTGTTGATAGTGGACGATGAGAGGATCGAACGTGAGGGTATTAAGATGCTTCTCAAGAACATGGGGCAGGAACTTGATATTGTAGAAGCCAGCAACGGTAAAAGGGCCTATCAGATCCTGAGTGAGCAGGAGATAGACCTTTTACTGACAGATGTCAAGATGCCGTTTATGTCGGGATTGGATCTGGTGAAGCTTGCAAGAGAATTGAAGCCGGATCTGCAGATTGCCATTTTCAGTGGGTTTGGAGAATTTACATATGCCCAGGAAGCAATTAAGTATGGGGTAACAGATTATATATTAAAGCCTGTGCGTCCTCAGGAGTTTCGCCAAACTTTGGAACGGATGCTGGAAAACTGCAGGCTGAAGGAAGTCCAGGAAGAACAGAAGAGGAGTAATACAAGTTTCTTATATAAGTATTTTTTGCAGAAATATTTATACACCGGGAAAAGCGAGTATCTGGAGAAGCTGTCTGCGAATGATAATATGAATGGTATAAAATGCTTTGGCGTGAACAATATTCAGAATATCATGCTTTTGGATACGGACAACAATTTTTTTGAAGAGCATGGAACAGAGCTGGTAGAACGTCTGCAGGAAGATATGGGAAGAAAGATCGAGTATCTGGATTTGAATATGAATCAGATGCTTCTGATCTTTTATCAGAGTGCCACGGATAATTATCCGAGAATTGCCCAGGCGATTTATGAAATTATCCTGAAGCAGTACGGTGTAAAATGTTATATAGCAGTGAGTAAGAAACTGCAAAGTATAGAGGCGCTTCCGAAGGCATATCAGGATCTGGAGAGCCAGATGGAGAATAAATTTTACTGTTCGGATGAGTGGATTTTTCTGCATGATGCGGAAAGTGAACAGAGCAGTCCGGGAGAGCAGCGGGCAGACTATCAGAAGAAGATCCGGGAGAATATTAAGCTGAAAGATATCGCTCATCTGTGGGACAACTATCGAAAATTACAGGAGCAGATTCGGTTAGAGTGTATGGATTCACAGATGTATGTGAAGTTTATCTATTCGGAGCTTGTGAGAGATCTTTATGATGGCATGCAGGCATCCGGAAGTACGCAGATGAGAGAGACAGTGGAAGCAATCTATCAGGCAGGAAATCTGGGTTCAATCCATAAGTTGGTGGAGGAATGTATTCAGGAATTTGAAGACAAGAGTATTCAGACGGAGAATGGGGTGCGAAGCGATATTGATCAGGTGAAGCAGTATATCGCATACCATGTGGATGAGGATTTGAGCATTGACAAGCTGGCGGGAAAAGTATATCTTTCCCAGGGATATCTCAGTTACATCTTTAAAAAAGAGACAGGTATGAACCTAAGCCGGTACATCAAGCAGTGCCGGATGGAAAAAGCGAAGGAACTGCTGAAGGGTACGAATATGAAAATTGTTCAGATCTGTGAGCGGGTAGGTTTTTCCAATGTTTCTTATTTCTGCCAGAGTTTTCGGGAGTACTGCGGTATGAGTCCGGATAAGTATCGGAAAGGCGAAGCGGAATATGAAGAGGTGGATTGAGAAAGGAGTAGACTGGATTCGGAATCTTAAGTACCGGAGAAAGTTGAATCTGGTACTGATTCTGGTCGGGCTTCTTCCGGTTATTATTATCGGCGGTTATATGATATATGGATTCCGTGAACTGTTGGGGGAGAAGGAATATGAATCTATGGAAGTATCTCTGAATCAGGCGAGCGCAACGATTGATAAGCAGCTTGAGATTTACTCCAACTTATTGAATTATATTGTATTTGACCGCGATTTACAGGAGATTCTGGATCGGGAACAGACACAGGACTATGCGTCTTACAGTAACTATGTTAATGTCGTGGATCCAATTCTGAACACACCCAAATTCTACCATGACAGTATCAAGAAGATTACTATCTTTTCAGAAGATATTAAGATTCCCCATGATATTACGTTGGCTCCACTTGCTGATATTCAGGGGAAAAACTGGTTTAAACAATTACGGCAGGCATCAGATGCAATCTGGGTGTGGCCGGATGAAAACCACGACGAGATTCTTGCAATACGGAGTTTTCCCGGATATAGAACAACGGAGGCATATTTGGGTATTTATTGTGAGCTGAACCGGCTGATGGAGCCGCTACAGTATTTTGAGAAAGAAGGGGCAGGAATCCTACTGGTGGATGAGAAGAACCAGACGCTGTTCTGCAATGCATTAGGGGATGAAGAAAGTGAAGTACAGGGTGTCGAGGAGATTGAAAGCAGCTATCGTTATATGAAGCGGCGAATTCAGGATCTTCCCTTATATATTTATATCTATATGGGAGAAGAGGCAATTTATTCCGGATTTTATGAAATGTTGGGCAGAATTGTTTTTGTAGTGATTGTCAGCCTGCTTTCTATCCTGGTTATCAGCAGGGCTATGAGTGGCTTATTGGTAAAACGGATTGAAAATCTTACTACCTGTGTCAATCAGATGGATACAGGAAATATGAAAATCAATGTGGAAGACCGCAGTTTGGATGAAGTAGGAATTTTAATCCGGAGTTTTCATAAGATGCTGAACCAGATTCAGCGTCTGATCAGTGAGGTGTATCAGAGTAAGATTACACAGCAGGAGTTGGAGATGCAGGCATTGCAGGCACAGATTAATCCCCATTTTCTGTATAATACGCTTTCTATGATTAACTGGAAGGCAATCAGTGCAGGTGAGGGGGATATCAGTAAGATTACATTGGCGCTTTCGGATTTCTATCGGACGACTCTGAACAAAGGGAACAACTTTATCACAATCGCCGGGGAGGTCTTGAATATAAAATCTTATCTGGAGATTCAGTTGATGATGCACGATTATGAGTTCGAGGTGGAATATCAGATTGATGAGTCTGTGGGATCTTATCAGATGCCAAAGCTGATTTTGCAGCCGCTTGTGGAAAATGCACTGGAACATGGTCTTGATATGAAAGAGGATGGAGAGAAGAGACTGGTTCTTTCCTGTCAGCAGAATCAGGAAGATGTTGTCTGGACGGTTCAGGATAATGGGGTAGGAATGAATGAGAGTATGGTTTCGAATCTGGTGAAGACTCATGCTACCGGATATGGAGTAAAGAATGTAAATGATCGACTGGCATTATTGTATGGGGAGAGTTATGTGCTGCACATCGAAAGTTATCCCGGGGAGGGAACCAGAGTAAAAATCCATATACCAAAGGACGGTCCTGTTGTGAGAAGAGGTGTTTCTGATGAGCATATATAAGAAATCTATGATAAGGGGTGTTGCAGGGGCAACAATCCTCTCAATGCTGGCAGCCTGTACACTGCCGGGTGAAAATATGAGTAACGAAAAAGAGACCAGAGAGACGGGCGGTCAGACAGAGACGGATAAAGAACAGGAGGCAGCGTGGAAGAATGCAATGACGACTCCATTCGGAAAATATCCGAAACTGGTGACGTATACATTGGGAAAAGTGACAGCGGAGAATAACTCGAACATGCCAGAGGGTGATACCTATGAAAATAACAACTATACCCGTTATATCAAAGAGATGCTGAATATCCAGAATTGGGATATTATTGAGGGACAGGATCACAGCCAGTATGAGCAGCTGGAACTTATGGCAGTTTCAGATGGGAGGATTCCGGATATTATGGTGGTGACCAGCGATGAGGTTCTGGACACATTGGTGGAGAACGATTTGATTCAGGACTTGACAGAGGTTTATGAAAATTGTACCAGTGACCGCGTGAAGGAGATGTACGAAAGTTACGGAGAAGATAAGTTGGGGGCTGTTACATATGATGGGAAACTTATGGCATTTCCGGAAACAGAGGTCTATACGGGTCCGGCACTTCTGTGGCTTCGTAAGGATTGGATTGATCAGCTGGGGGTGGAAGAACCACAGTCGATGGCAGAAGCCATGAATATCATAAAGAAATTTACGGAAGTGAATCCCGGCGGACATCCGGAGGGTAATGTAGGATTGGTGTTTGATCCATCCATGGTGGGTCAGTCGGATCAATGTTTTTCTTTGGATCCGATCTTTTGCTGGTATCATGCTTATCCTGGAAAGTGGCTGAAGGATGAGGATGGCAATATGGTTTACGGATCTGTGACCCAGGAGATGAAAAGGGCGTTAGAAGATTTACATCAGCAGTATCAGGATGGGGTGTTGGATCAGAATTTTATGATCCGAAATGCCAAAAATCTGCCAGAATTGCTTAGTAATGGACAGAGCGGTGCATTTTTTGGCTGGTGGTGGGCGCCGAATAATCCGCTTTCTGCTATCTATGATGGGGAGGCAGAATGGAAACCATATCTGTTCTCTGATGAGAATGGAAATGTAGAGACGGCCCTTTCTTATGGACGGCATTATTCTGTTGTGGCGCGAAAAGGATTTGAACATCCGGAGATTATTCCTAAAATTTTGTCAGTATTGTTTGATTATGCCAGGTACGATGGAAAAGAAGAGGCAGAAGGGGTAGGTCAATATCTGGGAATGAATGTAGATCCGACCGCTACTCCCTTTGTTATCAATATGGATTACAGTGATGCGATTTTTCGTGTGACCAAAAGTATTCAGGATGTATTCGATGGTAAAAAGGATTATGCGGAACTGACAGTGCTGGAGCAGGGATATTATAATAGCTGCAGGGAATATTTAGAAGAGGATGAGCCGGAAGGATGGCAGTGGGCAGCGTATGCATCCCGGGTGACAGCTGTTAAGCAGTTAACTCAGGCAAATATTGTCTACGTCAATGAGGGATATACGCAGGAATATGACCAGTTGACAGAAGATGGTTTAAAAGCTTTGGAGAAAGAAGCATTTCTTACGATCATCACAGGGGAAAAACCATTGGAATATTTTGATACTTTTGTGGAGACATGGTACAATAGCGGAGGGAGAGAACTGACGGAGGAAGCCAATCGAATTGCAACTGAAGGATAATCATACGAGTGTACGGTCTCGTTCACTTTCAGGCAAGGAACCTATTCTGTTTTTCAGGGAAACGGGATGGGTTCTTTTGGTTCACAATCATCTGGAGTTATAAGTAGATAAAACATGAAAAAACAACATAATTCTAACAAAATTAATATTTACAATCGGAATAGTGTTGACATGTGAATTATATTTGAGGTATAATTCTTTAGGAGTAGATGGACATGTCTGCTGCCGCAGACATCACCATATATGAAAAATAAGGTTATAATAAGAACGTATTTTGAAATTGGGGATGATAAGATTGAACACTCATCGAAAATTAATGAAAACGTTAGTAAAACAGTGGAGCATAGTGTTGGCTGCTGTTTTTATTTTTTCTTTACCAGGATGCGGATACGAGGAGACAGAGAATCTAACCGAAGAGACGATGGAGAAATTGTGGCAGGAAGCGCAGACCACCCCTCTGGGGAAGTATCCGGAATTGGTAACTTATACGATAGGGAGGTTGGGTACGCAGAATAGGTTAGGTATGCCGGCGGAAGATACTTACGAGAATAATAATTATACCCGGTATCTGCGTCGGATTCTGAATGTCCAAAATAAAGATATATTTGAGCTGGCAAATGTAGAAGAATATCAGGAAAAGCTGGAGTTTTTGGTGGGAGAAAAAAATCTTCCGGATGTCATGCTGGTGACAGATAAAACATTGCTGGATTGGATGGTAGAGGAAGATCTGCTGGAGGATTTGTCTCAAGTGTACGAGCAGTGTACCAGTGAGAGAATTAAGGATATGTATGAGAGTTATGGTGAAGGTTTGCTGGCAGAATATACGTATGATGGCAAGCTGATGGCTATGCCGGGCACGGAAGTGGATTATGGGACAAGTATGCTTTGGCTTCGCAAAGATTGGATGGATAAATTAGGTCTTGCAGAGCCACAGACTCCAGAGGAGGCGTATGAAATCATTCGGATTTTTGCGGAGGAGAATCCGGGAGAGTGTGCGGAAGGGAATGTTGGATTAGCATTTACATTACCGGGACAGCTGCAGTCTGATCCGGTATTTTCTGTACAGCCAATATTCAATACGGTGAATTCTTTTCCAGGAATATGGAGAAAGGACGAGAGCGGACAGTTTGTTTATGGTTCTGTGACCCCAAATACCCGGGTTGCGCTCGAACTTGCAAATCACCTTTATATGGAAGGAGTATTGGATGAAGGCTTTATGCTGCGAACATCGAATAATATTATCAATTTGATAGATACCGGAGCATGTGGTGCCGTGTGCGGTTTGTGGTGGCTTCCATATGGTTACCTTCAAGGCTCCAGAGAAAGACAGGGTGCAGACTGGCAGCCTTATGTTCTGTGTGATGAGAATAATTTTGTGAGAACCCCTTCCTCCTATGAACATATTTCATGTGTAGTGGTGAGAAAAGGATATGAACATCCGGAGGTGGTTCCTAAGATTTTAACAGCATTCTATGACTATGCAAGAAACGCAGGTTCAGAAACGGCAGAAGAAGTAAATGCTTACCGCAGCATGTCAGTAAGACCGGAAGCACTGCCTCTGACAATTAACGTGGATTATAAAGATGGATTGTTTCGATGTACGGAGAATGTAAAGGCAGCACTGGATGGTAAGGTAACCGGATGGGATGAGATTGGAGTTGATCATTTAATTGCAGAAAAGTGCCGGGATTATCTGGGAGGAGATCAAACGGATATCCATGCATGGGCTACGTATCTGGCAAGGGTAACAGCGGTAGAAAAACTGGCTCAGGTGAAAATTGAATACGTCAATGAAGACTATCCGATGACAAGGAATATAAAAATGCCGGATGCGTTGATGCGCATGGAGGAGGAGATTTTCATCCAGGTCATTACAGGAGAGAAAGGTCTGGAAAGCTTTGATGAATTTGTAGAGGAGTGGTATGAAAACGGCGGAGCAGCGCTGACAGAAGAGGTGAATAGTCTGAAGGAGCAAAGTGACAGAGGTAAAGGGGTTGAGTAAGCAATCCCCCTTGAATCAAAGCTTTTTTGGGGCCTAAGGACGTGAAAAAGTAATATATTTCTGATGATTCTGATATATCAACAAAAAAGTTCTTTCACTATAATAACAGATAGTGCAAGAACTTTTTTTATGGATTTTTTTATGCGGAGGAGGTTGGAAAATGAGGTTACTATTGAATGAATTGGGATTAAGAACAGCGATTTCCAGAAAAGAATTACATGTATATCTTCAACCGCAGGTTTCTATGGACAGTTGGCGTACCGTCAGCGTGGAAGCATTGGTAAAAACATATGGAGAGCGCGCGTTGAGTGATGATTTTACGATGGAATTGGAGCGGGGTGGTCTGATTCATCTGTTGGATTTGTATGTATTACAGGAGGTCTGCCGGATGTTGGTTCGCTGGCAGAAAGAGTATCTTGTGCCGCAGCAGGTTTCTGTAAAATTTTCCAGACATACCATGGGGATGGAGCATATTCCGGAACGGGTAGAGCGTATTCTGAAGGAATATCCGGGTGCAGCTTCCATGCTGTCTATTGAGGTTACCGGAACATATGAGGGCAGGAACTGGAAGTGTTTCCGTCAGAACTGCCAGAAGTTCTGCCAGATGGGAATCCGGTTGATACTTGGTAATTATGGTGCCCGGACTACCGATTGCTGCCTGTTATCAGAAGTATGGTTTGACGAGGTAAAGATCGACCGGAGTCTGATCAGACAGTTGGAAA
This sequence comes from uncultured Lachnospiraceae bacterium, assembly GCA_900539175.1. Taxonomy (GTDB): domain Bacteria; phylum Bacillota; class Clostridia; order Lachnospirales; family Lachnospiraceae; genus Novisyntrophococcus. The sequence continues at coordinate 8,445 of UQAW01000025.1, forward strand.
GAAGGACGATGGATTATCTGAAAGTCAGGGTGATTGTTGACCTGTGTAAAAAGATGAATCGGCAGGTGACAGCGGTTGGAGTTGAGAACTGGGAACAATATCGCGAGCTGGAGAAGCTGGGTTGTGACAAGATGCAGGGATTCTTTGCAGACCAGGCTATAAGCATCAACGAATTTGAACATAAATATCTGAGTAAAAAGTTAGAGAGGATTATCATATGAATTATGGTGCAGTTTATCATCGGGCGGGGGGGCAGTATTGTTATCCCAAGAACCAGGATGAATTGATTATTAATCTGAAGACCGGATACGAGGTAGAGCAGGTCTGGTTGGTCTCCGGAGATCCGTATGAGGCTGGAATTGCCGGAGGAGCAGAGCGGTGGAAGGGAACAAAAGAGGAGATTTTTTTTAAAAAAGATCTTAAATTTCAGCGTTGGTGGACAACGACTGTGCGTCCGCCTTATAAGCGTCTGAAGTATTACTTTATCTTGAGAGCTGGTGAGGAATACTATTATTACTTTGAAAATGGATTTCTGACGGAAGAGCAGATGGAGAAAGAAGGAAGAATGCTCCAATACTTTATCTGCCCATGGATGAATGAGTCGGATATCAGTATGACACCTGACTGGGTACAGCGTACAGTCTGGTATCAGATTTTTCCAGAAAGATTCTGCAACGGAAATCCGGATAGAAATCAACCGGGTACGAAACCGTGGGAGACTCGTCCGGTAACGAATGAAGAATTTTTCGGCGGTGATCTGGAAGGAATTTTGATGAAGTTGGATTATCTTCAGATGGTGGGAATCACTGGTATTTATCTGACTCCGATTTTTGATTCGCCTTCCTCGCACAAGTATGATACCAGGGATTATTATCAGATTGATGGGGCATTTGGCGATCAGGAGGTTTTCCGCAAGCTGATTTCAGAGGCACATCGCAGAGGTATCCGGATTATGATTGATATGGTATTCAATCATTGCGGTGCGCTGTTTTCCAAATGGCAGGATGTTGTCCAGTATGGTCCGAACAGCGGATTTTATGATTGGTTCATGATAAATAAGTGGCCTTTAGAACAGGAAGGCGGAAGCACCAGAGACAGACGCTACTATTCTTTTGCATTCCATGAAGCTATGCCGAAGCTGAATACCAATAATCCGGAAGTCGTAAATTATCTGACAAATATCTGTATTTATTGGGTAAAAGAATATGGTGTGGACGGACTTCGGTTTGATGTGGGCAACGAGGTTTCCCATTCCTTTATCCGTAGCCTGCGGAGTAAGATGAAAGCATTAAAACCGGATTTGTATCTGCTTGGGGAAATTTGGCATGATGCGGGAGAATGGCTGGACGGTACACAGTATGACGGAGTTATGAATTATCCATTGACGGAGAGTATCAATGATTTCTGGGTTGACCGCCAGTTGACAAACCGGGATTTTGCACACATGGTAAACAGAAGTTATACGATGTATCGGGAAGCACATAATCAGGCATTATTCAATCTGTTGGATTCTCATGATACAGATCGGTTGTTTACCAGGGTGGGAGAGAATAAAGATTCTTTCTATCAACAGCTTACCGTACTGTTTACAATGCCCGGAAGTCCCTGTATTTTTTATGGAACGGAAGTAGCTCTTCCTGGCGGACATGATCCGGACTGTCGCCGTTGTATGCCGTGGGATGATATCAAGAAAGGCGTCTACCGCGACCGGATGGACACGATACGTAAGCTGATTCGGCTGCGGAGGGAAAATAGCTGCTTTATCAGTCCTTATTTCCATTTTCCGGAGTTGGGTACGAATCCACGGGTAATTGTGTATGAAAAGCTGAGTGGTTTCGGTGAGAAGAATATCGTTGTGCTGAATTGTTCGGATGAGCCGGTGAAACTTGTCAGCAGAGAAGTGCTGTTTTCCTGGAAATATGAGGATGAGACTCTGGAACCGGGAGGAATCCTGGTAACGGGAGATTATGTGAAAGGATATCAGTAATAAAAAGTAGAAGGATGTGGAGTCGGAGTATCGGGAAGAGTCTGATGCTGCGGCTCCTTTTTGCATTTTGTTCGTTTGCAGCCGCAATCACGAATCTCTAAACCAACTCCGGAAGAGTTTCATAATTGCCTGTTCTGGAATTTGGTTTGAGGGTTGCTATTTTCAGGGGAAAATTATAGAATAGAAAATAAAGTTTAGAGGTCAGCTTGAGAAAAAATATGGAAGACAAATGGGAGAGAGGGCATAGAAAAATATGGATATAGATAAAAAGAATACCAGGAAAGAGATCCCGCAGATGGTGATCAATGGACTGCTTTTTATTGTGAATGGGTTTGTACTGGCAATGATTATCTGTCTATTTTTATTTCAGTCGAGGGAAAAAGCCAGTGTGAAGGCTACCATTCATGATTTCAAGGAGAATGTGCAGCAGTATTACGAGGAAGACGAAGCTTATCGGCAGGTGAATGATAACATAGACACTTATAAGGCTTCGGGAAGACCGGATTAGCACGTGTGTCAGTATATGAAGAGGAAGGAAGAGGCATAAGATGGAAGAACAGAAGAGAATACGGCAGTTTTCGCCAATACAGTGGTTGAAAGGACGGCAGCCCTGGGTTCGGGGGATGCTCATAAATGGTGCAGTGTTTTTGTTGCTGATCGTAGTTTTCTTTATGACAGGAAGTTATATGTACGGACCAGCGAAAAATGCAAGAGCTTATTATGAAGCAAAATCAGCGGGAGATTGGAATCGTATGTATGATTGCTGTGTGTTTCCGGAATCTTCATTTTTAAGTAAACAGAATTTTGTCAATGCCATGTCTTACCGTACAAATCAAGATACCGATGAGCAGGAGTTACCAGAGATTACTTCCTATATGATGCGCAAAAAGGGGAAGAATGGTAATCAGGTAAATTATCAGGTGAATTACTCTTTGAAGGATGATGGAGATGCTCATATTGAGAGTCTTGTGATGGAACGAGGGAGCAGTGTACTGCGTGTATTCTCCAATTGGTATGTTCTGCCGGAAGATTTATATGTGCAGGATATATCTGTCACTGTGCCGAAGAGGGCAAGGCTTTCGATTGATGGCACAGAGGTGGCAGAGAAGTATCTAACAGAAAGTCAGGATGAGGAGAAGGCGGTCTATCAGATTCCCTATTTGTTTTTGGGGTATCACACGATAGAGCTGAAAGAACGGGGAAAGGAAGATTATCGGGAGATTTTTGAACTGACGGAGAAGAGGAGCCTGAAATTTATACCAGAGATGCAGTTAAGTAATAAGTCCGGGAAAGAAATCTGTGACCGTGTTGAGGAAGCGGTAGATGCTATCTGCCGGGCAGCGGCAGCTCACAAAGACTTCGGGGAAATCAGCGGCTATTTCTCTGCTGATACTGCAACGCAGAAGGCGGCAAGAGCTGCATATGAAAATCTGGAAAGTCAGTTTTCAACGAAAAAGAAAGTAGGAATCGCTACACTCAGTGTTACAAGAGTAACCACATCTGTCCGAAATCAAAGTGAGGCAATGACTGCGGACATTGAAATCAATTACGCCGCGGAGAAGGTGAGTAAGAAATTTTTCTTTTTCTACAAAACGAAAAGTTATCAGGAGCAGATGCAGTTGAAAACTACTGTAACAAAAGAAGATGGTCAATGGTTGTTTGATGAAGGTGTAATTCCTTCTTTCTAGTGTGCTGTCTCGTTCACTTTCAGCAAAATGACGCAGAATGGATTTTCAGCCTGCAAGGCGGAGGAATGAGGCGTAGCGGTGGCTACGTCGATTGACGACAACGCAGCAGATGGAAATTCAGGCAAGTCATTTGGTGAAATGTGAATGAGGCGGCACACCAGGTTGAGATGGCTGTGTTTTCTAAAGGAAGGATATTTGATAAGGATAAAGTAAGTATATAGGCAGGAGGAGATGTCCCCCTGCTTTTTTTTGCAGCAGAGTAGAGGACAGTGCAGAGGAAAATCTGAATATGGGTTTAAGAGAGCAGGAAACGCAAAACCAACCTCCTCAAAGCCAGCAAACCCAACAATATGAACTCTCGTATAAGCAGCAGGGAGAAGCTATTGTGATGGAAAATTATAAAAGTTCTCAGAACATGATTTTTATGGACAGGTTTTCGTATATTGCTGTTCCATGTGTGCTGGTCGTTTTGGCGGTTGTGCTGGCTGCATTCAAGAGAAAAAAGTAATTCTTAAACACGTTTTAGAGGAAGTTGAAGCAGATTCCCTTTCATATCAATTCGCAGGAGTGCATAAACTGATGTAGATTGAAGGTACAAGTTGGCTGAGATGCTGCAGCGGATCAAGATGAGGGGGAGGAATGCATGTTTGAACAATTATCGCTGAAAGAGATGGAAGAGCAGCTGCATACGGATCTGGAACATGGTCTTACGGAAGATGAGGCAGAGCGCAGAAGAAGGGAACAGGGGAGCAATGTTCTGGCCCAGCCGAAAAAGAAATCGGTGTTCGGTATGTTTGCAGAACAGTTGAATGATCCCTTGATTTTCATTCTTCTGGTGGCTGCGGGAATCTCCATGGCTCTGCGTGAGATGGGGGATGCGGCGATTATTCTGGTTGTAATTGTACTAAATGGCGTGGTCGGTGTGATACAGGAGGGAAAAGCTCAGAAAGCGTTGGAAGCGCTGAAGCAGATGACCAGTCCCAGAGCAATCGTGAAGCGGGCAGGAATCTATCGGGAGATTCATGCGTCAGATCTGGTCGTAGGAGATGTGGTGGCGCTGGAGACTGGGTGTCAGGTTCCGGCGGATCTTCGTCTGACAGCTTCCTTCAGCATGAAAACGGAAGAATCCGCTCTGACCGGTGAATCCCTTCCGGTGCGGAAGGATGCAGGATATGTTGCTGATAAAGAGAAGGCAATCGGTGACCGGAAAAATATGGTCTATATGTCCACAAGTATCGTCTATGGACGGGGAGAGGGAGTTGTTGCAGCGATCGGCATGGATACGGAAATCGGTAAAATTGCCGGGATGCTGAGTGAATCGCCCCAGGAGGCGACGCCTTTACAGCGAAGACTGGGGGAACTGGGAAAGGTTTTGAGTGCGTGTGCAGTAATTCTATGCGCGGCACTTTTTCTAATTGCTGTAATTCAGAAAAGAAATATTCCGGAAATGTTGATTACGGCCATATCTCTGGCAGTGGCGGCGGTTCCGGAAGGGCTGCCGGCGGTGGTTACGATTGTATTGGCACTGAGTGTTTCCAAGATGGTTAAGGTCAATACCATTGTCCGAAGGCTTCCGGCAGTTGAAACTTTGGGTTCTGTCAATGTAGTCTGCTCGGACAAGACGGGAACACTGACACAGAATAAGATGAAAGTGGTGCAGTGCTATACACAGGGGCAGTTTATTCCGGCAGAGCAATTGGACCGTACGGGTAACCGTGAATTTTTGGAAGGATTTCTGTTATGTAATGATGCCTTTGTTTCCGGCGGTGTCTCTATGGGGGATCCTACCGAAATTGCTTTGATGGAGATGAGCCGGTCTTATGGACTGGATAAGAAATTATTGGAAGAGAAGAAGCCGAGGGTAGATGAAAAGCCCTTTGATTCCAAACGGAAAATGATGACTACGGTACATAGGGAGGGGGATCGTCGGATTGCTTATACAAAAGGCTCTGCAGACGTCCTGCTGAAACACTGTACTCGTATATGGAAGAATGGTAAGATCACCGATATCAGCGGTGAGGATCGGCGGAAGATTCAAACTGCCATGGAGGAGATGAGCAGTCAGGCACTGCGTGTACTGGGGCTTGCCATGCGCCCGGAAGCGGCCTCTCCGGAAGAAAATCATCTGGTGTTTCTGGGTTTGGCAGGTATGATAGATCCGCCGCGTGAGGAAGCGGCTCAGGCGATTTCTCTATTCCGGCAGGCAGGGGTAAAGACAGTTATGATCACCGGGGATCATGTAGATACAGCATATGCCATCGCAAAACAGCTTGGAATCACCGATTCCATGAAGGCCTGCATTACCGGCGAAGAACTGGAGCGTATGCCGGATGAGAAGCTGAGGGAAAGATGTGAAGACCTGCGCGTATTTGCCAGGGTTTCCCCGCAGCACAAGGTTCGGATCGTAAAAGCTTTTCGTGCCAATGGCAATGTGGCGGCCATGACCGGGGACGGTGTCAATGATGCTCCGTCTCTGAAAGCTGCCGATATCGGAATTGCTATGGGAAAATGCGGAACAGATGTGGCAAAGAATGCTGCTGATATTATATTGACAGACGATAATTTTGCCACGATAGAACGTGCAATCGAGGAAGGACGGGGCATCTATGAAAATATCAAAAAGTCGGTGCTTTTCCTGCTGTCTTCTAATTTCGGTGAAATTATCACAATGTTTCTTGCAGTGATTGCAGGTCTTGGTTCTCCGTTGAAAGCCAGTCATATCCTGTGGGTGAATCTGATCACGGATTCTCTTCCGGCATTGGCGCTTGGAGTGGATGAAAACGACAGAAAACTTCTGATGCAGAAACCACCCCGCAGCTCCAGGGAAAGCCTGTTTGCGGGGGGAGGTCTGTTCTGTACGTTGTTCTATGGCTGCCTGATCGCAGCGGTCAGCCTGATTGCGTTTTTCAGCGTACCGTACGCCTGGCTGAACAGTCAGGGTGCGGCAGTTACCCTTGGGAACCTGCGGGCTTCTCTGGCACATGGGGAGATTCTGATCCGCGCCCAGACGTATGCCTTTACGGTACTTGGGATATCGGAATTGTTCCATGCAGTAGGGATGCGGAATATTGAAAAGTCGTTTTTCTGTAACCATCCGCTGTCCAATAAGCTGATGATTGCTGCATTTTTCCTGGGATTGGCGCTGCAGATTTCTGTGACTGAGATTCCGTATTTTAATGTTGTATTTGAGACGGTACATCTTTCTGTTGCAGAGTGGCTGAATCTGATTTTTCTTTCCTCCATGCCCCTTCTTGCCCACGAGGTGTTTTTGCTGGATCCAACCTCCTGGATTCACCCAAGAGACGGCGAATCAAAGAAATTTCAGAAAGGCAAGGAGAATCAGCAGAAGACCACTGAGCCAGGACAGATTTAGGGAGCTTCGCTTTGCCACCTGATTTCCCAGAAAGCAGCCGGAAAAGATGGCACATGCGCCCACCGTCAGAGAGAATAGTGCAGTCCATCCTGCATGAAGCGGCAGAATACCTGCTCCAAAGCCTACGGCAGCGCTGTCTAAAGACAAGGCGGTACCCAGAGAAACGGCCTCCCTCGGAGAAAGACTGCTGCTTGCGTCTGTGTCAGCTTTATTGGGATCGGCATAGACGGTCAGGATAAACCGAAATTTCAGGAAAGAAAAAGAAAGCTGAGGTGTAGTCTGTCCGTTTTTTCGAATCAGTGCTTTCAGAGAACTATCGAAGAGTTTTACGATTCCAAGTCCAAACAAAACGGCAAAGCAGAAGAGCTTTACTACTGGTTCCAGCAGAAGCGGACCGATGATACTGCCGGCGAGTAAAAAGAGAAACAGGATTCCACTGGAAATTCCGTCCAGTACGGCTGCGGATAAAAGTGGAATCCTGATTTTATTGGTACCATATGCAAAACAGGCCACAAAAGCATCTACGGAAAGCGCAGTGACCAGAATAAGAGACTCAAATAGAATTGCTCGTGACATCCATAATTACCATCGTATGATTTTTTATTATAATATGATAGGCAATAGCATTTAGTTAGTTTTTAAATGCACATACAGCGTATGATGCTAGTGAACAGGTCAGTACACTAGCCTATTTTTGCCCACAAAAGTCGGTATGACAAAAATAAAGATTGCATATCTGCCCGTAAAGGGTTATGATAGTAGTGCGATTTAGGTTATCCGATAAATCTGTTGGAATGCGGATGGAAGTGAATGAATGATTTTTTGCCCACAAAGGTGATGGAAAATCAGAAGATACGAACTAAATTGAACAAAAGAAACGTGGAAGGCTCTGCACAATTTCAGCAGACTTAAGAAGGAGACGGAAGACTGAGATGGATATCAAAAAAAGATTGAATAATGAAAAAGCGGTTTTCAGAAAAGAATACTTAGAGTTTATATGTTTGTCAGGCTTTATTTTTTTAATTACGTTTGTCTTCTTACTTAAGAGTCCTTTACATATATGGAATAGAGCCGATGCAGGAATTGATTCAAGTGTATTTCAGACAATTGCGTTAATGATGGATAATGGTTATGTACCATATAGAGACACATTTGATCATAAAGGTCCACTTATATATATTATCAATTGGATAGGAAGGCGTATATCTACATACGGTGGGGTATGGTTTCTCGAAGTGCCGACAATATTTTTTACATTTATTGCAATATATAAAATTGCAAGATTAAAGTGCGGGAAAATATGGTCATGTGGAATACTTCTGGTAACAATTGCTTTGTTATCGGACTTCTTTGACGGGGGAAATCTTGTAGAAGAGTATGCAATGCCTCTTATTGGGATCTCGCTTTTTATCTTTCTGGATTACTTGCTTAATCAAAAGGTTAATACGCGTCGGCTCATTTTTTGTGGCTTTGCCATGGGAGGAACATGTCTGCTTCGTATCAATATGATTTCAGTATGGCTTGTATTTTGTGTGGCTATTTTGGGAAAAAGTATTTTGGATAAAAATTATAAAGAACTTAGAAGATTTATCATTTTTTTCCTGATTGGTTTTTTGATAATAATTATTCCCGTGATGGTTTGGCATTTGAACAATCATGCTTTTCAAGATTTCTGGTACGATTATATTACTTTTAATCAGGCATATGTTTCGGCAGGCATGAGAGAAAGATGTATTTCTTCTTTTTTTGCATTTTTCAAAAGACCAATCATTCTTTTGGCTATCATAATTTCAGTGTTTATGTTTATGATCAGAGATAGATTTTTATATGGAATTTATACATGCTACTTGTTTGCAACATTACTGTTAATCTCTATTTCCGGTATGGAATATCCCCATTATGGGATGGTGCTTGTTCCTGCAGTTGCCTTCCCGATTGCTTCTTTGCTCGAAATTTGTATTAAGAAGGTTTTGGGAAAAATTGCCTCTTTGCTTAAAATTTACATTAAGAAGCCTCTTGGAAAAATAGTTGTTTTTATTATTGCAACATGTTTTCTTATTACTATTTTACCGAAAGGGGTAACCATTTTTGAAGCTGGAATTATCCGATATATGAACAGGGACGTTCAGCGTGAATCTGATACAGTTAAAACTATATGCTCATATATTGAAAAGTATACTTCTCCGGAAGAGAAAATTTCGGTGTTTGGAAATTGGAATATTATTTATGTACGAAGTGAAAGGATTCCGGCTACAAAATATTCGTATCAATCTCCTATAGGGATGATTGCACCATATATTCTGGAGGAGTATTGGAGAGAATTGGAAGAAGAGCCTCCTGAAATTATTGTTGTTTCGCCGGAAATGTGGAATGTGTGTGATTTCTTTTTGAACAATAATAAATATAATCTGCTGTGGGCAGAAAATGAGGACAATCCGAGTACTGGTGCCGCAGTGTATATAAATAACTCAAATTCCTGCTGTATCAGATAAAATGATGGTTCATGGACGGCGGTCGGCATAAAGACTGCATGAACTTTACACATGTGTCTGAAAACGGAGAACACATTTTTCGAGAAGATGCCCACAAAATTTATATTGTGGAAAAAGTATCGTCCCGATATAATGAAAGTGGAAAACGTTATTGATCTGCCGACAAAAGGTAGTTAAGAACTTGAGAACAGTAACGAAATATCGGATGTATTGTGGAGGTAATGGAATGAATAGAGAATATCATGTGGCAGTCTATGGGTGTGACTGCGGACAGGGAAGTAAGGAACAGCCGTTTCGGACGATTTCGCAGGCAGCAAAGCTTGCGATGCCTGGAGATACGATCATTGTCCATGAAGGAGAATATCGGGAGTGGGTAAAGCCTGCCCACGGAGGGACGAGCGATACCAACCGTATTACCTATCAGGCAGCAGAAGGTGAAAAAGTTGTGATCAAAGGTTCGGAGAGGATTCAAAACTGGGAATTGGTGGAAGGGGATATGTGGAAAGCAGTCATCCCCAATACCTTGTTTGGACATTATAATCCATATCGGGAGACGTTGGGGGGAGACTGGCTGATCTATCCGGATTCCGATGTACTGCATACAGGTGATGTCTACCTCAACGGAGTTTCTTTTTTTGAAGCATTGTCACTGGATGAAGTGAAGAATCCTGTGATGCGCACGGAAGGCTATAACCCGCCATGGACAAAGCACGCAGAAAAGATTCCCCATCCGGAACGTACCTTATATCAGTGGTATGCCCAAGTGGATGATAACAATACGACTATTTATGCAAATTTCCAGGGGGCTGATCCAAACGCGGAACTGGTGGAAATCAATGTGCGCCGAAGCTGTTTTTATCCTGCAAAAACCGGAAGAAATTATATTACGGTCCGGGGATTTGAGATGGCACAGGCAGCCTGTCCATGGACGCCCCCTACCGCAGATCAGCCGGGACTTTTGGGTGTAAATTGGAGCAAGGGCTGGATCATCGAGAATAATACGATTCATGATGCAAAATGCAGTGGAATCAGTATTGGAAAAGAAGCATCCACCGGACATAATCTCTGTACCAGAACCCATCGTAAACCAGGTTATCAGTACCAGATGGAAGCGGTATTCCGTGCCCGCAAGATCGGATGGAGCAAGGAAACCATCGGTTCCCATATCATCCGCAATAATGTGATCTATGACTGCGGACAGAACGGTATCGTGGGACATATGGGATGTGTATTCAGTCAGATTTACAAGAACCATATTTACAATATAGCCGTAAAACATGAATATTTTGGTTATGAGATAGCCGGAATCAAGCTCCATGCGGCAATTGACGTGCAGATTATGCAGAACAATATTCACGACTGCACGCTGGGAACCTGGCTGGACTGGCAGGCACAGGGAACCCGTGTCAGCAAAAATCTGTACTACAACAATGACCGCGACCTGATGGTGGAAGTAACCCATGGTCCTTATCTGGTGGATAATAATATCTTTGCATCCGATTACAATTTTGATAACATTGCCCAGGGCGGAGCTTATGTTGCAAACCTGTGCTGCGGAACCATGCGCCGTGAGGAAGTCCTTGACCGTGCCACTCCGTATCATTTTCCTCACTCTACAGAAGTTGCAGGAACTGCCGTTGTATTCAGCGCCGATGACCGCCTGTACCAGAATATCTTCCTTGGAGAAACCGAGACTTATACCGATCAATCCCAAAACGGAACCGCCGGCTACGATGGCTGTCCAACATCCATGGACGAATATGTGGAAGAAGTCACTTCTCACGGAAACGGAGATCATGAGATGTTTGCCCTTGTAAAACAACCCGTCTATATCAACGGAAACTGTTACTTAAAAGGCGCTCCTGCATTTGCAAGGGAACAGGAAAACTATAAAAGTCCGGCTGACCCACAGGTGAAAATCATAACAGAAGGAGAAGAGACCTATCTGGAATTGGATGCCGATCCCGGTCTTTTCGATCTGAATACAGAAATTATCACAACTGAAAAACTGGGTATGGTCCGCATCGTGGAAGCCGCCTACGAAGATCCCACCGGCGCACCCATCACTCTGGATACCGATTACAATAATAATCCGAGAAAAACCAGACCCACAGTTGGTCCTCTGGAAAATCTGAAAGAAGGATATAACCGCATCAAAATCTGGGGTTGAAAAAAACAAAAGGGTACCTGCAAAAAACAAGTACCCTTTGTATAGTCTGCTTAGAAGTAATCAAGAGACATAAACAGTCTGATGATTGCTATCGGATGTGAGTAATTTTTAGTTACACAGCTATCCTCCAGGTGCATAGAGGATAGCTGCTTTTTTTATAATAAACTTCAATAGAACCATGTAAATACAATGAAAAAAAGAATGAATAGAATCGTTTAGATTTATAATAGCGTAAAAAGAAGAATTGCCAGACGGAAAACAGCAGTGCCGGGTCCGCGGAGCGTACGGCTACGGGCAGGGTGCATTTGCAGGAGTTCTAAGTATCTTAACGCCTGGAGATTTTGCGTTGCGTCACAAGATAACACTGTCTGAGCGTAGCGAGTTTGTTATCTTGTGACGCGTATTTAGCAAAATTTTCAGACGTTTAGATACTCTTGAACTCCGAAACCGCACCCTGCCCGTAGCCGTACGCTCCGCGGACCCGGCACTGTTGTTTTCCGCTCTCCCGAGGGGTCACTAAGAAACCTTCGCCTTATCCAAAGCCGTCTTCACCGCCTCCAACAGCAGCATCGAAGTATATTTATTATCATCGGAATACGTAATATTCTCCGTGGACTGTGTCGTATAGATCTGGCTTGCAATATCCTCCAGTGTGGGTTCCATCAGAGGATACATGGCTGTGGTAACTTCACTCAAATTGATCAATTCAATGGAATTGATATGATCTTTATCTACTGTCACCTGTACGTCAAATGAGTTGCCATTCAATTCGATGGAAGCCGTATAGACGCCTGGAGTATAAAGAGTTTCAGTGACGGAAGCCGGAGAGGCTGCACTTGTTTCTTTGGAATCTTTACTGCCAAACATGACAAAAAGCAGAATCATGGTCACGAGGGCAAGCAGAAGAAAGATTGCGGTATAAATCACTTCTTTCATATGTAATACGACGATTTTGGTTTTTGAACTCATAGACAGTACACTCCTTTTGCATTCTCTATAAAAGATATGATGGGAAAACAAAAAATATACCAGTGATTCCCCAGCATTTCAACTTTGGAATCTATCATTTATTCTTCCGGAAAAAAGAAAAAGTTAAGATTTTTATAGAAACCTGACATGATATTTGATATCTTAAGGAACAATATTTTCTTATAATTATGATACCATGAAATGCGGAGCAATCCGTGTATCATAGGGGTCAAAATACCTTTTGACCTCAACATCATAATCATTGTAAGAGATGCTGAAATTTGGAACAGCGTAAAGAGAGGAGAAGAGAAAATGAAGATTCAAAATCCTATTTTGAAAGGTTTTAATCCGGATCCAAGTATCGTAAGAGTCGAAGATACGTATTACATAGCTACTTCCACCTTTGAATGGTGGCCGGGGGTTCAGATTCATGAGTCCAAGGATCTGGTCCATTGGAGGTTAATTACCCATCCGTTAAATGAAACCAGACTTCTGGATATGACTGGTAATCCGGATTCAGGCGGAATCTGGGCGCCGGATTTAACGTACTGGAATGGAAAATTTTATTTGATTTATACGGATGTAAAAGTAACTGACGGATCATTTAAGGATTGTATCAACTATTTGATTACTGCGGAAGATATCCGGGGCCCGTGGTCCGATCCGATTGTACTGAATACTGCGGGATTTGATGCTTCCCTCTTTCATGACGAGGATGGAAGAAAGTATCTGATTAACCAATACTGGGATCCGCGGAGCTATCATCATCCATTCTACGGAATCATGTGTACGGAATTTTCGGAAGAAGAAGGAAAACTGATCGGAGAACCCTGGGTGATCTACAAGGGAACAGAGGATAAGTTTACAGAAGGTCCTCATCTGTATCAATGGAATGGCTATTATTATCTGTTTGTTGCCCAGGGTGGAACGGTATATGCACATCAGGAGCGTGTGGCAAGGGCAAAAAAGCTGCGGGGTGAATTTGAGACCCAGCCGGGTACCCCATTCCTGACAACACTGGATGCACCGTATCATCCAATACAGAAAGCAGGTCATGGTTCCTTGATGTCAACAAAGACAGGAGAGTGGTATTTTGCCCATCTGACCGGACGTCCGCTGCATCACAGCACGGAATCTATTGTAGACCCCAGAGGCTGGTGTCCCCTTGGAAGAGAAACCGCGATCCAGAAAGTAGAGTGGGATGAGGAAGGCTGGCCTCACATCGTAGGCGGTCACAACGGACTTGCCCAGGTTGATGCGCCGAAAGATGCTTCAGAACACATCTGGGAACCCACGTGTCCGGAGAAAGATGACTTTGACAGCGCAGAGTTGAATATCAATTTCCAGAGTCTCAGAATTCCCCTTGGAGAAGATGTGGTATCTTTGAAAGACCGACCGGGTCATCTGAGATTATATGGACATCAGTCACTGGCATCTACGTTTAAACAGGCGCATATTGCCAGAAGATGGCAGTCCTTTAACTTTGATGCGGAAGTTAAGGTGGATTATGTTCCTAAGACGATTCAGCAGTTTGCAGGTCTGACCTGTTACTATAATACACAGAACTGGTCCTGTATTCAGATTACCTGGAATGAAAAGTATGGACGTGTGATCGATGTTGTCAGCACGGATCTGGGCAAAACCTTCAGCGTGTATGGAGAAAATCCGGTTCCGGTTCCAGAGGATGCAGCATACGTTTATCTGAAAGTGGAAGTGCGGGGAATCTCTTATCGGTATGTATATTCCTTTGACGGGGAAAACTGGCTTGAGGCACCGTATGTCTTTGACTCTGCGAAATTATCAGATGAATATATCAAGGCGGTGTATGATGCGGCGTTTACAGGGGCATTTGTCGGTATGATGAGTGTTGATGGACTGGGTACCAGAATCCCGGCGGATTTTGATTACTTTATCTATAAAGAGTATGAGCTGGAGAAGACAGATGGGAGATATACAGGAGTAAAATAAGGATAGAATCATCTTTGCTATCGGGTAAGAAAATTATAGATTTTGGTAACTTTATTAAATTCCGATATTAAAAACATCGTGGTATGATAAATCTATCAAAACGAAAGAAGCAAAACATAAAACGGGAGGAAATGATAATGAAAAGAAGAGCAGCGAAATTGATGGCATTGTCATTGGCAGCAACCATGAGTTTATCTATGGCAGCATGTGGAGATGGTTCTGAAGCATCATCCAAGAGTACATCTGATAACTCCACAGCAAGCACAAGCAACAAGGGAAATGAAAGCAGTGATGACGATAAAGTCATTACATACTGGAATATCGGAACCGAGGGAGCTGACAAGGAAGCTTTACAGTATGCGGTAGATGAGTTCAATAAGAATACAGAGTCAGGATATACGGTAGAGTATGTTCCTACCCAGAATGATAATTACAAAGAGAAACTTGTAATTGCCATGAGTTCCGGAGAATGCCCGGATATGTACACCAGCTGGTCCGGCGGTCCGATGAATGAGTATATCGATTCCGGTTTTGCACAGCCTCTGGATGATCTGTATGAAGAGTATGGTCTGAAGGATATCTATATGGATGCAGCGCTTGCACAGGCAACATATAATGGAAAACTGTATGCCGTACCTACCTATAACGTATCTCTGGCAGGTATCTTCTATAACAAAGAGATGTTTGAGAAGTACAATATGGAAGTTCCGACAACTGTTTCCGAACTGGAAGCAATCTGTGATAAGTTTGTTGAAGAAGGCATTACACCATTCGCACTGGCAAATGCACCAAAGTGGACAGGTTCCATGTACTTCCAGTGTCTGGCAGCAAGAAAGGGCGGTCTGAAACCGTTCCAGGATGCAGTTGCAGGAACAGGTACATTTGAAGATGAGTGCTTCCAGTACGCAGGCGAGAAGATTCAGGAGTGGGTAAACAAGAACTACTTCCCGGAAGGTGTTAACTCCTTGAGTGAGGATGACGGGCAGGCAAAACAGTTGATGTATCAGGAAACAGCAGCTATGTTGCTTTGCGGCTCCTGGTATACAGGAACCTTCTCATCCGACAGCCCGGAATTCTATGAGAAGATTGGCTGGTTCTCCTTCCCTGCAGTTGACGGATCTGATGCAGACGCATCCATCCAGATTGGTACCATCGGTGACCAGTTCGTATCCTTTAACTGTACAGGCGAAAAACTGAAAGCTGCATTCGAATGTGCAAGCTACTATTCATCCGAAGGCGCTCTGGATCTGATGGTTGAAGTTGGCAAGATTCCGCCGACAAAGAATGCAGGTGATCTGGTAACAGACGGTGTTACAAAACAGATTCTGGATGCTGCAACAGGCGCATCTTCCGTACAGCTCTGGTATGACCAGTATCTGCCGCCGGCAGTAGCACAGGCTCATCTGGATAGCTGCCAGGAACTGTTTGGTCTGACCACAACACCGGAAGAGGCAGGAAAGACCTTCCAGACGGCAATGCAGGACTATCTTGCAGAGCAGGAATAATTTAAAAAGTCATACAAAGGGGCTGCTGCTGGTGACGCAGCGGCTCCCTTTTTACCCTGATTCATAAAATATCAACAGGCGATTGCGAAACTCTTCCGGAGTGAGAGCAAATTCTAAACCGACTCCGGAAGAGTTTCGCAATCGCCTATAAAAAATCAATGCAGAAAGGAGGAGTACCAGATGAAAAAAAGCAGCTCATCTCTTGCAAAAAAAAGACAGAGAGATATCAATGTTGTGGCAGCTGTCTTTCTGGCTCCCGTAGTAATTTTATTAATTCTTTATATCTTCTATCCAATCGTGGATACCTTTCGTGTGAGTGCGTATAAGTGGAATGGTATCTCGTCGAATCCTCAGTTTATCGGATTCAAGAACTGGTCTGTTTTGCTGAAAGATACACAATTCTGGACCGCATTTTTGAACAATATTGTTGTCATGATATTGTCTATCGTAATTCAGATTCCATTGGGGCTTGCGATGGCTACCTTTGTGGAATTTGCAGGAAAGAAATCAACCATATTTAAGGTGCTGTGGTTTATTCCTATGCTGATGTCATCGGTTGCAATCGGTTTTCTGTTTACCTATGCGCTGGCAACCAACGGAGGTATCATCAGCAGCATCTCCCAGTTGTTCGGAGGAGGAAATATCGACCTGCTGGGGAATCCGAAACTGGCACTGTTTACCGTAATAGCAGTAATCGCATGGCAGTTTACTCCATTTTATATGGTATACAGTGTGGCTGGTTATACAAATGTTTCAGAAGATGTCTATGAAGCATCTCTGATTGACGGAGCAAATAAGAGACAGTATTTCTTTAAGATCGCACTTCCTTTGATGATGCCTACTTTGAAGAGTGCAGCAATCATGTCTATGGTTGGTTCTCTGAAGTACTTTGATCTGGTATACGTTATGACCGGAGGAGGTCCGGGAACTTCTACGGAACTGATGGCAACTTATATGTATAAGCTGTCATTCGCCCAGTTTAACATGGGTTACGGTTCAGCTGTTGCCGGAGGTATGTTTATCTTGATTTCGTTGATTTCTCTGGTGACCATGAGGGTATTGAACGGAAAGAAGGAGGCTTAAAAGGATATGGAACAACAATATAAGAAAAGTAGAATCAAAAGCAGAATATCCTGGGCTATCGCAATCATCCTTGCTCTGTTTGCAGTGGTAGTTTCCATAACGCCCTTTATCTTTATGGTATTGAACTCTTTCAAGGATAAATTCGAGATGCTGACCAAGGGTGTGTTTGCCCTTCCGGACAAACTGAATATCGGCAATTACACGGAAGTAATTCAAGGCAATTTCTGGAGTTATTTTTTCAACAGTGTCGTTGTCTTAGTGGTTTCGCTTGTGTTGCTGCTGATGATTTCGGCATTTGCGTCTTATCCATTGTCACGGTTTAAATTCCGTCTGAACGGTTTCCTGTATGGTCTTATCGTGGCATGTATGTCAATTCCGATACATATTACTTTGATTCCGGTCTTTAAGATGAGCCAGCAGTTGAATCTGTATGATAAAATCTGGGCTTTGATCGGACCGTATGTGGCCATGGGAATTCCGATTTCCGTGTTTATTCTTACCGGTTTCATGAAAGGGATCCCGAGAGAAATTGAAGAAGCTGCCGAGATTGACGGATGCGGAAAGTTCAAGATGTTTTTTAAAATTATTCTGCCGATGGCAAAGCCGGGATTATCTACACTGGCAATTTATAATGGTGTTAATATGTGGAATGAGTTCAGTTTTGCTTATACACTGACACAGAGTTCACAGAACCGTACACTTCCCCTTGCTGTATGGGAATTCCGCGGACAGTACTCCATGAATACACCGTTGATTATGGCAGTTCTGACATTGACTGTTCTTCCAATGATTATTCTGTTCATTTTTGCTCAGGATAAACTGGTAAAGGGTATGGCAGCCGGGGCAGTCAAAGGTTGATGAAAATCTTAAAAGCTGAAAGAAATAAGCGGCGGATTCATAGCAAATGGGAGGGAGCCTGGAAAACCGGAAAAGAGAAACAACGGTTTTTCAGGCTAATACTGATTTCAAGAAAAATATATTCAATCGGTTGGAATTTTTGTATAATAGACCTATAGATTTAAGAAAATGGGGAAGAAAAGATGAAGAAACGTGACGTAAAAGAGCAGATCACCAATTGGAATCTGAAGAAAAAAATCAGTTTTTTTATATCGCTGCTTATTATGGGAACTTCGTTGATCATATTGACTGCTTCCACATTTTCTGCATTTTATTATATGACGAATCAGACCAGAGAGATGGCAACTTCCCAGTTGGAAACATTGGCATCGAATTACGATGATACATTGGAGCAGTACCAGAATCTGGCGGTTGCCCTGGTGATCAATGACAGTGTGCAGAAGTACTGTGCCAGCGATGTAAAGCGGGGACTGCAGTACGAGCAGCAGGCAAGCAATGTCTATAATATTCTGCTGAATATGTTGAATGTGCAGAACAATATGAACTTTGCGGTGGTGAGCCGGGATGATACAGAAGATTATGTTTATAAAGGCAACAGCAGCGTAGTGGATGCACGTTTTGAAGTGGTATATGAACAGGATTATGAGGAAAGCATTTCGGCAAAAGAAGGCAGTACGGTGAGGATGAGCTTTGCAAATCATTATTTCCGCAATGAAGGATATACGCTGACTTTATATCATCCGATTTATGCAACCACCAGAATGGTGCATAAAAATGGAATGCTGGTTATGAATCTGAGTGATAATCTGGTAGAGCAGCTTCGGGAGGATACCACGCAGTCCCTGGATTCGGAGTTATTCCTTATGGACATTAACGGAAAACGGGTGTCCATTGCAGATAAGAAGAAAATCGGGAAACAGGTTGATTATCTGAAACGTATAAAAGGAAGCAGAGGAAGCTTCCAGGCAGACGGAGCGCTGATTATCTACCAGAGAATCGGAAAATGGAATTACTATCTGGTCAATGAGATTCCCATGTTCGAGTTATACAAAGGAAGTTTTGGAAACATAACGATTTTGCTTGGTGTAATTGTCCTGATGAGCGTCTTGAGCATTGCCCTTTTAAGACGAATGATTCAGACATTTTACCGGCCAATCGACAGGGTTGTCTCTGTCATGGATCAGGTAGCCGAGGGAACTTTGGAAGTTCGGATTGATACCGAGAGCATGGATGCAGACAGCAGGAAACTGGCAGTGGGATTTAATTCCATGATGGATGAGATTGCTGTGCTTATGGAGCAGGTGAAAGTGGAGCAGCATCAGTTGGAGCAAATTCGGTTTAATGCACTGCAGTCGCAGATACAGCCTCATTTTCTATATAATACATTGGAATGTATTCACTGGCAGGCAATTGCTGACGGGAATAAAGAGATTTCAACGATGGTCAAGGCGTTGGCGCAGTATTACCGCGTATGTTTGAGCAGAGGGAAGGAAATCATTTCACTGAAGCAGGAGCTGGATCATATCCGATCTTATCTGATTATCCAGAATATGCGTTATGATAATATCATAGAGCTGGATGTGCAGGTAGATGCGTGTTATGATGATGTCAAGATTCCCAAAATGACGCTGCAGCCGTTGATTGAAAATTCTATTTATCACGGAATACGTGTAAAGGAAGGGAAAAGAGGCGTTGTAGAGATCCGGATACGGCAGGAAGATTCGGATGTATGGATTGTTGTTGCAGACAGTGGTACCGGTATGAGCCAGGAGGAAATTGATGAGATGAATCAGTCAATCTCTGTCTATGATGAATCCTTTGGCTACGGAGTCAGAAATGTGAACAAGCGGATTGAGATTATGTTTGGTCCGAAGTATGGCCTGCATTTCCGGAAGAATGAGCACGAAGGTGTTTCGGTGGAGATACATCTTCCCAGAGAGGCAGATATTGAATGCAAGGGGGTTCTATGATGTATAAAGCGCTGGTGGTTGATGATGAGAAGATGATCCGTATGGGGATTAAGGGTGGAATACCCTGGAAAGAAATCGGCATTGGTGAGGTGTATACTGCAGCATCGGCAAGAGAAGCTTTGCTGTTGATTGAAGAACATCGGCCGGAGATTCTGCTGACAGATATCAGTATGACTGAGATGACAGGATTAAGTCTGATTGAACAGATCCGGAAAGAGAATGAGGAGATGCGGATTCTGGTGCTGACAGGATATGATCGTTTTGATTATGCAAGGCAGTGTCTTCAGATGCGGGTGCAGAACTTCCTGTTAAAGCCGATTGATGAGGAGGAATTGACGGCAGCTATCAAAGAACAGGTGGACATTCTGGAAAGTCTGCGGGTCAGCCGTGAAGAAAACAGCAGGCAGAGGAGAACCGAAGGCGCCAGGCAGCAGATGGAGCTGGAGCGGTATATGCGGGATCGGGTTCACCAGAGAAAGAATACCGGAAGAGAAGCCTGTCTTCCTGAGGAGCTGGTGCAGGACAGAAATCAGGAGATGCAGATTGCGATTTTGATTCCGGATCTGTATCTGGATCAGTCGAAGCCAGAAGAGAATTTAAGAGGGCTGACAATAAAAAATATCTGTATCGGACTGATCGATTCCAGAAGGAGCGGTGTCACCTTTATGGATGAGGATGGGAAATTGGTTCTGATGTTTTATACCGGACGGGAAGAGGTGGATGTTACCAGTGAAATTCAGGAATTGAGCCAGATTCTGGAAGATGAATATGAGATGAAGCCGCGGATTGTACTGGGCGGGAAGGTTATGGGACTGGATTCGATTCATATCTCTTATAATGATGCAGTCTACCTGTTGGAGCATGAGAGGGAAGGAATTCAGGGGATTGTCCGTTCCAACAAGGAGCAGAGCCGGGAAAATCTGTTTCAGGATGCCTATCGGGAGATGAAACAGTCGATGGCATCGGGGATTGCCAATGGTGATTATGTGATGCATGTTTATGAGAGCTTTCAGAAAGCAACGGTTTCCTACAATCTTTCCCGGATACAGGTTCAGAAATGTTGTTTTGAGATTGCGGCGTCTGTCTATTATTCTTATATTACAGAGACCGGAGAGGGAATTGATAATAAGTTGGAAGCATTGATGAAATCGCTGATGGGTGTTGACCGGGAGGAAAGTCTGGAAGTAACGGGGATGTTTCTAAAGCAGCTGCTGTTTAAGGAGGAGGGTGACCGTCATGAGATTATCGCGAAAGCAAAGCGTTATATTGATGAGCATCTGGAATGTGATCTTTCGGTGGCAAGCCTTGCGGAAGCATTTTATGTTTCTCCGAATTACTTTTCACGGCTCTTTAAGAAGGTAATGGGAGAAGGGTGCAACGAATACATTGTACGGAAACGAATTGATAAGTCCAAATCGTTGTTAGAGACTACTACGATCAAGGCTGGTAAGATCGCGTTGATGGTTGGTTATAATGATACAAATTATTTTTCCATGGCATTTAAGAAACATACGGGCATGTCTCCTACGAAGTATCGTGAGATGATGCAGGAAAAGGAGAGAAGTTGATAGAAGAAAGGCAGTGAAATCGTGAAGAATAAGAGGTACATGAAAAAATTGGCGGAACGTGCAGTGTTCCTGTTGACTGCAGGAATGATGCTTGCCGGGTGTCAGAAATCAGATCAGGGAAATATCAGAGAACTAAGGATACGGGAAGAAACCAGCCGCATGGAAGAATGGCAGGAAAAGCTTGAACAGGATGATGGTCAGGAGACTTTAACGGCGAATGCAATCAGAGGTTTGAATGTGGTGAAAGACGGCGAAACTGTTTTTGATGTTTCCTATGAACCAAAGACTTATAAAGAGGCATTTGATTTTTGGAATATTGCGGTTCCTTATGAATCTATGGTCTCTGTAGATACAGAAAGTCTGTATGACCTGTTCGAAACGGTGGCACAGCTTCCATGTATTCCGGTTTCTGGGATCAGCAGCGAGGAGGCGGGAATCGAAGGCAGCCAGACATCGCTGTTTATCGCTTATAACGGTGAGCAGAGAGAAGGAGAAAAGGGCGGAGCCGATCCTACCAAGGCCAGAAAAATTCTTGTGGGAAATCAGGATGGAAATGGTAATTATTACGTGGAGATTGAGGGAAACGATTCTATCTGTCAGGTGAATCAGCTATGGTTGGATACGATCTTAGAGTTAGATCCTTATCAGTATATTCTCAAAATCCCGTTTCTTGCAGGCATCGATACTGTGGAACAGGTGAAGGTAAGTATCGGGGATGACACGTTGTTATTGCAGAAGACAGAAGATACTTGTAAAATCGGCAAAGAAAAAGTTGAGAGGTCAGAGTATAATGCGTTTTATAACCAGTTATTAAGTGTATTGGTCAGCGGAGAGGTTGAGAAAAAAGGAGTAGATCCGGGACAGAGGAAACCGGTCTTGACAATGCAGTTTTATCGAAATACGGAAGATGCCCCAGATGTGGAAGTGACGTATTATGAATATAATGAAGAATACATGTCTATCAATGTCAATGGAAAGGAATTTTTCCTGGCAGAGCGTCAGGATGTAGAGAATTTGCAACAACTGATAAAAGAGCATTTGTAAAATCATTCTATGGAGTGAGAGAGTCATTAAGTGCAGTGGTTGGGAGATTCAGATATATGAAAAGAGCAGGCTGTGATTTACGTACAGCCTGCTTTTTTCATAAGAGACTAAGCTTCGCCGGGAAAACGTATGCCCCATGCTGTACGAAGTCCATCCATCAGTTCCATGATCCGAATGGTTTCCCTATGCGGCATTTGCGGGCATTCAATTGCTCCCTGTTCCAGTGCCTTTTTACATGCCAGAACTTCGTATTCGTATCCATTAATTTGTTTTGGGATTTCATACCGGACAGTAAGTTCATAATCCAGATTATAAACGCGAATTTCTTCACAATTATTAATATTTTGAACTTCAATAAATCCCTTGTCGCCATGAATGACGCCTTCCCGGTTTGACTGGGCCAGCATCGTTGCATAGAGATAGGCTGCTTTGCCGTCCTCATAGATCAGCGTGATGCTGTCCTGACTGTCCACGCCGGTTTCTGTCTTCACACAAGTAGAACTGATTTCTTTTACGTTGGTTCCGAATACCATGGAGGCAAAATTAATCGGGTATACGCCCAGATCCAACAGTGCGCCTCCGGCAAGTTCCGGTCTTTTCATACGTTCCAGATGTCCGTTCGCATATCCCAGATTTGCGCTTAAGGATGTGACATTGCCGATGATTCCGCTGGCTACAAGATCGTCAATCATCTTGCGGCTTGGCATATAACGTGTCCAGATTGCTTCCGTAACCAGGACATTCTTTTCTTCTGCCAATGTAAGCAATTCTTTTGCCTGTTTTGCATTCATGGTAAATGCTTTTTCTACAAGTGCAGCTTTTCCGTGTTCCACACAAAGCTTTGCCGGTTCAAAGTGATGACTGTGCGGCGTTGCAATATATACAAGATCCACCATAGGATCTTCGATCAGTGCTTGATAGCTGCCGTATGCTTTTTGAAATCCCCACTGTACTGCGAATGCTTCTGCCTTTTCAAGGTTTCTGGAAGCAATGGCATATGCTTCTACAGAATCATCCAGACCGTTGATTGCCTCTGCCATTTTACAGGCGATATTTCCTGCTCCTAAAATACCTACTTTCATTAGCTGCCTCCAATTATATAGATCATTTTTCCTTATGTTATCATCATACCACGTCCGCTGCACAATTACTACAGCAACAAATAAGATTATCTGTTACTTTGGGCTTTGGAATGCTATAATGAACAATAGAAGAAAATCTTAACCCATGTATGATTGGAGAAAAAGAATGTCGTTACAGTTGATTCTCGGAAGTTCAGGAGTGGGAAAATCCTACTATAGTTTTACAAAAATAATTGAGGAATCCAGGAAAAATCCGGAGAAAAATTATCTGGTAATTGTTCCGGAGCAGTTTACGATGCAGACGCAAAAAGAGCTGGTGTCACTTCATCCGGATCAGGGAATTATGAATATTGATGTGCTCAGTTTTCAGCGTCTGGCTTATCGTGTATTTGAGGAAGTCGGAGGCGGGACCAATCCTGTTCTGGAGGAGACGGGCAAGACGTTAGTATTGCAGCGTGTTGCTCAGGAACAGCAGAAAAAGTTGAAGGTATTAGGCACGAATCTGAAGCGGACGGGAGCGGTTGCACAGATGAAATCGCTGGTGTCAGAATTGATGCAGTATCAGGTGAACCCGGAAAGTCTGGAACAATGGGCGAGGGAGGCGGAAGGGAAGCAGATGCTGTCCTGTAAGCTGCAGGATATCAGTACGATATATGACGGTTTTCTGAAATTTATGGAAGGAAGATACATTGCGGGAGAAGAAGTACTGGATGTCCTTTGTCAGCGGATCGGGCAGTCAGAACTGGTGAAAGGAAGCACGGTACTTCTGGATGGATTTACAGGATTTACACCGGTTCAAAATCAGGTGGTGGGAGAATTGCTGCGGCTGAGTGAGAGGGTTTATGTGACAGCAGCGATTGATGAAAAGGAAGACCCTTTTCACTATGACGGACCGCACCGGCTTTTTTCCATGACGAAAAAGATGATTGGCAAATTAGTGCAGACCTGTCAGGAATCAAAGGTTGACATAGAAGACCCTGTTCGATTAAAGTTCCATAAAAACAGCCGTTTTGCGCATGCACCTGCGCTGGGGGCGTTGGAAGCGAATCTCTTCCGATACCGGAATTACAGCTATCCTTCCCAGCAGGAAGAAATCGTTATCCGGGCAGCGGAAGATCCGCAGTCTGAACTTGAGGCTGCAGCCATTACGATTCACAGGCTCGTAAGAGAGCAGGGATATCGTTACAAAGATTTTGCGGTTGTTACAGGTGATCTGACAACTTACGGGCATTATGCGGAGCAAGTTTTTGGGAAACTGCAGATTCCCTGCTTTGTCGATGAGAAGCATTCAGTATTGATGAATCCATTGGTGGAATTTATGCGTTCTGCGGTAGATCTTGCGGTTCAGAATTTCAGTTATGAAAGTGTGTTTCGGTATCTGCGTTGCGGAATGAGCAGTCTGACCATGGAGGAAGTTGATGAACTGGAGAACTACTGTATTGCCCTTGGTATCCGCGGAAAGAAGAAGTATGAAGAGAAATGGGTCCGTGTATACAGAGGAATGAACAAGGCGAAATTGGAAGAGATTAATACATTGCGGGAGCGGTTTCTGGATGAAGTATCCGAATTTATACAGGGATTCAAAGAGAAAAATCTGACTGTGGAGAAACGAACCAGAGTGCTGTATCAGTTTATCTGTGCAAATAATATACAGGAGAAATTGAAGATCAGAGAACTGGAATTCAAGGCAGCAGGCAATACTGCCATGGAGCGGGAGTATGGTCAGATTTATGGGATTATCATGAATCTGCTGGATAAACTTGTGGAGGTTCTGGGAACAGAGACAATTCGTATTGCCCACTATCAGGAGATTCTGGAAGCCGGTTTTCTGGAGGTGCAGGTAGGGTTGATTCCGCCTGCGGCAGATCAGGTGATGATTGGAGATATTGAGCGTACCAGATTGAAAGATGTAAAGATTCTGTTCTTTGTGGGAATCAATGAGGGTGTGATTCCAAAACCGGTTTCCAGGGCGGGAATTCTCTCAGAACCGGATCGGGAATATCTCCAGAAGCAGGAGATTGAACTGGCTCCCACCGCCCGGGAAGAGATGTATATGCAGCGGTTTTATTTGTATCTGAATCTCACAAAACCTTCAGAAAAATTGTATCTTTCCTATTGCAAATCCAATAGTAAAGGCGAGGCTATGCTGCCCTCTTATCTGATTGGTATGATTCGGAAACTATATCCTGAAATTCAGACGGAGGATCTGAAAGCGTGTGATCTGCTGTGGCGGTTGGAGACGCCTGACAGCGCGCTGAAACCCCTGGCGGAGGGGTTACGGCAATGGAAGGAGGGAGAGCGGGATCCGGTATGGGAGGAACTTTACAGTTGGTATTACAGCGATAAGAATTGGAAGAAAGCGGCGGAAGAATTGGTAACAGCGGCATTTTATGAAAATCCGGGAGAAGCTATCAGCAAGGCGGTTGCGAAGGCGATGTATGGCAATGTGTTGGTTAATTCTGCTACACGTCTGGAACAGTTTGCTGCCTGTGCGTTTGCTCATTTCGTAAAATATGGGTTGGAATTGGAGAAACGTCCTACTTATGAATTCAATGACGCCGACATGGGAAGTATTATGCACACCGCACTGGAACATTTCTCTCAGAAACTATCTGTAAATGGGCTGCATTGGAGAGATTTGACAGAGGAATTGCGGGAAAAACTGATCGATGAGAGTGTGGAGGAATTGGTACACGATTATGGAAATACCATTCTTCACAGCAGCAGCCGGAATCTGTATATGATCACCCGGGTGAAACGGATGCTGCGCCGGACGGTCTGGGCGCTGCAGACACAGGTGGAAAAAGGCCGGTTTGAGCCGGGAGGATTCGAGGTCTCATTTGCGATGGAAGACAATCTGGATGCCATCAATTTTGAACTTGCGCCGGATGAAAAAGTCAAGTTAAGAGGGCGTATTGACCGGATGGATGTCTGTGAGACGGAAGATAAGGTTTATGTGAAAATTATCGATTATAAATCCGGAAATACCTCCTTGAATCTGGTGGAATTATATTATGGATTACAGATTCAGCTTGTGGTATACATGAATGCTGCCGTAGAGTTGGAACAGAAAAAGCATCCGGGTAAGCAGGTAGAACCGGCAGGAATCTTTTACTATCAGATTAAGGACCCACTGGTATCGGCAGAGGGGGATGAAAGTCAGGAAGAAGTGCTGCAGAAAGTGCTTCAGGCATTAAAACTGGATGGGCTTTCCAGGGCGGAAGATGAGGTGATTTTCCTGATGGATACCACACTGGGAGCAGGGAGCACTTCTGCGGTAATTCCGGTGGGTTACAATAAGAATGGAAGTCTGTCGCGTTATTCTCATGTAGCAGAAAAGAAAGATTTTGAGACGATCAGCAGGTTTACCAACCGGAAAATACAGGAGATCGGCAGGCAGATTCTGGATGGCGCAGTGCAGGTGTCTCCTTACCGGATGGAGAAAAAAGAGGCATGCACCTACTGCCCTTACGGAGGTATCTGCGGCTTTGACGAACGAATCGACGGCTTTTCATACCGGGATCTGAAGAAGGAAAAGCAGGAAGAAATCCTGGCAAAGATGAGGGAGGAGATATAAGAATGGGAGTATCATGGACGGAAGATCAGCGGAAAGTAATCGAACTGCGAAACCGTAATATACTGGTCAGTGCAGCTGCGGGATCCGGCAAAACAGCCGTGTTGGTAGAGCGTATTCTTTCTATGGTGACAGATAAAGAACATCCGATTGATATTGATTCCCTGTTGGTGGTGACGTTTACAAGAGCCGCTGCTGCTGAGATGAAAGAGCGTATTCGGATAGCTCTTGAGAATGCCCTTGAGGCGAATCCGGAGGATGAACACCTGCAAAAGCAGGGGGCTTTGATTCATCATGCCCAGATTACGACGATTCATGGGTTTTGCAGCTATGTGATTCAGAATTATTTTCATCTGATCGATCTGGACCCTGCTTACCGGATTGCAGAAGAAGGAGAATTGAAGATGCTGAAAAATGAGGTGCTGGAACAGGTACTTGAAGAAGCTTTTGCCGCAAAAGAGGAAGCGTATCTGAATTTTGTAGAGTGTTATGCGCCAGGAAAGAACGACAAGCGGATTGGAGATCTGGTGCTGAAGCTTTATGAATTTGCAGTCAGCTATCCCTATCCCGGGGAATGGCTGGAACAGTGTCTGGAAACTTATGAGATAGAAACCGCTTATGACCTGGAACAGACAGACTGGATGCAGGAACTGATTGAAGAGATACACACACAGTTGGAAAATGCACTGGCAATGACCCGGCAGAATCAGAAAATTGCGGCAGCTCCGGGAGGACCCTATCTATATCTGCCGATGTTGGAGGCGGATGAAGAGATGCTTGATAAGATGACCGGAATGGAGACTTATGATGAACTTTGTGAAGCATTGCGGGCAGCTGATTTCCGGGCATTAGCGCGGAAAAAGGATGATTCGGTAAATCCGGAATTAAAGGAGCGGGTCAAAGCGCTGCGTGATGATGTAAAGAAGCTGGTGCATGAAATCCAGGACAAATGTGCTCTTAAGACAACAGCACAGATTCTGGAGGAACTGTCTTATTGCCGTGTCCCCATATCGGTGTTTGTAAGGCTTACAAGAACATTTATGGAGGCATTTTCTCAGGCAAAAAGAAAGAAAAATATCATGGACTTCTCAGATCTGGAGCATTTTGCACTGCAGATTCTGGTGAAAAAGGAAGGCGATTCCTATATTCGAACGGAAGCGGCAGAAGAGCTTGCTCAAGGCTTTTTTGAGGTGATGATTGATGAATATCAGGATAGTAATTATATTCAGGAATTTCTGCTGAATGCGGTTTCACGGGTGTCAGACGGTGTCTATAACCGCTTTATGGTGGGAGATGTAAAGCAAAGCATCTATGGTTTCCGTCTTGCACGTCCGGAACTATTTTTGGAAAAGCAGGAACATTATGGTCTGGAGGACGGTGTCGAGCAGAGGGTTGATCTGCATAAGAATTTCCGAAGCAGGAGAAATGTTCTGGATACGGTGAATTTTATCTTTGGGCAGATTATGGAACGTGAACTGGGGGGAATCGAGTATGATGAGACGGAGGCATTGTATGTGGGCGCCGATTACCCGGAAGGCAGCAGTGCGCAGTTTACAGAAGCACAGTTGCTGTTGATTGACAGTAAATCTCCGGAATTTGAGGATAACAAGACCAGACAGCAGATGATTGCAACAGAGGCGTTGGCTGTAGCGCAGAGCATCCGCTCGTTGGTCGGGCAGGAGCAGGTCTGGGACAGAGCACAGAATGCTTACCGACCTTTGGAATACCGGGATTGTGTGGTTTTGTTGAGGACGGTCAGTGAGTGGGCGGATGTGTTCTCAAAAGTACTGCAGAGTCAGGGAATTCCGGCGTATACGACTTCTAAGACAGGATATTTTTCCGCTCTGGAGGTGGTTACAGTTATGAATTATCTGAGAATCTGTGATAATCCGGGTCAGGAGATTCCATTTGCGGCAGCACTGCATTCTGCGATTGGAAAATGTTCGGCGGAGGAACTGGCAATCATAAGAAGCACGTATCCAAAGCAGAAGCTTTACGATGCCTGCAGGTTGTATGCACAGGAGGGAAGCCGGGAGTCTCTGCGGAAAAAACTAATCCGATTTTTAGAACAGCTTCGGGGATTCCGGCGCAGAGTTTTCGATACCCCCATTCACGAATTCATCACGCAGATTCTGGAGGAGACGGGATATGCTTCTTATGCGGCGGCTATGCCCGCAGGGCAGCAAAGAGAAGCCAATCTGCAGATGTTGGTGGAGAAGGCGGTGGATTTTGAGGGTACCAGCTATCGCGGACTCTTCAATTTTATCCGGTATATAGAACAGATTCAGAAATATGAAGTAGATTATGGAGAAGTAAATATCTATGGGGAGACTGCGGATACAGTACGCATTATGAGTATCCATAAGAGCAAAGGGCTTGAGTTTCCGGTAGTCTATGTGGCAGGACTTGGCAAACAGTTTAATTTTATGGATGGCAACGGTTCCATTGTACTGCATTCAAAACTGGGAATCGGTTCTGATGTGATCGACAGTGCGCTTCGCACCAGAGAATCTTCTCTTCTAAAGCAGGTGATTCGTCAGAAAATGGTAAAGGAAACCCTTGGAGAAGAACTGAGAATTCTGTATGTGGCGATGACCAGGGCAAAAGAAAAGTTGGTTTTATGTGGTTTGGGTGACTTGAAAAAGTGGGTGGAAAGCTGCGGATATCTGCTGTACGACCGGCGGATGCATCTGTATTACAGACGCCTTGCGGGGGCAAAATGTTATATGGACTGGGTGCTTCCGGCAATTGCCGGGCATCGCTGCTTTGACCCTGTTTACGAGATGTTCGGGATTACGAGGCAGGAGGAAAGTGACCTATATCAGGCTGCTCCCAGAATCCGGGTGCAGGTTATCACACCTGCCAATCTGCTGAAAACAGAGATGTTTCATCAGATGGACGCTGTAGTAAAAAAGAAAGAACTTCTGGAGTGGGATACCGATAAGATTCGCGATACGAAGACAAAAACTGCCTTGCAGGAGCGCTTTTCTTACCGATATCCGTATGAGAATCTGGAAATGATTCCCGTGAAGATGACGGTTTCCGAATTAAAAAAGGCAGGAGACGAGGAGCCGGGTGAGGAACTCTATTTTGAATCCGATCTTGTTCCGTTGATTCCGGAATTTATTAAGGATGCGAAAGAGCCGCCGGAGGGCGCGGCAAGGGGTACGGTGTATCACAAGGTGCTGGAATGTCTGAATTACGGAAGATTGGAGACCTGTCTGGAACAGTCGCGTACCGAATTGGAATTCCAGGTAGAGCAGATGATTCAGGCTGGGAAGTTGTCGAAGGAGGATGCAGGCTGCCTGAATTTAGGGGATCTGGAAGGATTTCTTCATACGGAATTGGGCAGTCGGATGTATCAGGCCGGTTTGAACGGGACACTCTTCCGGGAGCAGCCCTTTGTCATAGGAATATCTGCCAGTGAAGTGCATCCATCCTGGCCCGTACAGGAGAAGATTCTGGTACAGGGAATCATCGATGCATTTTTTGAAGAAGAGGGGCAGTTGGTTATCGTAGACTATAAGACGGACAAAGTATCTGACCGAAGCGGGCAGGAGCTGGTGGAGAAATATCGGAAGCAGCTCTTGTACTATAAACGTGCGTTGGAAAAGGTGATGGGGAAAATTGTGAAAGAGATGTATATTTATTCCATTACTCTGGGCAGAGAAATTCTTGTTTCATAAATTCCGCAAGATCATTTTGTATCTTTATGAGAAAACCAGTGATTTTCCTGCAAAATGGGATATAATATCCTGAGTTTTGCAGGAAAATTTTGAGAATATCTTATGAAGAGGGAGATACCGGAATGCTTGATGTTTCTTTCACCAAGTCACAGTCAGTTAAATAATTTTTTGCAAACAAAAAATTGATTTTCCCACCGTCCTTTTGTACGTCATATAACAAGATGCCCGTTTGGGTTTCAGTGTAGATCTTTTTATTTCTCAGTTTCTTAAAGTCTTTATCGAATTTACTTTCGTAGATATTACCTCCCATGTAAGACTTTCCTGGATTTTCCCTGTCACAGCTGTAATATAGGGAATATGTATGATCCCCATTATATATCATACTTGCAGGTTCGTGGTCGCAGTCGGGACTTTCGAGTATAGTTTTAGCATTCCAGTTCTTATAATCTTTTCCGTTGGAACTTATTATTTCTATAGAAGAATTCCCCTTATCAACTGTTTCTTTTTCATATATCAGTCCCAGTCCGTTATCAAATTCTATTAAATCGACATCTTCAATGTTATACTGTTCCGATATAATGTCCGTTATGTATTCTATATTTAGTAGGTTGGATGTCTTGTATAGCTTTACGGTATATCGACCATTTTCTTGGTTCACGTCAGCATTATTTACATTTCCTACTATTTCCGTTGCAGTAAAATAATATTCTCCGTGTATCTTGATAATAGCAGGGTCAATGTGTAAGTTATCTGATTTCAAAATGATATTGTTTTTTATAAGATTGTATTGTTCATCAAACTGCGCTATGCCTATTTCATTTTCAAAATTACCATAGATAACGACCTTATCTTCAGGATATGTATCTACCCAATTTGAATGAATCCCATAATCGTTTTTAAAAAGTTCTCCATTTTTATTGTAGATACACATTTCTCCGTTAACACTAGTTATTATTTTATCATTAAAAAACTTGGCATCTCCATTGTGGAGTTTTTCTATATTAAATACAATATTTGTGTTAATGTCTTCAGGGATATTGCCTGTACACCTATTTCCATTTACTGAGAAAAAAATACTTATTACAACACCGAATGCTATTTTTCCTTTCATTCTTATTCACTCTTTCATATTTTAATCCTTTGAGTATAGCATTCTTTTCCTGCTTACACAACCTAAAAAAGCCATTACCTTGACATTTTTTATGTAACATGGAAGATAAGCTACAAGGGTTATGAGATTGCATTGATCGACTACGATATCCCGAGATCATTTTCTGTCATTAGCGGATGTATGTCTTTGTAAAATTGTGGGGGATTTTGAATTCAGTCTGGGTCCTGAAAAGATACAAATTCAAAGTGCTGATAGTCTTTTGCATGTGTCCAGTTGCCGCCCCATGAAAAGCCGTGGGCAGTAAAGATTTGATAACAGGGATCAAATTCGTCTATTTTATGGTCAAATGAGGCGGTCCGATCTGTGTAGGCAGAGGCATTGGCAGGTTCACAGACCTCTGTTCCGGTATTGGAATGGACGTACGGATTGTAGAGTGGATTAATATCAATTGCCAGACCTCTGCTGTGGTTGGAGAGTTTATTGGTGCCGGAGATTGTGCGGTAGTTAAAGGCGGAGGAGTTATTGTCAGCCATAGAACGTTCGTCATCGGCATCATAGTCATCCACCAGACGGATCTTTTCAATCGGATACCGGATCGCATACAGCTCCTGGAAGATTTCCAGCACTTCATCCGCAATTGCAGCATTTACAACCATTTCTCCAAGGTGGATTTCACCGTCAAATCCATAATGAGGAATTGACAGATACCGAAGTTCTTCTCTGGGAATTGTACAGTCTGTCTTATAGGATTTGCCATATATCCGTTCAAAGACCGCATCTGTAATTTCCGTACTTTCAAAGGAAGGTTCAATAGGTTCTGCACTGGCAGGCGCTTTTGCAGGTTCGGGAGTTGGTCCGGAAGTGTCTTTATATATCGCTTCTGTATGGGGGGCGGTCTGTATACCCTCTTTTGATGATGTTTTCTTCGAAGGGGAAGATTCTTTGTCATTCGTTTTTGGATTCTGTGACAATTCCTGTCTGATCCATAGTGCTGAGAAGAGGAGAACTCCTGTAATCATCAAAAGTCCGGTAAATTTCTTCTTTTTCATTCATGCGATCCTTTCTTTTTCTAGATTTTATAAGCGGTGAAATTATTATAATGAAGGAAATAACAGTTGTCAAATTTTTGCTCACTTGAGTTTCCGCGGTGTTGTAGATAAAATTGCGGAGAGAATCTGAAAAAATATCTGCAACCATGACATACAGGTGTCATGGTTGCTTTGATAGAATAGAACCATTAAAAGAAAGGGTGGTCTTATTTATGGAATATGAGATTGTAACACTGGAAGAAAAAATTGCAGCAGGTGTATCAGCACGTACAAACAATACCGCTTCTGACATGGGAGCTGTTATCGGCGGACTGTGGAGTCGTTTTTATAACGAGGGTGTCTACGCTTCTCTTCCCGGCAAGGTAAGCGAAAAGGCGTTGGGAATTTATACGGACTATGCTGGAGACGAAAAAGCCGATTACACAGCGATGGTTGCCTGCGAAACATCAGAGCAGTTGCTGGGAGAAGAATATGCCATTTGTCGGATTCCTGCAGGACGGTATGCAAAATTTGTCATTCACGGGGATGTGGTTCATGCAGTGGCTGCGGCATGGCAGGAAATCTGGCAGATGAATTTGCCCAGAGCATTTCGATGTGATTTTGAGGAATACCAGGATGGCTGCATGGAAAATGCAGAAATCCATATTTATGTAGGGTTGAAGGATGACAGTGAGGATAGGATCGAGTCGAGATGCGGACTTTTGTGCAGTGCTTGCTCCTATCGTGCCCAGATGGGCTGTACAGGTTGTGTACATATCGAAAAGCCGTTTTGGGGAGACAGCTGTCCTGTGAAAGCCTGTTGTGAAGCAAAACAGCACGAGCATTGCGGAGGGTGTGACAACTTTCCCTGCAATCTGCTGAAGGGTTTTGCTTATGATGAAGATCAGGGGGATAACGGAAAACGGATTGAGCAATGCAAGGTTTGGACGGAGGAGTAAAAATGGCGTTTGATTATAAGAAGGAATATAAGGAATTCTACCTGCCGAAGAACAAGCCGGGACTGGTAACAGTGCCGCCCATGAACTTTATTGCTGTTCGCGGGAAAGGGAATCCAAACGAGGAAGGCGGTGCGTATAAGCAGTCTATCGGGTTGCTTTACGGAATTGCATTTACGATAAAAATGAGCAAAATGGGGGATCATCGTATTGAGGGATATTTTGATTATGTTGTGCCGCCTCTGGAGGGTCTTTGGTGGCAGAAGGGCACAAAAAAAGGTATTGATTATTCCCGTAAAGAGGATTTCCAGTGGATTTCCATGATCCGTCTGCCGGAGTTCGTGACAAAGGAAGAATTTGAGTGGGCAGTAACAGAAGCCTCTGAAAAGAAAAAAACCGATTTTTCCAAGGTGGAGTTTTTTACCTACGAGGAAGGCTTATGTGTGCAGTGTATGCATATCGGTCCCTATGACGATGAGCCGGTCACCATAGAGGCTATGGATGTCTTTACAGAAGCGCAGGGCTTTATACCGGACATGGAAGGTCCTCGTTATCATCATGAGATTTATCTGAGTGATGTGCGAAAATGCAGACCGGAGAATCTGAAGACGGTAATCCGACATCCGATACGAATTGGAACAGGTAAAAATCATTAGAAAGATCCTGCTGTGTTCACGTGAAAATACAGCAGGATCTTGTTTGTTGTGTCACAGGAATTGTTTTCAGGTTCAAAAATTACCGGAAGTTAACATCCAATCTTCAGAAATTCTTAACGTTTCTCCTATTGACATCTTAATAATTATATAATATTATATAACATATAATATAAAACAACAAATAATATAAGAGCAAAAATAATATCTGTTGGAAAATAATATGATACAAGCGTCAAAAGGTCATGCTTTTCATGCTTGCATGAAAAGGCATGAC
>UQAW01000026.1 GCA_900539175.1 uncultured Lachnospiraceae bacterium
GCTGTCGCCCTCCTTACTCATACTGGCTTGCCCGTCCAATATCCATGATCCTGCGCGTGCAAGCACGCTCCGGTTCATGGCTGCTGTCCGGGACTTTCATAGTAAATATATTGTAACACAAAAAATCAAAAAATAGTCTTAAATTTCAAAAATAAAAACAAAAACAGAAGGGCATAATCCATTATACTAAGATACAGGAAAACAAAAAATCACAGCGATTCAGAAGCTATGATTCCGCGGCGAGGGGGCAATCTGCGGGGCAGCAGTATGAAGCGGATACTGCTGGGTGTTTTCCTGATTATGAAAAAAACTTTAGGAGTTTAGGAGGAAAACTTATGTCACTGATTCAGGAAATTTCTGAGAATTTACAAAGAGGAAAAGCAAAAATCGTAAAGCAGCTGGTACAGCAGGCATTGGATGAAGGAATCAATGCAAAAGAAATTCTGGAAGAAGGATTATTGTCCGGAATGATGATCATTGGTGAAAAGTTCAAAAATGATGAGGTGTTTGTACCGGATGTTCTTGTTGCAGCACGTGCGATGAATAACGGAATTGCCATTCTGGAGCCGAAGCTGGTTGAACTTGGAAACGAACCGGTTGGAAGAGCCGTAATCGGAACTGTCAAAGGAGACCTGCATGACATCGGAAAAAATCTTGTTGCCATGATGCTGAAAGGTGCAGGGTTTGAAATCTATGATGCAGGTGTGGATGTAGATCCGCAGACATTTATTGACAAGGCAGAAGAAGTATCTGCAGATCTCATCGTTATGTCCGCACTTCTTACTACAACCATGTGCAACATGCAGGGAGTGATTGACCTTATGAAAGAGAAAGACATCCGGGACAAATACATCGTTATGGTTGGCGGAGCACCGGTCAATGAGACGTTTGCAAAGAACATCGGAGCTGATTATTATACAGGAGATGCCGCTACCTGTGCAGAGGTTGCGAAGAAGGCGGTTGCCGAGAAGCGTGCATAAGGAGTGATCTGTGAGATATCGAGTCGAAAATGAAAAAATCAGAGTGGAAATTCTTTCTCGCGGAGCTCAGATGTGCTCCATAAGAAAGAAAAATGAAACGCCTGAAATGGAATATTTATGGCAGCCTGATCCGGTCACATGGACGGATCAGGCGCCGAATTTATTTCCATATGTAGGGCGGATGTATGGTAAGAAATACGAATACCAGAATCGGGAATACAGTATGGAAATCCACGGATTTGCCATGACGGAGGAATTTATCTGTCAGAAGATACGACCGGATTATCTGGTTTGTGTATTGGAGGATTCAGAAGAGACCAGGATGAGATATCCCTTTGGATTCCGTTTTGAGATTCATTATGAACTTGTGGAAAGCACGATTCGTACATACTATATTGTTAAAAATAAAGAGAGTAAAGATATGTATTTCGGACTCGGTGGTCATCCGGGATTTTGCGTTCCGTTGAGGGAAGAGGAACATTTTGAAGCGTATTATCTTCAGTTCCCCCAGGGGGTTATGCCGGAAAAGGTCTTGATGACAGATACGGGTTACGTACTTGAGGGGACAGAACCCTTTTCTCTGGAAGCAGATTATCGGCTGAAACTGCATCATCATTTGTTTGACCATGATGCTATCGTTCTTTGCAGGATGGGACATGAAGTACAGTTATGCGGCCCTCAGGGTGCAGTTGCTGCGGTGCGTTATCCGAAGATGGATTATCTCGGATTATGGCACTGGCCGGGAACAGAAGTGCCCTATATCTGTATTGAGCCATGGACTTCTCTGCCTTCCCGCTATGAAGTGACAGAGAAGCTGGAAGAAAAGCCGGATCTGATCCGGCTGGGGGCTTACGAAGACTATATAAATGTATGGGAAATTGAAATTTTGTAAGAAAGCATTGCCTGTATGGCGGAGAGTAAAGATGGATCATATAAAAATTTTGGAAGAGTTTCATCCTGAGATCGAACAGTCAGTGGTCTTTCGACAGCTGAATTGCAGTCCGGACTCGGCATCCTTTGGAGCGATGGAAGAAGCATTTCAGGAAATGATCGAAGAAATGATGGAGATGTGTACGCCCAGAGGAATCATGGCGCTTGGAAAGATCCCAGCTTCTTATCAATTGGAAGATCAGAAGGAAGATGTGGAAGCGATTTATGTTCTGGTAACTGTGGGGCAGGCGATCAGTGATTATAGTACCAGAATGTTTCAGGAAGGGGATTATGTGAAGGGAATGCTTGCGGATGCAATGGCAGACGCAGCACTTTTTTCACTGGAAGCAGACATAAAGAGGGAATTGAAAAAAGCCTGCGCAGAATGGAAAAGAGGAGTGAAAAAGCGTCTGGAGGCACCGCAGGACATCGCGATGACGATCCAGAAGGAGGCGTTTTTGCAGACCGGTGCAGGCGAACAGCTGGGAATGGAATTGACTCAGGGATATATGTTCCGTCCGCTGAAGACCAGCAGTCAGATTTATGTGACGACAGAGGACATGGAAGCATTTCGGGTTCAGCATAATTGCCGGACGTGTCCGAATGTCACCTGCATGCTTCGCCATATAGAACCTCTGGAAATCCGCGTATTGTCAAAAGAAACAGAGATACAGAAAATCCATTACATGGAGGGCACACTTCTGGATGCTCTTCGCAGCGGACAAAGTGGTGTGCATGCCCCCTGCGGAGGGCGGGGAAGCTGCGGCAAGTGCCGGATCCAGGTGACAGAAGGAAAACTTCCAGTGACGGACGCGGACAGGCGGTCTTTTTCGGAAGAAGAACTTGAAGCAGGCTGGCGTCTTGCATGTCAGGCAGTGCCGATGGAGGAGCTGACCGTACGTATCGGCTGGAAAAATGAAACGGAGATGGAGGCTGTTGCAGACTTTTCGTGCGGGCAGGCGTCCATGCAGGAAGATATGGGGCAGACAGGTGGAGAGCAGTCTGATGGAGAAGGGATGTTTGGGTTTGCAATTGACATTGGTACCACAACATTGGCTGTCCAGTTGATTTCACTTAAAAACGCAGCGCTTGCAGATACGGTCACCAGTCTGAACAGTCAAAGAATCTACGGGGGAGATGTCATTGCCAGGATTCAGGCTTCCATAGAAGGAAAAGGCAGAGAATTATGTGACAGACTGCGCACAGACCTCTGGAACGATATGGAAACGCTCAGAAAAGAACAGAAACTCACGTGGGAGCAGATCAGCCGTATTGCGATGGCAGGCAATACCACGATGATTCATTTACTGATGAACTATCCCTGCAATGGCCTCGGCAGTGTTCCCTTTACCCCTTACAATAACCGTGCAGTGATAACAGAAGGGAACACTCTTTTTCCGAAACTTCATGAGAAAACAGAGGTTTTGATTTATCCTGGCATTTCAGCTTTTGTGGGTGGAGACATCGTCTCGGGAATCTGTGCACTTCATATGGAGAAAGAAGCAGAGGTTCATATGTTGATCGATCTTGGAACAAACGGAGAGATGGTGCTTGGAAACCGTGAAAAGCTTCTTGTGACTTCCACAGCTGCCGGTCCGGCTTTCGAGGGCGGCAATATTACCTGGGGAACAGGGAGTGTGCCGGGAGCGGTGTGCCACGCGCGGATGGAAGATGATATCTTAAAGATCAGAACGATTCAGGAACAGCCTCCGGTAGGAATCTGCGGAACCGGTGTGCTGGAACTGGCAGCTGAACTGGTAAAGAGCGGAAAAGTAGACGAAACCGGAAAATTGGGAGAACCCTGGTTTCAAACAGGATATCCGGTGGCTGCAGGTCCAAATGGGCAGCAGATCTGTCTGACTCAGAAGGATATCAGAGAAATTCAGCTGGCAAAAGCTGCTGTCCGGGCAGGAATCGAGACACTGCTGTATCAATACGGGATTTCGGCGGAGAAAGTGGCAGAAGTTTATGTAGCGGGAGGGTTTGGTTATCGGCTTGACTATGAGAAGGCTATGACGATCGGGATGTTCCCGAAAGCTTTTGACGGGAAAATCAAAGCTGTCGGAAACAGTTCCCTTCATGGAGCCGCAGAACTCCTTCTTCATCGGGAAAGAATCAAGGAAGCACAGGAAGTGACAGCATTATCAGAAGAAATCAGTCTTTCAACAGATCCGGTCTTTCAGGATGCCTATATTGAATCGATGCTTTTTGAAACAGAATCTTGAGGGAAAGATACAAACTTTTAAAGACAAAAAATCACCATTTCAGAAGATGGTGATTTTTTGCTGTAAAGGAGAAAGCAGCAGCCTTGAAGGCGACAGAAAATCATGCTACAATCAGTATAGTCAATGAAGGGTTTGGGGAAAGCTGAGGTTGAAAAGCAACAGAAAGCAATGGAAAGTAACAGAAAGCAATAGAAAGTAACAGAAAACAACCGGAAAGAAAGGTTGTCAGAGGAGAAGATGGAAAAAGTAATTTTTCATGTAGATGTGAACAGTGCTTTTCTTTCATGGACATCGGTGAAACAGCTCCATGAGGGGAGCAAACTGGATCTGAGGAAGATTCCGGCAGCTGTAGGAGGCGATGAGTCAAAGCGGCATGGTGTAGTTCTGGCGAAGTCGGAGGAGGCAAAAAAATACGGAATCCACACGGGGGAATCCCTTTTTTCAGCGCGGAAAAAGTGTCCGTCACTGGTTGTGGTGCCGCCGGATTTTGAGTGGTATGTGAAGAACAGCAAGGCGATGATTGAAATTATGCAGTCCTTTACACCGGATGTCTATCAATACAGTATTGATGAGGCTTTTCTTGATATGACGGGTATGGAATTACTGATGGGAAGTCCTCTTGAGAGTGCCAATCGTCTGAGAAACCGGATTCGGGAAGAGCTGGAGTTTACGGTGAATATCGGAATCTCTTCCAATTATTTATTGGCGAAGATGGCTTCTGATTTTGAAAAACCGGACAAGGTACACACGCTTTTTCCGGATGAAATTGCTGCAAAGATGTGGCCGCTTCCGGTATCGGAATTGTTTTCCGTGGGTAGAAGTGCGAAAAGGGAATTGGAAAAGATGGGTGTCCATACAATCGGAGAATTGGCGTCCGCAGACCGGAGCCTGTTGGTTCGGCGTCTTGGGGTGACCGGAGGGATGATCTGGGATTATGCCAATGGGATTGAATCAACCCCGATTGCACTCCGGCAGGCAAAGGAGAAAAGCTACGGAAACAGCGTGACAACGGCGGAAAATCTGGTGACTTTGGAAGAAGCGAATCAGCTTTTGTTGTCCCTGGTGGAGACCGTAGCGGCGAGAATCCGGCTGGATAAGATGAAAGTAAGTGTGGTGACGGTAAATCTTGTGGACAGTGATTTTAAGAAATGGTCTCATCAGCGCAGTCTGGGGCACTATACGGATACGACTGCAGAAATCTATGAAGCGGCAAAAGCACTGTTGGCAGAGGCGTGGAAGGATGCTCCGATCCGGCTTCTGGGAGTTTCCGCAGGAAAGGCAGTGGAGGAGACGGAAAGCTATGAACAGTTGAGCCTGTTTCCGGATGAACATGCGGAAAAGATGAAGAAACTGGATAAAGCCATGGACAGTCTGAGAGGAAAATACGGAGAACAGGCTGTTATGCGTGCCAGTCTTCTGGGAGAACGCAAGAATGGACTCAGCAGTGCGAAGATGAAGAAAAAAAGGGAAGAGCAAAAACAGTCATGCAGGCAAGGAGGATATGATGCGGAGAACCATGGAGTATGAACGAAGATTCAAAAAACATTTTGATGAATTAAAGTGGCTT
This sequence comes from uncultured Lachnospiraceae bacterium, assembly GCA_900539175.1. GTDB lineage: Bacteria > Bacillota > Clostridia > Lachnospirales > Lachnospiraceae > Novisyntrophococcus. Next base: position 5,703 of record UQAW01000026.1, read on the forward strand.
TATTGTGAACTGTATCACAACAATCAGCAGATGTTTGAGCAGCTGTGCAGCCAGATGGAATCCTGGTATCAGGAGAGGGACAGCCGTCTGAAAGCATTGGACAGAAAGCGGGAAAAAGATTCTGGTTGGTACAAAAAGCAGACAATGCTTGGAATGATGCTGTACATCGATGCTTTTGCAGAGAATTTGAAAGGTGTGGAAGAGAAACTGGAGTATCTGAAAGCATGCAACGTCAATTATCTGCACCTGATGCCGTTTCTGGATACGCCGAAGGGAAAAAGTGACGGCGGATATGCGGTTGCAGATTACCGGAAGGTTCAGGAAAATCTTGGAACTATGGAAGAATTGGCAGAGTTATCAGAGAAATGCCATGAGCAGGGAATCAGTATTTGTATGGATTTTGTTATGAATCATACCTCAGAAGAACATGTGTGGGCCAGACGGGCACGGAGGGGTGAAAAGGAATATCAGGAGCGCTATTTTTTCTTTGATACGTACGAGATTCCGGCACAGTATGAGCGCACGTGTCCTCAGGTGTTTCCAACTACAGCTCCCGGTAATTTTACCTGGAGAGAGGATTGTAAGAAGTGGGTGATGACGACCTTCTATCCTTATCAGTGGGATTTGAATTACGGCAATCCGGTGGTATTTAACGAAATGGTCTCCAATATGCTCTATCTGGTGAATCAGGGAATTGACATTGTCCGGATCGATGCCGTTCCTTATATCTGGAAACAGCTTGGCACTTCCTGCAGAAATCTCCCTCAGGTTCACACCATGGTCCGGATGATGCGGATGATTACGGAAATTGTGTGCCCGGGTGTTGTGCTTCTTGGTGAAGTCGTGATGGAGCCGGCGAAAGTAGTACCCTATTTCGGAACACTTGAGAAACCGGAATGTCATATGTTGTACAATGTTACAACTATGGCATCAACCTGGCATACAGTTGCGACAAAGGATGTTTCTTTGTTAAAACGTCAGATGGATATTGTCAGTGGTCTGCCGAAGGAATATGTATTTCTGAATTATCTGCGGTGTCATGATGATATCGGCTGGGGACTGGATTATGAGTGGCTGAGAAACCTTTCGATCAATGAATCGGACCACAAACGTTTCCTGAATGATTATTTCCGCGGATTTTATCCGGGGAGTGATGCGAGAGGAGAATTGTATAATGACGATCCGGTATTACAGGATGCAAGACTCTGTGGAACAACTGCTTCCCTTTGCGGTCTGGAAGCGGCAGGATCTGAGCAGAATCCGGAGAAGGTGGATGCAGCAATCCAAAAAATACGGATGCTGAATGCTTATCTCTTTTTCCAGTCCGGTATTCCTGTGATCTACAGCGGAGATGAAATCGGGCAGGTCAATGATTATTCTTATAAGGAAGACGAAGATGCGGACCGGGCTGCAGATTCCCGTTATCTTCATCGTGGAAAATTTCGTTGGGATCTTGAACGCTGCCGGAACGTACCGGAAACGGTCCAGAACAGGATTTTCGAAGGGATGCGCCAGATGGAGAAGGTAAGATTTTGCTGCCGCCCATTTTCCGGTCAGGCGGAGGTCTGGACGGAAACTACGCATAATCCCCATGTATTATGTATCTGCAGACAGATCGATCAGGAGATGGTGGTGGGGCTTTTTAATTTCAGTGAAGATGAGCAGACAGCCTGGATTGATATGGGAGAATTTGCGTACGAAGATTTACTTGCGGGCGGTGCCTGCAGGCTGCAGGGCGTCGTATTGCCTGGAAACGGTTATGGATGGTTTTACCGTAAATGGAAATAAGATCCGGATTATAAGAAAGAGAATGAGGAACACTCTGAGCTGTAAAAAATCTTGGAGCTGCATGTATTGGATTAAAAACTTGCATTTTGGGATAAAGCATATAAAATAGAAGTGAGCGGAAGAGTATGTTGCAAAGGAGAGGACTATATGAGAAGTGTTGATACCCCAGTGAAGAAGATCCGAAGGGAAGTATTTACCGAGATTTGTAAAGTAGCTTTCGAGTCTACAAAAGAAAATTTCAATGATGAGATTGAGGCCATTCCATATCGTATCGTACAGGAGCGTGCAGTTTACCGTGACAGTATTTACCGGGAACGTGCCGTAGCAAGTGAGAGGGTACGTCTGGCTATGGGAATGTCTCTGCGTCCGGAGGATAAGGCAGTCCATATTACAGCAGGTATGGAGAATAGTAACATTGACGAAAAGTATTATGAGCCTCCGCTTATGCAGGTCATTCCATCGGCATGTGATGCCTGTGAACCGAATAAATATCAGGTCAGCAATATGTGCAGAGGCTGTGTGGCGCATCCCTGTAAGCAGGTCTGTCCCAAGGGAGCAATTTCCACAGTAGACGGAAAGTCAGTGATCGATCAGGAAAAATGTATCAAATGCGGAAAATGCAAAGCTGTCTGTCCGTACGATGCGATTGCTAAGCTGGAGCGTCCATGCGCGAGAGCGTGCGGCGTGAATGCAATCGGAAGTGATGAACAGGGAAGGGCGAAGATTGATTCGAAGAAGTGTGTGTCTTGTGGAATGTGTATGGTAAGCTGCCCATTTGGTGCGATTTCAGATAAATCTCAGATTTTCCAGCTTGCGCGGGCGCTGCGGGAAGGAAAAGAAATCATTGCCGAAGTGGCGCCGGCATTTATCGGTCAGTTTGGAAAAGATGTGACTCCGGCGAAATTTAAGGCTGCTTTGCTGGAATTGGGATTTAAGGGAGTATATGAAGTGGCGCTTGGCGCAGATATCGGAGCTATCGCGGAAGCCCATCATTATGCGGCTAAGGTAAGTACCGGAGAATTGCCGTTTTTGCTGACTTCCTGTTGTCCGTCCTGGTCCATGCTGGCGAAGAAGCAGTTCCCGGATTTGATTGAAAGTGTTTCTCAGGAGCTGACGCCCATGGTAGCGTCTGCACGAAGCATCAAGAAGCAATATCCAAATGCACATGTGGTATTTATCGGTCCCTGTGCGGCAAAGAAACTGGAAGCGTCCAGAACAAGCGTCCGCAGTGATGTGGATTTTGTAATTACTTTTGAAGAACTTTGGGGAATGTTTGATGCAAAGGGAATCAATCCCGCAGCTATGGAGACAAGTGGAAGTCTGCATGACGCTACGGCAGCAGGACGCGGTTATGCAGTAGCGGGCGGAGTTGCAGAGGCCATTGAAAAATGTCTGAAAGAGTATTATCCGGATATTCCGGTACATATTGAACATGCGGAAGGTCTGGCAGAATGTAAAAAAGTACTGACATTGGCCAAGGCAGGCAAGATGAAGGGCTGTCTGATCGAAGGTATGGGATGCCCGGGCGGTTGTATGGCCGGTGCCGGAACGAACGTATCACTTAAGACTGCATCTGCGGAATTGAAAAAATATAAGGCGGCTTCCAGCAAGCAGATTCCGCCGGAAGATTTGATTGAGATTCAATTAGATTAAAGAAAAAGAGATGGAAAGATATTCACACAAAGAAAAATCCATATTAGAAACGCCCTTAGCTGTGGGTAGTAATTCATGGCTAAGGGCGTTTCTAATACGGATTTTTTCTTACTATTAAAGGAATTTTGTTGAGGTTTTTTCTTTTATCCGGCAATTTATTGTATAAAAAGGTCGCAGAGCATAATACTCTGCGACCAGTACAACGAAAAATAAGCTGCTTATTGTTTGTTGTACTAGTATACGCATACATGCTTTATTTTATACTTCCGGAAGGAGGATGCCAAATATTCTTTTTTTATGCTACGGAACAATGACGACTCTTAGGAATTACGTTTGGTGCCGAATGGAAAGAGATATCAGCTTTTTAAATGTTGGAGAATGCTTCTATATTACTGGTCAATACTTGCTCAATCATACGGAAAAGCCATATGGTGTTGGAATAGGTGATTTATGAATTGAATCTGCCATACAGCTATAGCACATTGGCAAGCAAGGTCTCTGTCAGTGTTGTTGGCGATACTCAGGTTATGCGGATTACAGTAACGGATGAAAGTTCGGAACAAGCGTTAATGATTGTTTCGCCGCTTGCGGATATTGCGCCGGAAGCAAGTCCTCTCATGAATATTCTTATTATAAAAATTATGGATATGATTACGGAGAAAACAAAAAGAGAACCCACTGCTGTTATAAAAAAGATGAAAAAAAAGACTGCAGATATAAAAAAAGTTGGTGACAAGAAGTAGATGATAGTGGAGATAAAGGGGGTGGGGAAACAGTGAGCAGATTAAAAAAACGTGAGATTCTCCCTAAGAGCAGTAGAGAGTCTGCTTTCAAGAATTGTGTTCAAAATGGAGAAGATTGCTGTGTACTCTGCGGAAGAATGTCTGGATATAAAACAGATGAACCGCTGGTAAACAGGCGATTTTATATTGAAGGAGGCGGACAGCTTTGTGAACAGTGTTTTTACAGAGTCGGCATGCGAAAGTGAAAGGAATAAAGGGAGCGTGAGGAAAAATTGGTACCGAGGATAAAGATTGATTATGAATTGATGGCATTTGACACAGATACTTTTTTGAGATCAGAACATTATGAAGAATTTCAGGCAGATCTGAAACGGTATAGTGGAAAAGAAAGAAAAATCTATTGGACTGTCAAGCGCTTGTCCTCATTACTATTCTGCAAGACTCCAATAGCGGCTTCAGATATGCTTTCCGGAAGTTAAAACGGGTGACCTTATTTACAAAATATGGGTTCAGATATACATCGGACGTTACAGTTTAGCCAGCAGCTAAAAAAGTGCCAAAATAATCTGAGTTTTAAGGTTTTAAAATAGTTGTAGATACTGTTAGAATGATGTATAATGGTTGCAATATGTTGAGTATGTTGTTTGGTGATACTTCAGTTATATATCATTCAGCAATGGTTGTTGATATGTGGCTGACTGGATTTGATGTTCCTTCAATGGCAATTATGTATATTGGTAAGTCAATGAAAGGACACTTCTATTCTGTCGGATGAGTATATGGAGAAAATCCGTAAGATGAAGCATAAAAATATTGCTGCTGAAATGCTCAGAAAGCTACTAGAGGACAATAACCGTGTATTTTGCAAGGAATTGTCTGGTTAAGGTGAAACTCTTTTCAGAAAAAACAGAGATACCATAGATATTGAGATCAAGCAGTCAGAACTTATGAGCAGTAATATTGTTCTCTGGGAGGATGTAATGGTCATATTGAAAAGTTCTGATAAAGTAAGCATTGCACGGATAGATGAGGAAACAAAAGAAATATACCGCCAAATGAGCCAGTCTCGATCTGTGGTAAAATCGCTGTATTCTTCCGAGAAGTTTCCGCAGACTTGGGAACAGCTCAAGTCAAATGATTTTGTCTGTACTGTTATCAAAAATCAAACAGGGCAGGTATGCGGTTTTGCCCAGATATTGGAAACGGAAAGTAAAACGCCAGAAGCGGGAATTGATATCATGGATGGATTTATGAGAAACGGCTATGGTTATGAATCCACAAAGCTTCTGATGGAATATTATTCGGAAACACATGAGGTAGAGTATTTCAAATGGAAGGCTTCAACGGATAATGAGGCAAGCTGTGCTATTGCCAGGAAGCATGGCGGCACTATTGTTAAGAAGAAAACTTCTATACCACAGAGAGTCATTGACTTTGGGAAAGAAAATGGAATTTTGACGGATGAGGATATTACTTATATTTATATTTTCCATATTCCGGTAAAAATGGTATAGTTCTCCTGCAAAAAGTAACAGTTTAGATTCCACTTTTATAGATAATACAATTAAGCCCCAGTCATTTAATGGCTGGGGCATCATTCATAAGAGAGATAATACTTTAAGCCAGCCGGACAGTTATGACTTGCTTGAGGTTGTTATTCTTAATCTTGGAGATGCAGATAAAGAAAATGATCTGGAAATCCTGGATTTGCTGAATGTGCTATTTTCGGCATCTGCATCACCAGAAGAGAAAAAGAAAAGATTAAGTGATGATTTTAATATAGCGATGACCGCAGAATTTGAAAGCGAGGTGTGAGATATGTGCAACTCAAGTAAAGCCCTTGTAGATCAGGGCGTGCAGCAAGGTGAAATGAAGCGCATATCACGGTGAAAAAAGTTTCTGGGATTGGCTTGCTATTCACTGGTCTGTGAGATACAATAAAACCGGAATGGTGCAGGAAAGACCGTGCCAGCTGGGATTGTTGTAAAGCCAGGGGAACTGGCTGATCCAGTCCAGTGCGGAGACCGGAGAAGCTATGGCGATATATCCGTAAGTACATCTGAACGTACCGGAATTGTGATCGAACTGAAATATGCAAATGATGGAAACATGGAAGCGGCCTGCGCGGAGGCGTTAAGGCAGATTGAGGAAAAGAAATATGCTATTGGTTTGCTGCGTCAGGGAATGAAGAAAATCATCCGGTATGGGATGGCGTTCTGGGAGAAAGAATGTATGGTGGTCATGGCTTAAAGAATGTTGTATGATAAAGGAGTGTGAAGATAGAATGGCGAAAGTGAATCTGCCTTATGGCATTGATAATTTTGCAAAGGTGCGGGACAGAAACTGTTACTACATTGACAAAACCGGCTTTATTAAAGAACTGCTAAGCGAGACATTTGATGTGAACCTGATCACCAGACCGCGCCGTTTTGGGAAAACACTTACGATGAGTATGCTTGCAGAGTTCTTCGATATCCGGAAAGACAGCAGAAAAATCTTCGAGGGGCTTGAAATAGCAAAGGATGCGGCCTTCTGTGCAGAATGGATGAACCAGTGTCCGGTACTGTTCCTTACATTGAAGGATGTGGAGGGGAGAAAGTTTGCGGGAGCATATGGCTTATTGGAACAGACAGTTGCTAAACAATGTATGGAGCATTCTTATTTATTACAAAGTGATAAAGTTGAACCTGCAGATGCAGAAAGTTTTTCAAGACTGATGTACCGCAGAGGAAATACTACAGATGTGCAGTCAGCTCTTGACACCTTGCTCCGTATGATGAAGGCTCATTATGGAAAAGAGGTGATCCTGCTCATCGATGAGTACGATGTTCCATTGGCAAAAGCCAGTGACAATGGTTATTATGAGGAGATGCTGGAAGTGATACGCAGCTTCCTTGGTATGGTGTGGAAGTCTAATCCGAACCTGAAATTTGCTGTGGTTACCGGATGTCTCCGGATTGCAAAGGAGAGCATTTTCACGGGAGCGAACAATTTTATTTCCAATTCGATTTCCAGTAAAAAGTACCAGGATTATTTTGGCTTTAAGGAGACAGAAGTAATTACATTGTTAAAAGCAGCTGAATTACAAAATAATTTGCCCCAAATGAAGGAATGGTATGATGGATACATTTTTGGCGGAGAGGAAATATATTGTCCATGGGATGTAATTAATCATATTCGCGCTCTGATGACTGACCCGAAAGCGAAACCAAAGAACTACTGGCTGGATACGAGTCATAACAATATCATTAAGAGTTTTATTGAACAGCCGCACATCAATGTCAACGATAAGTTTGAAACTTTACTGGCGGGCGGCGTGATCCAGGAACCGATTCGTGAAGATCTGACTTATGATATTGCCCATTCTACAGAGGACAACCTGTGGAGCATCCTGTACCTGACCGGGTATCTGACACAGGTTTTGCCGGAAGGAATGGAACCGGCAGAAGGCAATATGGCGCTTCGGATCCCGAATGAAGAAGTGAAATCTGTGTTTGGGGACACTGTAAAAAAATGGTTTGAGGAAAAGATCAGCATAAGGGATCGCAGCGGTTTATTCAAAGCATGGTGGGAGGGAGATGCCGAACGGCTGACGCAGGAGGTTACGGATATTCTTTTTGAGACCATCAGCTATTTCGACTACAAGGAAGATTTCTACCACGCATTTGTCGCAGGACTGTTTTCCGGAGCGGGTTATGATGTCAGGACAAATTCTGAGCAGGGAATCGGACGAGCGGATATTGCCATAAAAGAACAGAGCCGCAGACGGGCGATCGTGATCGAAACAAAATGGTCCGGTAAGGGTGGAACCAGTCTTGAAAAAGAATGTGAGGACGCACGGAAGCAGATCGAAAAGAAGCAGTATATGAGAAACCTCCGGCTGGCAGGTTATACGACAGTCCTGGGCTATGGGGTAGCGTTCCTTGGAAAGACGTGCCTGATAAAGCTGGTAGAACAATCAGAATCAGACAACTTGTGAGAGAAGCATCTTGGTCGTTTTATGAATGTCCGCTTTACATTGGAGATTTCATGGTTTATAATAAAGCAGATTCGAAAATCAGGCATTTTCTGGATACTTACCAAGCGTTCTTGAAACTCCGGATAAAATTTCGCAAAAAGCTTTATCCGGAATTTCAAGAACAAAGAGTCAGCCATTTAAGTGCCGGAAAATAGATAGAAACAGGAGAGATAGAGCATGGTAAAGACAAGATTCGCACCCAGCCCTACGGGAAGGATGCATGTGGGAAATTTAAGAACAGCATTATATGCATATTTGATTGCCAAACATGAGGATGGCGGTTTTATGCTTCGTATTGAGGATACAGATCAGGAACGCTTTATGGAAGGGGCACTGGAGATTATCTATCATACCCTGGCAGAGACCGGATTACACCATGATGAAGGTCCGGATAAAGATGGGGGCGCAGGTCCTTATGTACAAAGTGAGCGGAATGCTCAGGGCATTTATCTGAAATATGCAAAACAGTTGATTGAACAGGGAGACGCTTATTACTGCTTCTGTGATAAAGAACGTCTGGAATCTCTGTCTGCCAACGTAGGCGGTAAAGAGATTCATATTTATGACAAACACTGCCTGCACCTTTCCAAGGAGGAAATCGAGGCAAATCTGGCAGCCGGAAAACCCTACGTTATCCGAATCAATATGCCTACCGAGGGAACTACAACCTTCCAGGATGAGATTTACGGCAACATCACAGTCAACAATAACGAACTGGACGACATGATTCTGATCAAGTCCGACGGATACCCGACTTATAATTTTGCAAATGTAATCGACGACCATCTGATGGGTATTACCCACGTAGTCCGCGGGAACGAATACCTTTCTTCCGCACCGAAGTACAACAGACTTTACGAGGCATTTGGCTGGGAAGTCCCAACCTATGTTCACTGTCCGCTGATTACAAACGAGGACCATCAGAAACTGTCCAAACGATGCGGACACTCCTCCTATGAAGACCTGATAGAACAGGGATTTCTGACAGAAGCAATTGTGAATTTTGTAGCGCTTCTTGGATGGAGCCCTGCAGAAGACCGCGAGATTTATACGTTGGAGGAACTTGTAAAAGCATTCGACTACCGCAGGATCAGTAAGTCCCCCGCCGTATTTGATATGACCAAATTGAAATGGATGAACGGCGAATACATCAAAAAGATGGATGATGAGGCGTTTTTCCAGAAAGCCCTTCCCTACATGAAACAGGTACTTACCAAAGACTATGATCTGAAAAAGATCGCTGCCATGGTAAAAACCCGTATTGAAGTATTCCCGGATATCCCTGAGCTGATTGACTTTTTCGAAACCGTGCCAGAATACGATACTTCCATGTATACACACAAGAAAATGAAAACCAATCAGGAATCTTCTCTTGCCGTGTTAAAAGAAGTATTACCGATTCTGGAAGCGCAGGATGATTACAGCAATGATGCCCTGTACGCAAGACTTTCCGAATATGTAAAAGAAAACGGCTATAAAAACGGCTATGTAATGTGGCCCATCCGTACCGCCGTCTCCGGCAAACAAATGACCCCCGCCGGTGCAACCGAAATCCTTGAAATCATCGGCAAAGAAGAATCCATCACACGTATAAAAGCCGCCATCGAAAAACTCAGTACAGCCACAGCGGAATAATTTTTTTATTGAAAAGACAAACAAAGCAGGAGCGTATCTTCAAGGATCTTCCTGCTTTCGTTTCTTTGTTCTTTCCGTCCACCTTGCCAAATACAATGAGTGAAAAATATGAATTTTAATGAAGCACAAAATAAAGCCGCTGTCCACCGTGAGGGACCCATGATGGTTCTCGCCGGTCCGGGTTCCGGGAAAACCACGGTAATTACAGGGCGGACCTGTAATTTGATCAAAGCAGGCATTCCTGCCTCATCGATTCTGGTTGTGACTTTTACGAAAGCCGCTGCAAGAGAGATGAAAGAGCGGTTCTTACGTCTTATGAATCTGAATACTTCACAAGTCACCTTCGGCACCTTTCATGGTGTCTTCTATGGAATCCTGCGTCACACCTATCACCTTTCCGGACAAAATATATTGAGTGAAGAAATAAAAATGAAGCTTTTAAGGGAGCTTGTGGATGCACTGTATCCGGATGCGGAGGATGAGACAGATTTACTGCAGAATTTGTCGCGGGAGATCAGTACCGTAAAAGACGGACGTATTGATCCGGCACATTACTATTCCGCCTGTATGCCGGAAGAAACGTTCCGGAAGATTTTCAGTGAATATCAGAATTGGATGAACAAAAACAGGAAACTGGATTTTGACGATATCATGGTCTGGACATACAATCTGTTCTGTAAGCGTCCGGATATTCTGAAACTATGGCAGGAAAAATTTCAGTATATTTTGATTGATGAATTTCAGGATATCAATCCCATTCAGTATGATATCATACGGATGCTGGCGAAACCGCAGAATAACCTGTTTATTGTGGGGGATGATGATCAGTCCATCTATCGGTTTCGGGGAGCAAAGCCGGAGATTATGCTGAATTTTCCAAAAGATTATCCGGATACGCAGCAGGTTGTCCTGGATGTGAATTACCGCAGTACCGGAGAAATCGTGAAAAAAGCCGGGATGTTGATTGAAGAAAATGAAAATCGCTTTGCAAAAAGTATACGGACAGAGCGCCCGGAAGGCGAAAAAATCGATATTCATATCTTTGAGAATGACCGTGAGGAAGTTATGCATATGATTGAAGATATCCGGGAATACTTGAATACAGGGCATACGCACCGTGAAATTGCGATTTTGTTCCGAACCAATACCGGGAGCAGAAAGACGGTAGAGCAATTGATGGCTTATAATCTGCCGTTTCAGGTACGGGATGGTTTGCCGAATCTTTATGAACATTGGATTGCACAGGACATTTTGACTTACCTGAAAGTGGCCAAAGGGAGCAGAATGCGGGGGGATTTCCTTCGCATTATCAATAAACCCAACCGTTATATTGCCAGAGATTCTTTTTTTGAACCGGAGGTCAGTTTTGAATCTTTGTATCAGATTTATGAAGAAAAGCAGTGGATGTGTGAGCGGGTTGAGAAACTGGAGCACGATCTGAAGGTGCTCCAGGGAATGACACCTTTTGGTGCCGTGAATTATATCCGGTATGGCATCGGTTATGAAGGATATCTGAAAGAGTATGCACAGTACAGGAAAATAAAACCGGAAGAGTTGTTGGAAATTCTGGATGAACTGCAGGATACGACGCGGGGATTCGATCAGGTGGATGGGTGGCTTTCCCACATCGACCGCTACAAAGCGGAGATGCAGCGTCAGAACCAGAGCAGGGAGCGGGAGCAGAATGGAATTACCGTCTCTACACTTCACAGCGTCAAGGGACTGGAATTCGATAATGTCTATATTCTGGATCTGAATGAGGGAAATATTCCGTATCATAAAGCTGTGTTAGATGCGGATCTGGAAGAAGAACGCCGCATGTTTTATGTGGGCATGACCCGGGCAAAAAATAAACTTCATCTCTATGCGGTAAGTGAACGGAATGATAAAAAGATGGAACTTTCCAGATTTCTTGAAGAAGTTGCACCTGGAAAATTTTATTGACAAAAATTTAACAAAAGGTATTGATAAATAATTAACAATGTGATAAGGTAAGAACGTAGAAGTTAGAAAATAATAATTTCGTACATGACTGGATAATTTCCATAGGATGTACGAAGACCTGAAAAGTCAGATTGGAGGCTCATAATTATGAAGATTTTATTTTACGATACCAAAAGCTATGACAGAGAATCCTTTGATAAAGAGTTAAAAAACTATCCGGATGTAGAGATTAAATATTTGAAGACGGATCTTGCTCCCGTTACTGCGCCATTAGCGAAAGGCTATGATGCGGTATGTGCGTTTGTAAATTCCGATGTGGGAACTGAGACGGTAGAAATTTTACAGGAGCAGGGAATTAAGCTGATTTTAATGCGCTGTGCCGGATTCAACAATGTGGATCTGGACGCAACGAAAAAATATGGAATCCGTGTGCTGCGTGTACCGGGTTATTCGCCGGAGGCAGTAGCGGAACATGCTATGGCGCTTGCGCTTGGTGTAAACCGCAGGCTTCATAAATCTTATATAAAAGTACGGGAGAATGATTTCAGCCTCGGTAGTCTGATGGGCTTTAACTTTTTCCAGAAGACGGCGGGTATTATAGGTACAGGTAAGATCGGAGCTGCCATGGCAAAAATCTGCCGGGGATTTAGTATGAAGGTCATTGCTTATGACGTCTATGAAAATCCGGAACTGAAAGACTTTGTGACATATGTAAGTCTTGAAGAGCTGCTTGGACAGAGCGATCTGATTTCCCTTCATTGTCCGCTGATGGACAATACGTACCATCTGATTAACCGGGATACGATTGCAAAGATGAAGGATGGTGTAATTTTAGTAAATACTTCAAGGGGCGCGCTTGTTAAGACAGAAGATTTGATTGAAGGAATTCGTGCAAGAAAGTTCTTCGGTGTGGGACTTGATGTATATGAAGAAGAAACGCCGAATGTTTTCGAAGACCGTTCCGATGAGATTCTGGAGCACTCTACTACGGCAAGGCTTTTGTCTTTCCCGAATGTTATGATTACCTCTCATCAGGGATTTTTCACAGAGGAGGCGCTGGAAGCAATTGCAAAAACAACACTTGGCAATGCAGGGGTGTTTGAACGGAAAGAAGAAACCACGAATGAAGTAAAATAAATATGGATATCGTATTCACAGGGCTGTCACAGGAAATTTTGGTGACAGCCCTGTAAAATTTTAGGTTACGATTTTGGGTGTGTTAAATATTTTTTTAAATCCTATTGACATACCTGTGTCAGAAGAGTATTATACTACCATAAAGAAATAAATTTAATATTAGAGAATGGAATATAGTAAGAAGAGAAGTAGAATATTACCTGAAACTTAAAGAAGTATACCAATTGTTTGACAGATACATTGGAATCATAGGATTCCAGTGGAAGTTCGGTGAGATTCCGACACAGTTTTATCCCTACTGTAATGATCTACGAAGGCTGCATAGCCATTGGCGGAAGCTGAGAAGGGCAGCAATAAGGTTTGAAGATCGAGTCAGGAGACAGGTATCTGGAAATTGGACGAATGTATGATCCGGAGGCATAAAGCGGAGCACTATTTTTTATACCCTTTTAGCAAGAGGAGATAAAGATCAGGCTTTTCCGATGTGCGATTATTATGGTGCAAACCTTAATAATAAATCATTCCCAAATTGTATATGATACCAGGAGCATGAAATGCGGAGTAATCCGTGTATCATAGGGGTCAAAATACCTTTTGCCCCCAACATCATTGTATATACAGTTTAGGAAAAATAATAAGGAAAAGGAGGATGTCCAATATGAAGAAAGAGACATCAAGTATTTCAATCAAAAGAGTTTTGTCACTTGTGGTTGCTCTGGTTATGGTATTAGCGATGAGTATCCCTGCTTTTGCAGCAACATCAGATGCGAATATGACAAATTCCTATTCGCAATGGACACTGGAAGTTGCTCCGGGGGATTCCGTAACCTTGTATGCAAGCCCGGCGAATGCAAGTTATACGCCAACGGGCTTCAACACAGATGCAACCACAGCGGATGTGGCTTGGAGTTCCAGTAATGACGCGATTGCATCTGTAGATCAGAGTTCTGTTGGATTTGAAACTGCGCCGTCGAATATATCCGGCCTGAGCGGAATCTGGTGTACAAAGGCTATTGTTAAAGTTCCGGCGTCTGCGGAGATTGGTTCCTGTTCCATCGAAGCAAAGAATGCAGTGACAGGAAGTTCCGTAAACTTTACCATTCTTGTGAAATCAGCAGCAACTGCAAATGCTGAGAATGTCAGCGTTTATTTACCTGACTATAGTGCGACTATAGATGCAGGAACCGTGTATCATACGACAACAAATTTTGCAACTCCAATGGATGCACTTAAGCAGCTGAAAGCGGATGCGGCTTCTGATTTTAGCTATGAAGGTTCTGACAGTTATATTTCAAGTATTACATATAAAGGTGATAAGTTATCGGAGTACACAGAGGTAGATCCGGATACGGGCAAGTATATATATTATGGATGGAACTATCGTGTGTACCGTAAAAATGGCAATGACTCTTATCTGGTAGCTGATTCTTCAGTGATTGCCGCAAATGCATTTCAGCTGAAGAATGATGATACCATCGTTTGGATGTGGGGAACGGCGGATGCCGCAAAGGAATTTTTTGCTGATAAGCTCTCTGACTTATATGCATAATTTTAATGATACCAGGGTCAAAAGGTTATGCGTTTCATGCTTGCATGAAAAAGCATGACTTTGAGACCCGTAAAACATGAGAAAGTAGCCCGAATAGGGCGGATTTCGAATGTTTTTCGGATTGCGGGAGCATGAAATGCGGAGCAATCCGTGTATTATAGGGGTCAAAATACCTTATGACCTCAACATCTTTTAATATTACTTGATAGAAACGGTATAATCCGGGGGTGCTGAATTTATATTTGGATGTAAATACGGCATCCCTGTAATTCATATTAGGTGGAGGTAGCTTATGAAAAAATTATCCGTATTTTTCAGGGGAGTTTTTTTAACTGTGCTTCTTCTTTTCGGTGCAGTCCTGTTTCCGAAGGCAGTTTCTGCGCAATCCCTTGATGGAAAAACATTACTTACCATAGAGACAACTGTTGTTGCAGACAGTAAAAATAATTTTCGGCCTATAGAGATTCAGCTTACAGACGAAAGGCAGGCAGCAATTCATCTGACAGATGTTTCACCAGAGATAAACAGCACAAATTATTATGACGGAAGCGCCTGTGGAACATATCAGGCAAAAGTTTCTGAAGGTACCTATCAATATACCGCTTTTGACCCCTTTACGAAAGTAAAACTCGGAAGCGGTTCTTTTCATGTAAAGAATGGTGTTGTTAAGCAGGAAGTTTTTTTGTCTCTTTATGATTTTGAGGGCATGGGATCTTCAAAAAACCTGAACAATTATGATAAGGTTGCGTATTCTCTGAAGATTACAGGGCCAGATGGAAAAACAGATTTTCCGGTGGGAGACAGTGGATTAACAGCGGTGCTTCCGGTCAGGGATGGTGAGGAGGATGATGCTTATACGTATGCTTTTATTCCGGAAGATCGTTCCTATTGGGGAAGCTCAGGAAAACTGTGGGTTTATGCCCGGAATCGGACGGATGGATTTGCCGGGCTGAATGCATCAGATGCCCAGCAGGAAGGGTTTCTCATTGCGCCGAAAACGACCATACAGCTTCAGGTGGAAAGTGGGGCAGAGGTGCAGATCTGCCACATGGTACGTTTTTATCGTCCCCTGGAATATATGGAAGGGAAAAAAGTGCTTTCCGAAGACGGAATCGATACATGGGAATTCGTGGTTCCGAACAAAAGCACCGGAAACGGACATCTGCATTATGAAGTGCGAAAAGAAGGAAAAATCACCCAGGCAAAGCAGTTTAGTGTTTCGGAGTATGCAGATAAGAAGCAGATATTGAAAGTACCCGAACTGAAAGACGATCCCAAGACGCAATTAAGAGATGATTCCCAGAGCTTTTATGAAGCCTCGATTCTGGTCAATGGCCCAACCGGTAAGATGGTCACCTTGCAGCAGGGGGAATCCTTCGATATCTGGGCATCGCGCGCATGGCAGGCAGTGACGGATACGTCGATCAACTATTATGTTGATCCGGATTTTCATTATACCCTTGTATCTGGCGACAGTATTCATCTTCGGAAGGACGGAAGGGTGACTGGGGTAAAACCCGGAGTCAGTGTGGTGCAGATTACATATGACGCATTGGACTTTCAGGGAAAGGTATACAGTGCCATTTGGCCGGAACGCACAGGGGTTCTGATTTTTAATGTCGGGGATACAAAAGAAGCCAATATCAGCATGAATATTGGGTTGACGGAGTATGACACCATATATTATGCAAGGACGGTCAATGGAGAGCAGGGAGATCGTTATGCAACGTATTCGTTTGCTCCTGCAGCTGACCGGAAAATTACCGGTGTACGTGTTCAGAAGCCTCTGCAGACCAACTGGGAAGACGGTTGGGAAACGTATCAGCCGGATGGAGACGGAACATACCAGATCAAATTATATGATGGCCCCAATATCGTAGAGGTCAGGGCAGGCAATTCTGTTAAGTATCATGTGATCCATGCCAACGGACTGGAAATCAGCATAAGGAATAAGGGCATCACAGATCGTGATGATCTGACCGTTGGAGACACAGCAGTTGTGTCCTTTGAAGGACTGGTGCTTCCGCTTCCAAAGCTTGGCGCAGTATATAATCCCGGATATCCTTCCGAAACATATCTTCAATACGAAGTAGATGGGGTGACGACAGAAGGGGGCCATTGTCAGTGGAACATACGGGATGCAAATTCCATAGAAATAAAACTGGAAGAAGAAGGCGTAATTCAGCTGAAAAACGGAACGATCCATACAACTTCTATAGGAAGCGTGCCGACCACGCATCAAAAGTTGACGAAGGAAAGCACAATCAGCAGTTATTCCGGAGGGAATTCAGATGAGAGCGTAAATGGATGCTTCTGTAAATTGCCGGATGTAGAGATCAAGGTTGAAGATGCCAAAGAAGCATCGGAATTTGAAAAGTTAAATTATATCGGAATCATGGCAAAAACCTTACCAACATCGATGACGGCAGCCAGGTCAGGAAACCCTGTGTTCGGCAGGGCAGCAAACCAGAGTATTTTCACCACGATGGCAAATCAGGGGGTGGGGAATGCTGCGAATACACCAACCCTTGTGAAAAGTGATGAGCTGCTGCCCCAGAATGTGGTATTCTGGGCTCCTGCGACAAATCAGCTTTTGAATAAGACTGCTTCACCGGTATATGTACGTGTCAGACCAACGGTACAGGATGTCAGCATGACATTGCGCTACTGGAGTACGATGGAGGGTCATACGACACCTCAGACACTCCCGTTGGATTATAATGTGCTGACTCAGACAGAGGCTTTTGCAGGCAGCAGTGATGCGGCGTATTTTGAGATTATTCTTACGCCGAATCAGGGGGTGGAAGCCTATCCGAAGACTTATGCGATGATGGCCAATGCAAAAGCCGGGGATCACTATGGCAAGCTGGCTTATCTGTATGGGCTTGAATTCCATGCACTGGATGGACAGGAAGAGATGTCTGTATTGGATGGACTGCTTCATGCGGAGGATCAGGACGGCATTGATTTCGGTTATGGCTTTATCGGAACAGAGACGGAATATACGGTGACAGTACCATACACCACGAGCGAGATAACATTGACGCCGACAGCGCTTGAGGAAAAAAATACCGTGGAAATTACGGTGGATGGGAAAAGCGTTACGAACCAGAAGGCTTCTCAGGTGATTGCCCTCCAGGACGGAATTACAAAAATTCCGGTGACCGTAACAGTCAGTGACAGTGAAGGAATACTGGATACGAAGACTTATACGGTAAAAGTGAAGAGAAGCGAGGCTCCGAAAAAGGTAAGCTTCCATGTGGATGAGGACGCAGCACTGTTGGTGAAAAATGAATCTGGCAAAAAAATGACGGCGGAAGAGGAAGGCTGTTATCTGTTAGATCCGGGTGAATATACGGCAGCGGCATACAAATCCGGATATTTGGCAGAGACGGTATCCTTCAGGGTAGGAAATGAAGCAGAACAGGTAGTTTCGATTCCTGCATTGAAAAAGGTTCCAAAGCAGAGCGGCAGTGTGAACGTTTCAATTGTAGGATATGATGCAGTGATTTGCCAGTCAGCTTCCGTGTCCATTGGAGATGCAAAAGATTTGGCGGCGCAAAAATACGTCGAGTATAATTATGGCGGTTATACAATTTTGCAGGCAATGATCGAAGCGTTGGAAAACAGTAAAAACAGAATAAGTTTTTCCTGTTCCAAAGGAAGTTTACTTCCCGGAAAAGAAGCAGATACTGCCGGACATGGAGAAGATGCAGGATGGGTTTGTGAAATCAATGGGGTTGTCTGTGAAGATCCGGCGAATACATTAGCAAAAGACGATGATGTCATCTGCTATTATTACAATGCCGATTATGAAGGCATGCTGCATACCTGGATGAATCCGGAGACTGCTGCGATCAACAAAGGAGAAGAAGTCCTCCTTCGGCTGAGCGGTACACCGGTTCAAAATGACGGAAGGGCTGCGTTGCCCGTCGCGGAGGCAGATATTTATGAAGGAAGCAGATGGATTGGGCAGACAGACAGTGATGGGGAATTCTTAGTTCCAGCAGACAAAATTTCTGCTTTGGGAAATCACCGTCTGACGGCAGTGAAGAGGGACAAAAACGGAAATAATATACTGACAGCCAATCTGTGCACGATCACGGTGAAGAAGGTTCTGGATTCTTCTGCGGATCCGAATACGACTGCTGTAACCTTCCGTCTGATCGGAGATGTAAAGCATGGGGATGCCGCAGAGAAGCATGCCTATACCACCTGGCTTGCAACGGAAACCTATACCTTTGATAAAGAAGAAGTGACTGTGGCAGAAGTTTTTGCAGCTGCTTTGGAGGAAGCGGGGCTGACCTATGAGGGTCTGGAAGAGAATTATATTCGCTCCATCACGGCTCCGTCAGCCTGCGGAGATTATCGTCTTGCTGAGAAAGAGAATGGCTTGTATTCCGGTTGGATGTATACGGTAAATGGTTTCCATCCGGGGGATGGGGTGCAGGATTGCTATGTCACTACCGGTGATGAAATTGTGTTCCATTATATCGAGGATTATCGCTATGAGGCAGCGGATTGGTCCGGTGGTTCCCGGGGGGATGCCTCTACCTGGGAGAAATGGCTGGAGGCTGAAGACGTAACGCCGGGAGCAAAGGAACATGCTTCGAAGGCAGAACAGCAGATTGCCGCGATCGGTGAGGTGACACTGGAGAGTCAAGAAGCGATCGAAGCGGCCCGGGCGGTTTATGATGCCCTGACCCGGGAAGAGAAGCGGTATGTGACGAATTATCTGACACTTACCGAAGCAGAAGCACAGCTTGGGAAACTGCAGAAGCAGAAAGGGGATCAGGAAGCAGCGGAGACGGTAGCAGGTCAGATTAAGGAACTGCCGTCAGCAGAGAATCTGACACTTGAGGATCGGGAAATGGTGGAGGAAGTCAGAAACGCATATATGCTCCTGACAGACGACCAGAAAAAGTTAATACCAGAGGAACTTTACGAAAGCTTGAACAGGGCAGAGACTCGTATGGCAGAATTACTGGAAGCGGCAGCAGTGGAACTGTTGGAACAGGAGATTCAGGCGCTGCCGCCAGCAGAGGAGCTGACCTTGCGTGAAGTAGAAGCCGTGGAGCGTGTCAAAGCTCATTACGATGCACTGAGTGAAGATAAGAAAAAGGAGGTTGCACCGGAGTTGCTGGATGAGCTGACAGCAGCTTTGGACAGAATGCAGGAACTTAAAAAAGAGGCCGCAGATCAGGAAGCGGCACAGGGGGTTATGGACCAGATTGCAGCATTGCCTCCTCTGGAAACGCTTGTTTTGACGGATGAGCCTTCGGTTGATGCAGCAAGGCATGCTTATGAAGCATTGACAGAAGATCAGAAAGCATACGTTACGAAAGATTTCTCAGATGCATTGACTGCACTTGAGGACAGGATAGAAGAGTTACGGCGGCAGGAAGAACCGACTCCTGGTCCGACCCCAACGCCAACGTCACCCCCAACGCCAACGTCGACCCCAACACCGACGCCGACATCAACGCCAACCCCTGCGCCGGAGAATCCAAATCAGCCGGCACCGACGCCTGTACCGGGGAAAGAGGACGGGGATATAACATTGACGTATCAGAATTACCCGATATCTGTAACGGGTAAAAATTTATCTGGTTATGAACTGCGTCTGGAAGCACTGAAAGCGTCTGACAGTGATGTAAAGCTGATGCAGAAGGAAATCACTTCGAAGGAGGCGCTGATTCGTCTGTACGATGTCCGGCTGTTTCAGGATAATCAGGAAGTATTGCCGGAGGGAACTCTGACGCTGAGAATTCAGGTGGGAGAGAAATATAACGGCAAGACCCTGCGTATCCTGCATGTAGTGAATGGCAGGATCGAAACTTTAACCGGAAAAGTAACAGATGGTGTAGTATCCGTAGAGACCCGTCTTCTGGGAAAATTCGGTGTGGCAGTGGAAGCATCGACTGTGACCGTGAACAGTCCCGGCAGCGGAACTTCTTCTGAAAACAGAGACAGTTCTGGCAGCGGAAGCGGCACAAGCAGAACCGGTAAAGTAAAAACAGGAGATCGTACAGAGGTACTTCCCCTTGTGATTGCTCTGATCGCAGCGGCGGGTGTCTGCACAGGTCTGGTGGTTTACAAAAAGAAGAAAAACGCACATAAATAAATGGGAGGAAGAAAACCCATGAAACGAAAATTATGCAGTCTATGTTTGACGGCCGCAATCGTTCTTTCCCTCTGCCCGGCTTCGGTCCGTGCAGAGACCGAAAAACTTAAGGCAGTACAGGAAATGGAAATATCGCAGGAAACAGAAGAGTCTGAAGAAGTGGGAGCAGCAGATTTGGATTCCTGGAACAGTGAAGAGGAGCTTATGGTATTCGGGCTGTCAGATCTGGATCTGGAGGAAGACGGGAGGCTGCGCCTGGCTTCTGTCTATGACTGGGACGGGATGGTTCAAAATACTGTGAACTGGATGCGTGGAAGCGGAGCGCAGGTGATGAACAGTACGTTTTTGCAGAAAGTCAGCAGTACGTCTACGGATTGGTATGCATTTTGTCTGGGACGTCTGGGGGTTTCTGACAATTACAGTGGCTTTCTGGCCGCGGCGGATTCCTACGTCAGGAAGAAATATACCCAGGATCCTTCTAACGGACTGAGTACAAATACGGCTACGGAGTGGCACCGTCTGACAGCAGCGGTGCTGGCAGCAGGAGGAGATCCCACAGCTGTGGGAGGACAGAACCTGATTGCGGACGGCGTCTATAACTGTCTGGCGGGTGAACCCTGGGAGCAGGGAATCAACGGTGCAATCTGGGCGTTATTGTCGGTAGATACCAAAGGATATCCGATACCAGAAGGTGCAAAGTACAGCAGAGAAGACCTGATTCAGTATATTCTGGAAAATCAGGTGAAATCCGGCGGATGGACATTAAGCGGCAATATTGCAGATGCAGATATTACAGGGATGGCAATTCAGGCGCTGGCGCCTTATTATACCGGAGACGAAGCAGTGAAAGCGGCAGTGGATCAAGGACTTACGTTTCTGAGAAATGGAATTTCGGCGGACGGAGATCTGGAAAGCGGAGGAGATTACAATTGTGAGTCTACTGCTCAGGCGATTGTAGCCTTTGCGGCTATGGGGATCGATCCTTCTTCCGTTACCTCATCCGGCGGGAGAAGTCTGATGGACGGGTTAGCAAAATATTACAATACCTCCACCGGTGGTTTTTTACATAAAAGTACAAACCGGACTTCCAATGCACTGGCCACCGGGCAGGCGATGTATGCGATTGCTGCTTACCGGTATTATCAGCAGGGCCTTAGTCTGTATGATTTCAGGGACACGGCAAATACGGCTCAATATGTGGCTCGGGCAGACGGGGCAGTCTATACGGCTGCGGCCGGTGCAGATGCAGCACTTTTTGTAGGAGAAGGAGCGAATACGATTACGTTTGAGAATGTACCTGTGGGAAATTATGATGCAGCGGAGGTGACTGCGGATGGAAAGACATATGTTTCTTCTTACCGCAGGTCAGACGGAAGCACGCCTGTGGAGGGGAACATCCCTGTAGAAGAAGGAACGGTGCTTGGTATCACTGTGAAACATCAGGACGGAACTTCGGAAGAATGGACACTGACGGTGCACACAGATGCCAAAGCAGAAGTCAAGGCGCTTATCCGGCAGATTGACGGACTGCCGGATGCGGCAGATCTGACCCTGGAGCAAAAAGATGCGGTAGCAGCCGCAAAAGAAGCCTTTGAAAAGCTGTCTTTGGGCGAGCAGGGGCTGGTAACGAATGCTGCGAAGCTTACAGAACTTCTTGCCAGAGTGGAGAAACTGGAGGCTGAGGCAGAAAAGCAAAAGGAAGAAGCACGAAAGGAACTGGCGGAAAAGATTGAAGCTATTTCCACACCCGTTAAAATTTCTGACAAAATTCTGGTGAATCAATATCTGTTAGAACTGGAACGTCTGGGAGAGTGGCCGGTAAAGGAAAACCTGAAAGAAAAGCTGGAAGGATATCTGACGGCTATCGCAGCCAGACAGCAGTTGGTGGAGGGGTTGGATCAGGATATCTGGGACGGCATCGATCCTCTGAGAATCAGCCAGGATGATGAGAAGACGGTTCGGCAATTGATGGAACGGTACAGTACACTGCGGATAGAAGAACAGGAGCTGCTTACGAACCGGCAGAGCCTGTTGGACGCAGCGGATGTCTTGCGGGCTTTGGAGGATGAAGTGATTCCGGCCAGGGTATTCCAGAATCTGATGGCAACGAAAGAAACCTTTACTTATCGGGGAGTTCTGGCGAATGGTTCTGGTTATACCCTGACCTATGATGGAAGCAGTGTGCAGGCGGTTCGTGATGTGAAGGCAGGTGTGCGTTTGCAGGAGGGGGATCAGACGGTAAAAGGATCAGCAGCTCAGATTGTGTTTGCCCAGGACGGAAGTATGAACGGCTCTGTCACATTAAGGGCAAAGAGCGGTGTATCCGACGGCAGATATCAGCTCTATTGGCTGAATCCCGGCAGACTGACCATTCAGAGTGCAAAAACGGCAGCGGCAGCTTCCGGAACGATTGAGATGAAGGTTTCCATGGGCGGATGCTACTGGCTGTCTGATGAAGTGTTGCGGTTGGACAAAACTTATGGGGATGGCAGTATTGCCGGAGCAGTGCCCGGTTTTGCAGAGAGCGGAAGCACAGAGACAGGTAAGCGTTCCGGCAGCAGCAGTAAAACGTCCGCAGATAGTACCAAAACGTCCGCAGGCAGTACCGGAAACAGCACCGCGGGCGGAAACTCCCAAAAAGCAGAATCCGCATCTTCTTCCGGTCATTCGGAGCAAAGTCTGGTGAAAGCAGAACAAAGCGGTATCATTTCCGAGAAAGAGCTGAAGGAGATTAAAGATAAGGAGATCAATCTGCAGGCGGAAGGAAAGCTTTCCGACACCGTTACTTATACGATTACCATTCATGGAAAGGATGTCAGGCGTACCGAAGCATTTTCATACGATATCAAGACAACGTGTGAGCATGAAGAAGACATTCGTGCCCTCGCGGTAAGCCCGCTGATTCTCTGTATGGAAGAGATGGATATATTCCCCGGAAAGCTGTTGATTTCTCTTAATACGGAGTTGAAGGATGATACGTTGCTGCTCTTTTGTTATGATGCGGAAAACAGGCAGGCAGAATATGTGAAAAAGGTCACTGTGAAAGATGGAAAGACAGCGTTTACCCTGGAGAAGGGCGGTGATTATTTTATTGCCAAACGGGCCCTGGCGGGTTCTCTGGACGATGAGGATACGAAAGGGGAGCAGGCAGTGATTAAAGAGGAGACGGATGAGTTTGGCACACCCACTCCCTGGGATGAGACAGAAGAAACCGTTGTAACCGGTACACAGGAAGAACGCTCAAATTTGAAGTATGGGGTACTGGCAGGTGTGCTTGCGGCGGCCGCAGCTGTATACGGTGTGATTTTATATAGAAAGAAAAGGGGGCAGAAGAAATGAAAAAGAGAAAAAGTTTCTGGCTCTGTTTTCTATTGACGGCTATTTTGGTCCTCAGTGGATGCCAGACTTCTTCTTTGAAGGAGGAGCAAACATCCGGGGAAAGTCAGGAAGAGGCAGACAGATCGCTGGAGGAAGACAGTAGGGAAGAAGATACCAGAAGCAGTCAGGAGCAGAATGAGAAGAAGCCGGAATATATTGATGAAGCCTATGTGGATGCCCAATATGAAGATGAGGAAGAAGATTTCAGTAAATATAACTCCAAAGCAAGTGCTTCCTCTGCGGAAACAGAGACTTCCTCAAAATCCTCCGGGCAGTCTTCCGGGGCAGAACAAAGGAGCGGAAATCAGAATCATGGATCTGGCGAAAGCAAGGCCAGTGCGGATAATTATTATACGGATCCGGTGCCGGAAGGGATGCCCCAGCCTGTGGAACCACAGGATGAGGAGATTAATACCAATACCAGCCTGACCTGTACCATGTATGTGGAATGCTCCACGATTCTGAATAACATGGACGATCTGGCAGAAGGGAAAGAGGAACTTGTCCCGGCGGACGGCGTGATCTATTCCCGGCGGACAGTCACTTTTTATCAGGGAGAATCCGTGTATGATCTTCTGGTCAGGGAGATGCAGAACAACAGGATTCATATGGAAGCATCTTTTACCCCGGCTTATAACAGTGCTTATGTAGAAGGGATTAACAATCTGTATGAGAAGGAATGCGGAAGATATTCCGGATGGATGTACTGTGTAAACGGCTGGTATCCCAACTATGGATGCAGCCGTTACCAGATTCAAAGCGGAGATGTGATTGAATGGCATTATACCTGTGATCTGGGCAGGGATCTGGGTCGGTAAGGGGGAGGTATGGATACTTTTTCGTCATATCACCCGGTGGTGAACTTTATGTACTTTTTGATGGTTATCGGAAGTTCCATGTTTTTTATGCATCCGGTATTTTTGGGGCTCTCTCTTTGTGCGGCAATGCTGTACAGCTTCTGCCTGCAAAGAGAGAAAGCCTTTCGCAGAATTTTGTTTGGAATTTTTCCGGTGATGCTGCTGATGGCAGTGATCAATCCTGTATTCAGCCATAAGGGAGCAACCATGTTGTTTTATCTGAAGGATGGAAATCCGGTAACTCTGGAATCTATCGTGTATGGGATTGTATCGGGTCTGATGCTGGCAGCGGTACTTTTATGGTGTTCCTGTTTTCATCTTGTTATGACTTCGGATAAGGTGATGTATCTGTTTGGAAAAACGATCCCTGCCTTTTCTTTGCTGTTTTCCATGACTCTGCGGTTTGTCCCGCGTTTTACAAATCAGGTGAGAAAGGTTTCCCAGTCACAGCGGTGTATCGGGAGGGATGTATCCAGCGGAAAATGGAGTGAACGGGCCTTGCATGGGATGAAGATTCTGTCCATCACTACCACATGGGCGCTTGAAAACTCGGTGGAGACGGCAGATTCCATGAAATCCCGGGGCTACGGTCTGAGGGGAAGAACAAATTACAGTATTTATCGGTTTACGAAAAGGGATGCAGGAATACTTCTGTTCTTAGGAATGTTTTTTTTGGCTTTCCTCTATGCAGCAGCGAAACAGTGGGTGAGCATCTTGTATTTTCCGGTATTTAAAATGAATGAGAATATTCCGGCGGCAGTGCTTGTCTATCTGGGATATGGAATCCTATGTTTTCTGCCGGTGCTTTTGAATGGAAAGGAGGCCGTCCGGTGGCGTTATTTGAGATCAAAAATTTGACATTTACTTATCCGGAGCAGACGAAAGCAGCGCTGAAAAATATCAGCCTTTCGATTCGGGAGGGGGAATTCCTGGTGATATGCGGGAAATCTGGTTGCGGGAAATCCACTCTTCTCCGGCATTTTAAGACGGCCATGTCGCCTTATGGAACTGTGACGGGAGAGATCCTGTTGGATGGGATACCTCTGCGTGAAGTGTCGGTTCGGGAGCAGGCATCGCGAATCGGCTATGTCCTGCAAAGTCCGGATAATCAGATCGTGACGGATAAGGTATGGCATGAGCTGGCCTTCGGGATGGAGAATCTGGGATATGAACCAGGTGTGATCCGTCTTCGGGTCGCCGAGATGGCAAGCTTTTTCGGGATACAGACCTGGTTTATGAAAAATGTGGAGGAGCTGTCGGGCGGGCAGAAACAGATGCTGAATCTGGCATCTGTTATGGCGATGCAGCCGGATCTTCTGGTACTGGATGAACCGACCTCCCAGTTAGATCCCCTTGCGGCAGGGGACTTTCTGGCAACCCTCAAAAAAATCAACAGAGAACTGGGGACGACGATTCTCCTGATCGAGCATCGGCTGGAGGAGGTTCTTGCCTATGCGGACCGGGTGCTGGTGCTGGAGCAGGGAGAGACCTTGGTTCTTGACAGACCGGAAAACCTGATTTCAAAACTTAAAGACAATGATATGTTTTATGCTATGCCGGTTCCGATGCGGACCTTTCATGCACTGGGCGGGACGGGCAAATGTCCGGTGACCGTCCGGGAGGGGCGGGAATGGCTGGAAAAATACCAAAACAGTGCTGCAAAGTCAACGGCAGAGGCGTTTGAGAAAACAAAAGTAAGTGCTTCTGCAGCAGCCATCGGAACATCGGAAGCATCCGAAAATAAAAATGCTGCTGTTATCATGGAGACGAAAGATGTCTGGTTTCGCTATGAGAAGAATACACCGGATGTCGTACAGGATCTGAATATGCAGGTTCATGCGGGAGAGCTTTACTGTCTTTTAGGCGGCAACGGAACCGGGAAGACCACAACGCTTTCTCTGCTCGGAAGGCTGTATAAGCCGTATCGGGGAAAGATTTTCCTGAAAGGAAAGGATATCAGAAAATACCAGGAACAGGAAATTCATGGGAAGATTCTGGGAATCTTGCCGCAGAATCCCCAGTCTTTGTTTGTAAAGGATACGGTGGAAGAGGATCTGTGGGAAATCATTGGGAAGAGGGGAAATCCGGAAGCGATACAAAGAGTGTCAGAACAGACGGAAATCCCCCATCTTCTGAAATCACATCCTTATGATTTATCCGGCGGAGAACAGCAGAGAGCGGCACTTGCAAAAGTCCTGCTTTTGAATCCGGAGGTTTTGCTTCTTGATGAGCCGACAAAAGGTATGGACAGCTTCTATAAGCGAAAACTGGCGAAGATTTTCCGAAATCTTCTCAATGAGGGAAAGACGATTATCATGGTATCCCACGATATTGAATTTTGTGCGGAATATGCAGATATCTGTGCCCTGTTTTTTAACGGCAGCGTTGTGACCAGCAAACCCTCCCGGCAGTTTTTTTGTGGGAACAGCTTCTATACAACTGCTGTGAACCGGATGGCGAGAAAATGGTATCCGGAAGCAGTGACAGTAAAGGATGTGATCAGACAATGTCAAAGATGATGAGAAGGGAGACAGAAGATGGACGGTTTGCCAGGGGAATGGACACCCAGGCGATGATTCCTGTGGCAGCGGCGTTTTTTGAGATTGTTTCCATGCTTTTTTTGCCCTGGGTTTCTATGCCTGAACTGAAGTATTCTCCATATCCTGATACCAGTACGCTTTGCAGACTTTCCGGATTTTACGAAGGATTGACATGGGGCTATCCGGTGCCGGAGCGTGTGGTACGGGTTGGAACCCGGATGGCGGTGAGGCTGGAAGCTGCCATGTGGATTGGTGTGAGTTTGTGTGTGATATTTATACTGGCGGCGTACCGCTTTCGGGTAAAAGCAGTGTGGCTTGGACGTATCACTTTTCTTTATAATGCGTTTCTCTCACTGGTGGTTTTCGCCTGGGCTATGGATACAAATATGATGTTGGATCTGTTGGAGGGAAAATGTAATTCTTTCTGGAATCTGACAATCAACAGTCATGTGCAGCTTTCCGCATATGCGTATGTACAGATCCTTCTGGGAATTGTAATGCTTTTTGCGCTCCGCCCGCTTCTTGATACCAGAAAAGAGTATGGAGCAGAGTATTATATCACCAGATATGAGCAGGAGGATCAGGGAATCGGCCGAAGGACGATACTTGCTTCTGCATTGATTCTGGCTGCAATTCCTGCGGTAATCTTTTTTGGAATCTTTTTTCTGAATAACCGAAGCGAATATTTTATCTCGCTGTGTGTCATTGTACTTTCCATGCTGCCATTCTTTCTGGTGTTTGAAAACCGGAGACCACAGGCGCGGGAGGTGGTGGTAATTGCAGTGATGGCAGCCCTTGCCGCGGCAGGGCGGGTGGCATTTTTTATGCTTCCCCATTTTAAGCCCACGGCAGCCATTGTAATCATCGCAGGAATCAGTCTGGGGGCAGAGGCGGGATTTCTGACCGGTGCGCTTGCAGGTTTTGTGTCAAACTTTTTCTTTGGACAGGGACCATGGACACCCTGGCAGATGTTTTCTTTTGGAATCATCGGATTCCTGGCAGGATTGATTTTTCGGAGAAAGCGGGGCAGATGGAAGCATTTTAAGGTATGGCTGTGTCTTTACGGCGGTTTGTCTGTCCTGGTGATTTATGGAATATTAATGGATACTTCCAGTGTCTCGCTTGGAACAGGGAAGTTGGAAGTTGCCAGTTTTCTTGCAGTGTATGCCAGTGGATTTCCGCTGAATCTGGTGCATGGGGGATCCACCGTGATTTTTCTTGGGGTTCTTGGAGAGCCGATGATGAAGAAACTGGATCGGATTAAGAAAAAATACGGATTGCTGGAGCCGTAAATCAGTAAGTGGTGTGTATGTGTGCAGCTCGTCTTTGCCTGAATATCCAAATCTTTTGTGGAAACAAAGGGGAAAGTGTGATAAAATGATTCTATCATTTATCAAAGGGATGGGGTTTTTCCGGCCTTGCGTCCGGGAAAAACTCCATTTTTCTGATCTTAAGGAGGAGTTTCCATGACTTGTAAGGAATGCCAGAATATGATTCAGGATTATCTGAAGAATCGTCTGAAAGCAAAAGAACTGGAAGGTTTTATAGAACATGTACGTTCCTGTCCGGATTGTTATGAGGAATTGGAGACATACTTTATTATCGGTCTTGCCACCCGGGTTCTGGAGGAGGGGGCAGATGTATCTTATGACATTAAGGCGATGCTTTTACAGGAGCTGCAGGAAAAGGAACTTATGCTGAAGCGGAAAAAACGCAAAAAAAGGATATTGGCAGTGACCATTGTTCTTCTGCTTGCGGCAGATATTCTGATGACTTTGCAGTTCATGGATATCCTTCAGCTTCCGGATCTCTTTTAGACGGCGGCTTCCAGAGAATCCGATGGGTAACAGGCAGAGAATAAAAGAAAGGCAACAAGTATATGAGTGAAAAAATAGTACTGATTGATGGTCATAGTATCTTGAACCGTGCATTTTACGGAATACCGGATCTTACGAATTCAGAAGGCCGGCATACCAATGCGGTGTACGGATTTCTGAACATCTTATTTAAAATACTGGAGGAGGAAAAACCTCAGTACCTGACAGTGGCATTTGATGTGCATGCGCCCACATTCCGTCATATGCAATACGCGGAATATAAAGGAACCAGGAAGGGAATGCCGGAGGAGCTTAAGGAACAGGTCCCGCTGATGCAGGAGGTGCTGAAAAGCATGGGCGTGGTTATCGTGACCAAGGAAGGATACGAGGCGGATGATATTCTGGGGACCATCGCGGTGAATTGTGAGAAGGCAGAGATGGAAGTTACGGTTGTATCCGGGGACAGAGACCTTCTGCAGCTTGCCACAGACCATATTCTGATCCGGATCCCGAAGACACGGATGGGGAAGACGACGATGGAAGATTATCATACGGCGGAGGTACTGGAGAAATATCAGCTTGCGCCGAAGCAGATTATAGATTTGAAAGCGTTGATGGGAGATGCTTCCGACAATATTCCGGGAATCCCGGGGGTCGGAGAGAAGACGGCGACAAAGATTCTTCTGGAGTACCAGACGGTGGAAAATGCTTACGCCCATGTGGATGAGATTAAGCCGAAGAAAGCACAGCAGTCCCTGCGGGAACATTATGATCTTGCACAGTTATCCAAGACGCTGGCTACGATTTGTACGGACAGTCCCATCGACTATCATCTGGAGAAGGCCCGCCTGGAGAATCTCTATACTCCCCAGGCATACGAGATGTTCCGCAAGCTGGATTTTAAGAATCTGCTGACTCGCTTTGAGGATGGAAATACGGTTCTGGAAGAAACGTTGGAAGTGAAAGTTCCTGACAGGGAAGAGCAGGTTCAGGAGATTCTGGTAAAGGCAGAAGCAGCGAAGACGGCAGGTGCGACGCTTGTAAAGGATGAAAAGCTTTGGGGAATCGGCATTGCTTTTGGAAGAGAGGATGTGTATTATCTTCCGGTAGGAGAAACCTTTACCGAAGAAAAGATACGAGAGTACTTAAATCAGTTATTTCAAGTCTGCGGGATGGTGTCCGTTCCAGATATCAAGGGGATGCTGTCTTATGTGAAGGAAGCAGAGCAGACAAAGGTATTCGACAGTCAGATTGCCGCCTACCTTCTGAATCCGTTAAAATCGAATTATACGTATGATGACATTGCCAAAGAGTTTGCGGGTGAAATTCTGACCACGGCAGAGGACTTATTCGGAAGCAGTAAGCTGCCGAAGTTCTGTAAGGTTGATCCGGGAATTCTTGCCTCCTATGGCGGCTATATGGCCTATAGTGCTTACTGTTCGAAAGAGCCGCTGACACAGAGATTAAAGGATCTTGGGATGTATCAGTTATACCGCGAGGTAGAAATTCCGCTGGCATTTACGCTTTATGATATGGAGAAAGCAGGAATCCGGGCGGAAGGAGAGGCATTAAAGACCTATGGGGAGCAGCTGCAGGTACGGATTACAGAATTGGAAAAAGAGATTTATCAGCAGGCGGGAGAAGCGTTTAATATTAATTCGCCGAAACAATTGGGTGTTATTTTGTTTGAAAAGCTTCAACTGCCCGGAGGCAAGAAGACAAAGACCGGATACTCTACCGCCGCGGATGTGCTGGAAAAGCTGGCGCCGGAGGCACCGATTGTCAATGATATTCTGGAGTATCGTCAGCTGACAAAGTTAAAGTCTACGTATGCGGATGGGCTGGCAGTCTGTATCGGACCGGATGGCAGAATTCATTCTACCTTTAACCAGACGATCACAGCGACCGGAAGAATCAGCAGTACGGAACCGAATTTACAGAATATTCCAATCCGCATGGAGCTGGGGCGTCTGATCCGAAAGGTTTTTGTGCCGGAGGAAGGGTGTGTCTTTATCGATGCAGACTATTCCCAGATTGAGCTGCGTGTGCTGGCACATCTTTCCGGGGATGAGCGTTTGATTCAGGCATACAGGGAAGCCCAGGACATTCACCGGATCACAGCTTCACAGGTATTTCACGTTCCCTTTGATGAGGTAACTCCCCTCCAGAGGAGAAATGCAAAAGCGGTGAATTTCGGAATTGTGTATGGCATCAGCTCGTTTGGACTGAGTCAGGATCTGAGTATTACCCGAAAGGAAGCATCTGATTATATCGAAAAATATTTTGAGACGTATCCCGGTATCAAAGAGTTTCTGGATGGAACGGTTGTAAAGGCAAAAGAGGAAGGGTATGTGACTACCATGTTCGGACGCCGCAGACCGGTGCCGGAGCTGAAATCAAGTAACTTTATGCAGCGTTCTTTCGGCGAGCGCGTAGCGATGAATGCACCGATACAGGGAACGGCGGCGGATATCATTAAGATTGCCATGGTGCGGGTCAACCAGAGATTGAAGATGGAAGGATTTCGGGCAAGACTGCTGCTCCAGGTTCATGATGAGTTGTTGATTGAGGCGCCGGAAGAGGAAGTAGAAGCTGTATGCAGACTGCTTCGGCAGGAGATGAAGGGAGCCGCGGACCTGGCAGTATCTCTGGAAGTAGATATGAATACCGGAAAAAACTGGTATGAAGCGCATTGACGAAGGCTGAACAGAGGAATATGCAAAGTGTGGAATAGACGTAAGATTGATGGAGGAGACAGAAGATGAAGATTATTGGAATAACCGGTGGTGTCGGTTCGGGAAAGAGTGAGGTTTTGACTTATATCGGGAAGAATTTTGATGCGACGGTATTGCAGGCAGATGAGGCGGCTCATCTGCTGATGCAGCCCGGACAGGCTTGCTATAAGCCGTTGCTTGAACTTCTTGGTCCCGGGTTTACCGATGCTTCCGGTAACTTTGACCGGAAAAAGATGTCTTCTGTTGTTTTCCGGGATGAGAAGATGCGGTTGAAGGTTAATGAAATCGTACACCCCAGTGTGAAAAAATATATCCGAAAAGCGATCGAACGGGAGGAAAAACAGGGGACACTCTTCTTTTTTGTGGAAGCAGCATTATTAATTGAAGATAAATATGATGAAATTTGTGACGAACTGTGGTATATTTATGCAGATGAGCATGTCCGCAGGGAGCGCCTGAAGCAGGATCGGGGATATACCGAGCATAAAATTGATGAAATCATGGCAAGTCAGTTGTCAGAGGAAGAATTTTCTGACCACTGTGATTTTGAGATTGATAACAGCGGTGATCTGGAGGACACCATCAGACAGATAGATCAAAGGATGAGTACATATGAAACTTTGTAGTATTGCAAGCGGAAGCAGCGGCAACTGTATTTTTGCAGGCAGCGACACCACCAGTATTCTGGTTGATGCGGGCATCAGCGGAAAGCGGGTAGAGAACGGGCTGAATACGATTGGGCATACCGGAAAAGATTTAGATGGAGTACTGATTACGCATGAACATTCTGACCACATTAAGGGGTTAGGTGTCCTCTCAAGAAAACATCAGATTCCCATATATGCCACTCCGGGAACGATACGGGAGATCCAAAACTGCAGCAGTCTGGGCAAATTTCCGGAAGGAATTTTTCATGAGATTTCAGCAGATCAGGCATTTTCCATAGGAGATCTGGAGATTAATCCATTTACAATTTCCCACGATGCGGCGGAACCTGTGGGATACCGGATCAGCCATGGAGAACGTTCGGTGGGGATTGCCACAGATCTGGGTAAATACGATGATTATATCGTAAAGAATCTGCAGGGGTTGGATGCATTGCTTCTTGAGGCGAACCATGACGTGAATATGCTCCAGGTGGGAGCCTATCCCTATTATCTGAAACAGCGGATTTTAGGTGAACGGGGACATTTGTCCAATTGTATGGCGGGACAGCTTTTATGTAAACTGCTGCATGACGGCATGAAGGACATTTTGCTTGGGCATCTCAGCCAGGAAAATAATTATGAGGCGCTTGCTTTTGAAACGGTATGTTCGGAGGTTACGATGGGAGATACCCCTTATACATCTAAAGATTTTCATATCGCTGTGGCGAGACGGAATGAAGTATCGGATCTTGTTATCGTGTAAAAAAAGAAAAGGTGCTTCGAAACAGTAAAAAAATTAATTTTTGAATAAAGGAGAGTCTATTATGAAGAGAACCATTATTACAGTCGTAGGGAAGGATACGGTAGGTATCATTGCAAAGGTCTGCAATTATCTGGCGGATGTGAACGTTAATATTGAGGATATTTCTCAGACAATCGTGCAGGGCTTTTTCAACATGATGATGATTGTGGATGCATCCGATTGTACAAAAGCTTTTGCAGAGATGTCTGAGGATTTGAAGCAGCTGGGCGAAGAGATTGGTGTTACGATCCAGTGCCAGCATGAGGAAATCTTTGATATGATGCACCGGATTTAAAGCGATGCATCTTTTTTGTGAGAACAGAGGAAAAGGAGATAGGATCACATGATTAATATGTTTGAGGTCAATGAAACGAATCATATGATTGCAGAAGAGAACCTGGATGTGAGAACGATCACGATGGGTATCAGTCTTATGGATTGTATTGATTCTGATCTTGAGAAGGTAAACGAAAAGATTTACAATAAGATTATAAAGTATGCCAAAAATCTGGTAAAAACCGGTGATGAGATTGCAGGAGAATATGGGGTTCCGGTAGTAAATAAGCGAATTTCTGTGACACCCATTGCGCTGATCGGTGCGGCAGCCTGTAAAGGTCCGAAGGACTTTGTAACCATTGCCGAGACTCTGGACAGAGCAGCGCATGAGGTTGGCGTTAATTTTATCGGCGGCTATTCGGCGCTGGTTTCCAAGGGAATGACGCAGGCAGACGAATATCTGATCCGTTCGATTCCGGAAGCACTTGCAAAGACAGGGAATGTATGCAGTTCCGTAAACGTAGGTTCCACAAAGACGGGAATCAACATGGATGCAGTAAAGCTGATGGGAGAAATCATCAAGGAAACGGCAGAGGCAACCAAAGATAATAGCTGTATGGGCTGTGCAAAGCTGGTGGTATTCTGTAATGCTCCGGATGACAACCCATTTATGGCAGGTGCATTCCACGGCGTGACGGAGGCAGATGCCATCATCAATGTGGGCGTATCCGGTCCTGGTGTTGTAAAGCACGCACTGGAAAAAGTAAGAGGTAAGAATTTTGAGGTGCTCTGCGAGACGATCAAGAGGACAGCATTTAAGGTAACACGTGTGGGACAGCTTGTCGCTCAGGAGGCATCCAAACGTCTCGGTGTGCCGTTCGGTATCGTAGACCTGTCGTTGGCTCCGACGCCTGCGATCGGCGATTCCGTCGCTGAGATTCTGGAGGAAATTGGTCTGGAGTCCGTAGGAGCTCCGGGAACAACTGCAGCTCTGGCATTATTGAATGACCAGGTGAAAAAGGGCGGTGTTATGGCATCCTCCTATGTAGGCGGATTAAGCGGTGCATTTATTCCGGTCAGTGAAGATCAGGGAATGATCGATGCAGTCAACGCAGGCGCTCTGACGTTGGAAAAGCTGGAGGCTATGACTTGTGTCTGCTCCGTAGGTCTGGATATGATCGCTATTCCGGGAGATACTTCCGCAGCTACCATTGCCGGAATTACGGCCGATGAAATGGCAATCGGTATGATCAATCAGAAGACGACAGCGGTCCGCCTGATTCCGGTAATCGGAAAAGGGGTTGGAGAGACCGTGGAATTCGGCGGGCTTCTGGGGTATGCGCCGATCATGCCGGTGAATCCGTATTCCTGTGAGAAGTTCATCAACCGTACCGGACGGATTCCGGCACCGATTCATAGTTTTAAGAATTGATCATAAACAAAATACAGATACTTACAGTTTCTGCCTAAAGTCAGACAGATATAGTGAGTATCTGTATTTGAAAAGGACAAATAGGAGGTGCTGTCATGCTTTTTGGTGTGGCAGTACCTCCTTTAATCATTCATTGGCACGAAGAGATCATTCCAATCTACATTTAGAATAGCTTTGATTAGATACAATTCGTCAGGATAGATGTGACGTTGACCAACTTCAATTTTGGCATAGGCACTTCGAGTAATATCACATCCATTAATTTGCATTTTTGTGGCAAGTGTTTCTTGCGTGATTCCGGCTTCTTTTCTTAAGCTTCGTATATTTGCTCCAAGTTTTTTTATAAAGATCATTCATAGCAAGAGGTCGGGAATCAGAAATGCGCTGGTTCTCGGCTTGTAAAATCAGGAGGTTTATGGTAGTATGGAGATACAAAAACGAAAGGGAAAGCAGGTGGGAAGATTGACAGTGACGGAACAGATAGACCAGAAACATCAGGAAGATTTACAGAGGCTCAGAGGTTTTCGCCTGCTTGATGATGATTTCCTCACAAAGTGTTTTGAGGGAGATACGGCAAGCATAGAACTGGTATTGCGGATTGTACTGGAAAAGCCGGATTTAAAGGTTCTGGACGTTCACACTCAGGTGTTTGTGGAGAATCTGCTGAATCGTTCGGTGAGGCTGGATATTCTGGCTACGGACAGTACCGGGGCAAAACTGAACGTGGAAATACAGCGCTCAGATAAAGGCGCTGGGAGAAAAAGGGCAAGATACAATAGCAGCATGATGGACGCAAACCTCTTGAAAAAAGGCGAGGATTTTGACCAGCTGCCAGAAACGTGGGTAATCTTTATCACAGAGAATGATGTAATGGCAAAAGGGCTGCCGCTCTATCCGGTTGAGCGGTGCTTTTTAGAAACCGGGAAAAAATTTGAGGACGGTTCGCACATACTATATGTAAATGGTGCTTACCGTGGAGATACGCCAATCGGGAAGTTAATGCATGACTTCTCCTGCACAGACGCAGCCGATATGTATTATGGGACATTGGCAGACAGGGTGAGATTTTTCAAAGAGAGCAAGGAGGGAATCGAGATTATGTGCCGGGCTATGGAAGATATGAGGAATCAGACATTGAAAGAGGGAATGATAAATGTCGCAAAAAAAATGTTGGAAGATGGATCAATAACGCTTGAAAAGATTGCAGAATTTGTGGGGCTTTCAGTTGATGAGGTCAAAAAAATAAAGGCAGAAAAAAACATATAAAGATAATTTTGTTGGTTTAAATCAAGTTCGTTCGTTACTTGATTTGAATAAAAGTTTCCCAATATGATATGATACCAGGGTCAAAAGGTTATGCGTTCCATGCTTGCATGAAAAAGCATGACTTTGGGACCCGTAAAACATGAGAAAGTAGCCCGAACAGGGCGGATTTCGAATGTTTTCAGGATTGCGGGAGCATGAAATGCGGAGCAATCCGT